>NZ_JAMPKN010000012.1:0-181035 GCF_039962155.1 Trichocoleus desertorum AS-A10 | reverse complement strand
GTTGATTGGTTAAGTCTTTTCGCGAGATTGGATTGCGTGCGACCAATGTCTATTAGGTATCTTTGAAATACGGTTATTTCCATTCTAGGTTAGGGTTTTAAAACACGTCCTAGGGTTTAAAAATTATAAGCCTCCCATAATAAAGGCTGGGAGGCAGTTTGCTATAAAGTTTAATGCGCTTTGGGATATCGCTTTATTGTTTTTATCTTATCCAAGCGATCGCCCGATCTCCTTCCCCCATAAGGGTGGAACTGCCACTAGTACTCTCATCCGGAAAACATAGGCTCTAAAACATATTCCCTTGTACTTTTGAGTAGATAAATTGTGGCATTTGAGCGGTTATAAGGTAAAAGCCAATAACAAATACCTTGCAGGATGGAGCGTTGAGCTGATTCTTGAAAAACTGCAAATGTCATCATTTTTTGACTGGAATTTGAGTTTTTCCTTTTGTAGGCATCTTTGCTACATCATCAAGAGGTTATTAACGGTGAATTCACGCTTCCTAGCTATTGTCGCGCTTACTGCTCTGAGTGTTACAGCCTTCTCCTCAAATGCAAACGCTGGTCTTGCCGTGAATGGCCTTGCCTTTAACGGAACTCAGTTAAATGGCAGCAACCTGAATGGAGTAACGCTCAATGGGATTAGCGTTAATGGAGTGAGAATGAATGGGACATCAGTAAATGGTAGTAATCTCAATGGGAGTAATCTGAACGGTAGCAACTTGAATGGCAGCAACCTGAATGGTGCCAACTTAAATGGGCGTAACGTGAATGGTGAAGAAAATCAGAACGCAGCAGTGGCAGCGTCTTCAGAAACAGGCATGGTCTTATCAAGTCCTGAGTTCACGGAGATTCAAGTTGAAGAGGGCCGTTTGGTAGGCGTTAAGTAAACAAGGTTGCTATCTAAATCACCTAATCGGGATGGAACAATGTTTCACGGTTCCATCTCGGTGAAGAAGTGAGATTGTTGGGATTGCTTGAGAAGAAGGTAATGCATGCGTATTCGGCCAATGTTGCGATCGCTGTTGCTGGGTTTGGCGTTTTTGTTTGCTTGGAGCAGCATTGCGATCGCGAGACCTACCTTTCATCCTAGTGAAAAAGATAAGGCACCTCTGACCAAAATAGAGCTTCAAACCACTGAAATTGTAGGGTTTGATGATCAAGGTCGTCAACAGAAGTTTCAAGTGCGAAATAGCGAAGTTGATCCACTTGATCCAGAGAAAAAAACATATCTCTACACTGTTTTTTATCAGGATAAACAACAGAACTGGCAGAACCTCTGTGAACCAGATGCAAAAGGAGTGGCTAAAGCAGTGGTGTTGCAGGGTTCTTGGGATAGCCGAGGCAACTATCGCCCCAACAAGAAATTAGTGACATTTAGCTGTACCAATGGAGCTTTAGCCAAGTGCATGCGATTCGGCTACAAGCCTTGGCAAAACGTTAAAGGGCGATCGCTACGAGATTATCATTCTGCTTGTGTGCGGATGGTACGAGCGGATTATTGTGGGGATGGTGTGGCCCATACTAAAGATGGCACTCCAATCAATCTCTACGATCGCCTACGCATTCAAAAACCGGATGTTGTACCAGAAATGCGGTTTGAGGCCGCTTGGGGCGTAAATGGGGCACACTGTATCAACCAAGTCAGGTGGCCAGAGGCGTTAGCTTATGTAAAGCGAGTTTGCCCTACCCGATTGGCGGCAAGAGGCAATCACTGCACCTCAGCAGAACGCGCCCAACGTCACTTTCCTGACGCTCTGTTATTCAACGACTCAGCAATACAAAAATCACAGCGATTATAAATAGCGATTGTAAGCATTGATTTGTAGGGGCACCTTTTGCGGGTGCCTTAGTTTCTTTTGAGAAGACTAATATCAAATATGTTGCTGACAAAGGAGAGTCTGGTAACGTTTTATAGTGGCGCGATCGCATTGTTGACGTTTTTTAATCTGCTGAAATATTTATGTTGTCTACCGTTGCTCAGGTATATCCCGTTGTTTGGCAAGAAGACCGAGTCTTGCTGATTGACCAAACCCGTTTGCCCAACGAATATATCGTTGTAGAAATTAGCCGCTATGAAGACATGGCGCGGGCGATTAAAACCATGATCGTGCGGGGGGCTCCGGCGATCGGGGTAGCAGCGGCCTACGGTGTGTACTTGGGGGCACGAGCGATTCAGACCAGCGATCGCGATCAATTTTTGACTCAACTAGAAACAGTGGCTCAGGAGTTGCGAGAAACTCGCCCGACTGCGGTGAATTTGTTCTGGGCAATCGCGCGGATGCTGAAGACAGCACGGCAGACGATTGGACCTGTGGAATATCTGAAGGAAACGCTGCTAGAAACAGCGAAGCAAATCAATGCAGATGATATCCAAACCTGTCAGGCGATCGGCGATTATGGGGTAAAGGCACTACCCACAAGCCCAGAAAAGCTGCGGATTTTGACTCACTGCAACGCGGGAGCTTTGGCAACTGCGGGCTATGGGACGGCTTTGGGTGTGGTGCGCTCGGCTTGGCGAGATGGACGATTAGAGCGAGTCTACGCGGATGAAACTCGGCCTCGGCTACAAGGAGCGAAGCTAACGGCTTGGGAATGTGTGCAAGAAGGTATCCCAGTGACGCTGATTTCGGATGGAATGGCGGCGCACTGCATGAAGCAGGGCCTGATTCACGCGGTTGTGGTTGGGGCCGATCGCATTGCAGCGAATGGAGATGCGGCAAACAAGATTGGGACTTACAGTGTGGCGATCGCTGCGAAAGCCCACAATATTCCTTTCTTTGTCGCTGCACCCTTATCCACCATTGACTTTTCTTTGTCGGATGGTAGTGGGATTCCTATTGAGGAGCGCGATCCGGTAGAGATTTATCAGGTGGGTGACACTCGGATTTGTTCGCCAGGTGTGGAGTTCTACAATCCGGCGTTTGATGTGACTCCTGCGGAGTTGATTACGGCGATCGTGACTGAGTTTGGGGCATTTGCTCCAAGTGAGTTGAAGCCTCAGTTGCACGAAAAACAAGCAGTTTAACTACTTAAGGAACCAAACCCTTGGGGGCACTCGCCCCCAAACCCCCGCTGCGGGACGGTTGCGTCCCTCAGACCCCCTCCAAAAGTTTGCCTTTAGCCGCCGTTTTCAAAGCCTTCTCCGCATCGGGGAGGGTTTGGGAGGGGTGATTTTGATCAATTTAGAACATTTCAGTCTTAAGAAGGGTGCTGTTCTCTGCTCAGGTGTTCCAATGGTTGGCAGTTGTTGACATGGGAGATCACGAATGCAAACTCGACAACTGGGTAGTCAAGGTTTGACGGTTTCTGCGATCGGCTTGGGCTGTATGGGCATGTCTGAGTTCTATGGCGCGGGGGATGAGGCGGAGTCGATCGCGACGATTCACCGAGCTTTGGAACTGGGGGTGACGTTTTTAGATACAGCGGATATGTATGGGCCGTTTACCAATGAGAAGTTGGTGGGACGAGCGATCGCGGACCGTCGAGATCAGGTAATTTTAGCGACTAAGTTTGGTAATGAACGCAGTCAGGATGGAAAATTCCTTGGTGTGAATGGCAAGCCAGAATATGTGCGGCAGTGCTGTGATGCTTCTCTGCAAAGGCTCGGCGTTGATTATATCGATCTCTACTACCAGCACCGGGTAGACCCAACTATACCCATTGAAGAAACGATTGGGGCGCTGGCGGAGTTGGTGCAGCAGGGAAAAGTACGCTATTTAGGCATGTCAGAGGCGGCTCCTGCCACGATTCGGCGGGCGCAAGCGGTGCATCCGATCAGTGCGTTGCAGACGGAATATTCGCTCTGGAGTCGTGACCCAGAAGATGAGATTTTACCAACCGTGCGAGAGTTAGGAATTGGGTTTGTGGCCTATAGCCCGCTCGGTCGCGGCTTTCTTTCAGGACAGATCAAGAGCTTAGATGATTTGGCTCCAGATGACTATCGACGATATTCGCCCCGCCTCCAAGGAGAAAACTTCAACAAAAACCTGCAACTGGTGGAGCGAGTACAACAGATTGCGGCAGAGAAACAGGTGACGCCCTGTCAGTTGGCTCTGGCTTGGTTGCTGGCTCAAGGTCAGGACATTGTGCCCATCCCTGGAACCAAACGGCGGCAATATTTGGAGGAAAATGTGGCAGCGGTGGATGTCACGTTAACAGCAGAGGAGTTGGCCCGGATTGATGAGGTGGCCCCAAAAGGGTTTGCGGTGGGCGATCGCTATCCGGATATGAGTACAGTCAATCGCTAGCTCGAATCGCTGAAGCTAGCGTAAGGCCCAAGCCAAAAACCGCTCGACATAATAGAGAGTCACCTGGCTCCCCAGCCCTTGAAAGACTTCATCAAAGCTGTGCTCGGCCCAGGGCAGCTCCAGCAAGGCTACGGGGCTGCCCACAGACCGTAATCGTTGGTACATGCCCTGGGCAAATTTGACTTCCACCAGATGATCGCGCCGACCATGGACGAGTAATGTGGGAGGCAAAGGTCGAGTGACATAGGTGGCGGGGGAAGCCTGGCGATACAGGGCTGATTTCTCAGTTGGGGTGCCGCCCAAGAAAGCTCTTAAAACTGCCCGGACATCGATTGGGTCAGGTTCAGGCGGATCGGCGTAACCTGCTGTCAAGTTGAAAGGGCCGTAGTAGCTGACTACCGCTCGAATCGGCAGAGCGTCGGGTTGGTAGGCTGCTAGCATCGCCAAGTGCCCACCAGCGGAGCGACCCAGTAAAGCCATGCGATCGCCATTTGCTTCATATTCATTGGCATGTTCGCGCACAAAAGCTAAAGCGGTGCGGACATCCTCTAGTTGGGATGGGAACTGATGCTGAGGTGCATGGCGGTAGTCGATCGCGAAAACCGTGTAACCTCTGGCGGCCATGTAACGGCTGAAAACAGCATTGGCTAATGGGCTTCCCCCTCGCCAAGCTCCCCCATAAATCACCACTAAGGCTGGATAGCGACCCACCTGGGGCGGTCGGTAAACATCCATGCTGAGCTGTACGCCGTCCGGTTTGGCAAAAGGGATGTTGGGGGCATAGCGCACCGGACTGGCTGGAATTCCAGTAAAAACCTGCTGCAAAATAAAAGGTTGCGATCGCGGTCTCTCTAGATCTCCCTTGGTACTTTGGGCGGCCTGTTGGTCTAATTGCTGGCTCACCTGCTCATAGCTCGGCCCAAAATTTACTTGCAGCTCATCATTGTTTCGTTGCGCTGCAAGGGGTAGCTGCAATAGGGGTAGCATACTCAGCCCCAACCCCACCAAGCCCAGCAACACAGCTAAGCGTTGGAGCCAACTCCGCCGCATCCCTAGAGATGCCAGCAGGCAAGCGATCGCATTAAACCCGAGCAACCAAGGGCTCAGCTCTGGCGTCGCTACTCCTAAAGGTAGCAGAGCTAGGGTTGGCGCAGGCACGACAATCCAAGCGCTCAGAAACAAGGTGACGCTACTGAGGAATAAGGCGAAACAGGAGTAAAGAGTTCGTAAAACGGACGGCATCCAAAATTACCTGTTTTGTCAGGGGATCATCATACTTAGGGCAGAATATTTCGACTTTGCTTCAAACTTTCTCTATTTTGCGCCAACCTCTATCTAGAGGAATAGGTTGCAATGAATTCGCTTTCGTTTATAAGGAAAGTACGTAAAAACCATATGACTGATAACAATACTTAAACACTACTTAAACACTAAATCTTGAGGGAAACTACATGCGTTCTACCATGCTTGCTTTTTTTGGCGCAGGGCTTGGAGTGCTGGTTGGGGCGGTTGCAGGTCAGGCTCAAACCGCTAACTCACCAGCGGTACTGCCCGGTAGTGTGACATTGTCCAGTCAATCTCTTCAAGGCGTACAAACTCGCAGCCTGAATGACTTTAAAGCGCCTAAGTCTCAAGTGAATCTGGAGTTACGTGGCAATTCCAATTCTGTACGTCCCTCTGCACCAGGTTTCAAAGTGCAAGATCGAACAGTGGTAATTGTAGAGCGATCGCGTCCCTCAGAAAAAAACTCAACGGTGTTCTTGGATGACGTTGGTAGCGATCGTGAGCAACGGTTTAAGGTGCAGTATCAGTTAACGGAGCAGTAGTTGCAATTTTTCCTAGCAGTGGTTTTTTGCTGGAGCTACAAGCGATCGCCTGATTAATAGAGATTGTGCGATCGCTTCTTCTAGTTGTTTTCAGCATCAGAAATCTATTGACTTTGCTGTGCTAAAAACTTCTGATTGGATCGTTTCACTTTAGCTATCCAGCGACGGTAGGACGACAAGATCTCCGCGTAGGGAACCGTAGTGTCAGACAACAACTCAAACAGGGAAGCTGGAAAATGCTGCGGCAATAGTTGATGCAGCACCTTGCCCAATTTCTGTCTCACTATGAGTTCCAGAAATAAGGATTTAGATAGCGGAAATGGACTATCAGACAGTTCTACCAAAGCATGAGCATCGGGTTGGCGTCGCGTACTAAACTCTTGTAACACTAAGTTTAAGTCGTCAGAATATTCATCTAATAGACGATCCAATACTTCTACATCCTCGAAAGCAGCATTGCCTCCCTGACCCAAGGAGGGGGAAACGGCGTGAGCGGCATCGCCAATCAGTAACACGCTGTTGCCATAGTGATAATGACTGCAACGGATGGTGAGCACTTGGGAAACAGGACGATTGAGCAATGCTTCCGCTTCGGCATCAGTAATGAGTGGGCTTAAATCAGGGAAATTCTGATGGAAAAACTCTAAAACTTGAGTAGTAGTGTTCAGCTTCACAAACGAATTGTTGTTGCGGGAAAAAGTAATGACGCCACTGGCGATCGCCTTACTAGTAGGAACCGCTAGAACTGTGGTGCCATCCTCCAATCGCCAACTATGGATATGTTCTGGTTTGAGATCTAGTCCTGCGGACTCATTTCGTCGTAATGAAAAGAGAGTTTTGTAGTCGGTAGGCACATACTGGGCTTCAAGCGTAAATCCCTCTGTGGGCAAAAAGTGATTTCTGATTACAGAGTGCGCTCCATCAGCTCCAATCAGCAGGTCATAATCAGCCCTCAACTCCTCTGTCACGCTGTTTTCAGTAATGCTTTCAAAGGTAATGCTCTGCCGCTCAAAATCTGCGGCAATACATTTACAGTTGAAGTGGAGAGTGAGGCGATCGCTCTGGTCTGTTTCGGTGAGCTTTTCTAATAAGGTGATGACTAATTGGGTGCGATCGAGGGCAAAGAGTGGTTTCTGGCGAGATAACGTTCGCATTTTCCCTTTTCTACCATGCACCACTGTTCCCCAAATTGCAGTCCCTTGGGCTCTGACGCTATCTTCCAACCCTGGAACCTGCCTTAAAGCATGGAGGCCTCTGGCGTTAAGGGTCAGGGGGTAGGTGCGAGCTTTTTCAAAGGAGACGCTGCGGGGGTCAGGACGGCGATCGTAAATTTCAATCTGATAAGCTTCCTGCCGTCGCAACAG
Organism: Trichocoleus desertorum AS-A10; assembly: GCF_039962155.1. Classification (NCBI taxonomy): domain Bacteria; kingdom Bacillati; phylum Cyanobacteriota; class Cyanophyceae; order Leptolyngbyales; family Trichocoleusaceae; genus Trichocoleus; species Trichocoleus desertorum. The sequence goes on along the minus strand of NZ_JAMPKN010000012.1, from coordinate 173,596 downwards.
ATAATGAGCCAACAGAATCCCGCTCGGCCCAGCTCCGACAATTACAACCTTCTTTACCATTTATTTATCTCAGTCCTATCAATTTATTTCTTTAGATTGTACGAAGACCACCCGGTTGCGGAGCTTATAGCTATGTGCCACCTTAGAGCTGAGGTCGCGTGAGCTTAGGGAAAAAATGGCAAATTACAAGGAGTACAGAAGTGTTAGTGAGTTTCCGCTTCATACAGCTCAACTTAACCGTGAACAGATAGAAACAGCCTACCAAGACATCCGCAACTCTTATAAAAGTTTAGTTGCAAGCCGAGGGCAGCTAGTACGCCGTCAAACCGAGGCAAAAAATAGCCTTACAACAATCAACCAATCACTCAAACAACTGAGTGTTACTTTAGAAAAAGTTCAGAAGGAAAAGCAACAACTTCAGCAAGCTTTAACTCATAGCTTGGATGTTCGTAAGCAACTAGAAAGCTGGGGTGATGAGCTAACTGAACAAGTCGATAATCTCACGCTACAAATGAGCGCAACGACTAAATTACTAGAAGACTTTGAATCCATATATGAAGAAGTAAAAGAAGATAATGGAGTTTTTTCCTTTTGGCAACGCTTGAATCGCTTGCTAACTGCGGCCCAACGACTTCTCAATACGGATATCAAAACTTTAACGGTTAAAAAGGTAAGTCCAGAACCTATTGAAGATTGGACCAAAGAAACGCCTGCTAATATTAATCGTGCATTAAGGGAAGATTAGAAATCCAAAATGGGTAAATTAACAAATTCCCTTAAGGCCACGACTAAGCAACTGAGTGAGATCAAGCGTGGCATTCATAAAATGCAAGAGCTAGGTCAAGAATTAGCAGACAATACCTTGACTGTGGCGGAAGCAGGACTTCGGACTGGTTACGCTTATGCTAAAGCGGAATTAGAGACAACTAGTGCACAGACAAACCAAGTATTATCAGAACCTCACCAAGCTTTGCCATCCACTTTTACTCCCCTAGATGCACATCAATTAGAAAATTCAACTTACTGGACAATAGAATTACTTAAATCTCGCTTCGGCAGTTATCAAGCAGCAACTAAACATCTTAAAGACGTTCATGGGGTTTCAGTCAAACAGCGTGGTTGGCAGCATGTTGTAGCAGCCTTCAACAAGGGTGTAGACAATAGGGATAAGCTCCTAGAACAGCGGGTTGCTCAGCTAGAAGAAGTTGTATCTCTGCAAAGGCGAGAGATTGCTGTTTTAGAAGCAAGGCTTGATGAAACGGTTGTCCAATTGAAAAAACTAACAGCCACAGTTAAGCAGTTTGTCAAACCTTAACAGGTGAAAACTACTAAGATTTAGCCCCCAGATTGAGTATGAACAAGTAGTGTGGCGATCGCTCTGCTAATGGTAGGCTGCTAACGGTTGAGTTGCTGGTCTTATGCCTGTTTTTGCTGAGATACAAAATGCCAACGCCTTGATTGTGGGTGCAAATGGAGGTATTGGTTTAGGGTTTGTGCAGAAGTTGTTACAGGACGATCGCGTTGCCAAAATCTACGCCACCTATCGTCAACCGAAGTCTGCAAATGAACTATTGGCGCTAGAACGCGAGCAGCCTGAGCGGTTAGTTTGTCTCCCGCTAGACATTACAGATGAAGTTCAAATTGCCGAATGTAGCGATCGCATTAGAGGCCAAGTAGACAAACTACATTTGGTGATCAACTGTGTCGGCATTTTGCATGAGGGGGATTTGCAGCCGGAAAAGAGCTTGCGCCAAATTAATTCCGATCATTTAATGCGCTACTTTCAGATCAACAGTATTGGAGCGGTGCTTCTGGCTAAGCATCTATCGCCTTTGTTCGCTCATAGCGAGAGAAATGTCTTTGCCACGATCTCCGCCAAAATTGGCAGCATTGGGGATAACCAATTGGGCGGCTGGTATGGCTATCGGGCCTCTAAAGCCGCCTTGAATATGTTGATGCGGACTGTCGCGATCGAATATAAGCGCAAAAGCCCCAATACGATTGTAGTGACGCTGCATCCTGGCACCACTGATACTCGCCTCTCCAAACCATTTCAGCGGAATGTGTCGCCCGAAAAACTGTTTTCAGTAGAGCGCACTGTTGCTCAGTTGTTGGCTGTGATGGAAAATCTAGAGCCTAAAGACAGCGGCGAGTTTTTCTCCTGGGATGGTAGCCGCTTGCCTTGGTAAAAGCTTGGTAAAACCAGGCTTGGCGTATTCAGCATTACAACCAGGTTTTACGAGTGAACAATTCTCTAGATAGAATCTTGTCTCTGCCTGTAGTGGAAGTTAGGGCTAGCGATCGCCACTACGCTGCATAGAAGTAGCTGCTAACAAAGGTTTCACTATGCAAACGAACACCTCTAACTTACTTCAGCGCCTTGACGGTGCCGAACGACTTTTTGCCATGATTCTTGGTGTAGTCTTTTTAGCCGTTGGCATTGCTGGATTTATCCCCGGCTTGATTGCTATGCCAGTGGTGGCGGGGGATGCACCGCTCCATGTTCCCGACTTGTCTTTCCCAGATGGGTATGGCAACGTCTTTGGTCTGTTTCCTACTAACTTCCTGCATAACGCGGTTCATATTGCGGTCGGTGTTTTAGGTTTGGCTGCTGCCACCAGTTTCTCTGGATCATTGGTGTTTAACCAAGGGTTTGCGATCGCTTATATTCTGATTGCCATTATGGGCTTGCTGCCAGCGACTAATACCACTTTTGGCCTCATGCCTATCTTTGGTAACAACGTTTGGTTCAATGCTCTGACTGGATTGGCTGCCGCTTATTTTGGTTTCATTAAGCCCCTCAAAGTTCAAGAGCAGATCACTTCTGCACCTAAAGCGTAGGTATGAGATAAGCGCGAAATAAATACAAGATAGGTAATAGGTGCGATCGCTATCTTGTAGAGTTTTCAGCATAAAGCTTTTGATTTTATTTCAGTTGACTTAATCAACTCTTCTTTTTAACTTTTCTCTCCCTCCGCTCTCCCCGACAATAAGTTTGTGGGAGAGATTTTCTATGCTTCATCGAAAGAAGGAATTGGGGCGATTTGAGGCAATAAATTCTTTGGAAAATTTGTCTTTGCAGCGTAGGCTACATCTCTGGATTGATGAGTTGCCTCAGCGGAATCATAACAATGTAGGGGCTATTAACAATTCTGCAAGCGTTGCGCTGTAGCCAACTTTGCAGATAAAGAAAGTGATGGAAGGAAGTATGACTGATAATCAACAAAAACGTGCCCTAGGAGCTTTTTCTACTCGTTCAGCGGTCGAAACTGCGCTCCATGAGTTGCAAGCTACTGGTTTTCCGATGAATCAAGTGTCTGTGATTGCTAAGAACGCAGACGAAAGCCAAGAAGTGAGTGGCGCTCATATGCAAAGTCAGGTTGGCGATCAAGAAGTCGGAGCGGGAAACGCCACTGCTTCTAACTTGGCCTATGGTGGGGCTGCCGCTACAGTGTTATTGGGTCTGACCAGCCTCAGCATCCCTGGAGTTGGTGCCGTATTGGCTGCAGGTACCTTAGCGGCTTCTCTGGTGGCTAGCGTCGCAGGTGCTGGGATTAATGCCGCTTCAGCAAATAGCGTAGTGCAAGCGATGGCTGCGTCAGGAATTGCTAAAGAGCAAGCTGAGATCTACAGCGATCGCTTGTTGCGAGGTGATTATGTGGTGCTAATCGAAGGGAGTGATGCCGAGATTCAGCAGGCAGCAGATGTCCTCAGTCAGAAGAGTATTCAAGATTGGGGCATCTACGCAGCAGCAAATGCTTGAGTTATGCTTTGGGTGTTCCTAGGCTAATCGCACACGAGGCTCAGTAATCGTGACATCAGATTCAGCTAAGTTTGGCGAACAAACCCTCAATAAGATGGCGACTATGGCGATCGCTAGCATGATTAAGGATGCCGAAGAAGTGGATGTCCAGATCAAAACCGATGTGAGCAAACTAGCTCAAGGGCAAGTTGATTCGATCGCCATTAAGATCCAGGGTTTATTGATGCAATCTAGCTTACGTCTGGAGGAATTTTACCTCCAGATCAATCGAGTAGCAGTTAAGCCTTTCAGTGCAATGTTCGGCAAAATTAAGCTGATGCATCCGGCTGATGGCACGATTCGCGTAGTCGTTAACGAAGCTAGTCTCACCCAAGCTCTGAATTCTGCCTCGGTGCGGAAGCAGTTGCCATCGCTGCCCCAGCTGACTAAAACTCAGGCAGGAGATCACTCAATTCAGCAAGTGAAATGTTATTTGCTGAGTGATGGCCATCTGGCTTTTAACGTGGGCTTGAATACACCAGATCCATCACTGCCGTCTATGTCTTTTACAGCGACACCTGAGATTGGCAACGATGGGCAAGCGATTGTGCTGCAAAATCTATCACCTGTGGATCATCCAGGCTCTTTGGCTGAAATCACGACGGCTTTAGTGGCTCAAATTAGTGACCTCCTCAGTTTGCCTGAATTTAAGCATCAAGGTATGTCTGTGCAAATTCAGCAACTGGAGGTGGTCACTGGCAAGTTAAGCTGGGAAGCGATCGCTTCCATCGATCAATTTCAGTCTACATAAGATTTGCCTCCCTCTATCCTTAGATTAAAGCTTTATCTTGTAACCTCCTTCTAATCCGCCTGCATCCCTGCTATGACTCACTTTGGTATTATTTGTCCGCCCTATCCGGGGCACTTGAACCCCCAAGCAGCCCTGGGTCGAGAGCTACAAAGTCGGGGGCATCGAGTGACATTGCTGCAAATCCCGGATGTTGCTCTCAAAGTTCGCTCGGAAGGGCTGGAGTTTTACCCGCTTGGAGAATCTACTTATCAACCTGGATCGTTAGCCAAAACGTTTCAGCAATTGGGGCAGTTGAGTGAAATGGAGGCGCTTAACTACTCTGTGGATTTTTGCCAACAGGTGACGGAGATTATTTGTCGGGATGCGCCAGGGGCGATCGCTGAATTAGGCATTGAGGCTTTGCTAATCGACCAGTTAGAACCAGCCGGAGAAACGGTAGCAGAAGGCTTGCATCTCCCTTTTGTGACTGTTTCCTGTGGTCAAGCAATTCATCGACGAGCAGATGTACCTCCTTTTTTTACGCCTTGGCGCTACCGAAAAGCTTTGTGGGCCAAGCTTCGTAATCAAGTCGCCTACTACATGCTAGACCGCAACTGCCAACCAATTCTCGATACCATCAACCACTACCGCCAGCAGTGGAATTTGCCACCTTATCAGGGCTTATATTCCACCTCAACTCGCTTGGCTCATGTTAGCCAACAGCCTGCGGCCTTTGATTTTCCTTGCCCCAATTTACCCATAGACTTCCACTACACTGGGCCTTTTCGCAATCCGTCTCCCTGTGGCGTTAATTTTCCGTTTGAGCAGTTGACGGGACAGCCACTAATTTATGCCTCATTAGGAAGCATCCAGAACACTAAAGCTGCCCTGTTTCGGGCGATCGCGGCGGCTTGTGAAGGCTTAGATGTGCAACTCTTAATTGCCCATGGAGGTGGCATCAGTGCAGAAGATATCCAGAGTTTCCCTGGTTCTCCTTTGGTGATGGAGTATGTGCCGCAGGTAGAAGTATTAGCCAGAGCTAGCTTAACGATTACTCATGGTGGTCTCAACACAGTTCTTGATTCTCTCACTCATGGTGCGCCTTTAGTGGCGATTCCCATCACTTTCGAGCAACCCGGAACAGGAGCGAGAATCCGCGAAACAGGAGTTGGAGAAGTATTGCCGTTGAAGCGTTTGAGGGTAAAACGTCTAAGAAAAGCCATCCAACGAGTTCTCACCAAAGAGTCCTATGCCCAGAATGCTGCTAGAGTTCAACAGTCTATCCGTGACTCAGGAGGTGTGCACAGAGCGGCTGAGATTATCGAGCACGCTGTGAAATCTCAGGTGCGAGATTTATCTGAAGTGGCATCTCGTGTACCTGCGAATGTTCTACCCAGTGCCCAAGCAACGTTGTCAGAAAAGTAGATTGCTGTGGTTATGGATAGAGACCGCCTCCAGAGACTAAAAGAAAATGCTGGTAAACGTTCAATCGCTTGCCAGCATTCTACCTACAGCTCCAAAACTTCTTGGCACTCTACAGAAAACGCAGAAAACAGAGACTAGCCATGATGTTGTTTAAACAAAGCGGCCATTCGACTGCTTCCGTCTAATGCCGATCACTGCGGGCTTGGGTGGGCCTTCGGGATTTCCCTGGATATTGCTGGGCCAGTTGCTTCCCCGTAACAGCGATCGCCGTTGAGTGAACAGAGTACCGTCCAAATTCAGCATCTCAATATCCCGGCTGAGAGGTACTTGAGGGCTAAACGGACAATCTTCCCCAGGATGCTGTACCGAAAGAATTAAGGTATCTCCCACAAAAGTGGGTCCTGTCATTTCACAGCGGAAAGGACCGTAGGCGAAGGGCACCACTGTTCCAGCATCTGGGCCGCTCATGGGAATGAAGAAGAGCCAGTTGTTGCCAAACACACCAATCAAATTAGAAGTCTGGACATTTTTGTTGGAGTCGGTTTGGCTCGGTGCGGTTGCCCCCACCACGCTATGCTCGATCAGGAGTGGATTTGCGGCTGCCCCTACATCAAAACCATTGTGAGCGGCTGTAGACATATCGGTGACACCCCAGACATTCCCTTGACTGTCAAAGGCAAGGTTATCCACATTGGCAAAGCCATCACCATTCTCGGTGCCTGCTTCTCCCCCCTTGGCTAAGCGCTCCCAGCGGAAAGAGGTGCCCGTGCCATCAGCGCTGTTCTCTATAATCTTGAACAGTTCGCCGGAAGGTTGGTCGTCTCTAACGTCAGGGCTGTATTTGGAGACGACAAAGATGCGGGAATCCGGATAGCCATCCCCACCTGGAGCCCCGTCGGTATAAGCGATGAAGACTTCTTTGGTGCGGGGGTGAACTTCGATGTCTTCGGGGCGGGCTGTGGGAGTCGCTCCGATCAAGTTGGCGGCTAAGAAGGCATCCACCAAAACCGCTCCTTGACTGGTGTAGAAGTCTGATAACTTCTTGTTCCGGTAGTCAGGCAAGAATGTCGCTTCGTTGGTTGTTTCAACGTTGAGCGAACCTCCACTGCTGGTTTGTCCCGCAATGCCACTGCGCTTGGGTAGCGGTAAACGACCATTTCTGGTAGCAGTGCCCAAAGCCGCAATCTCAACCGAGGCGAGCACAGAGGGAGAAATGGGGTTGGTTGGTGCATTCAGCAGCAGCGGAATCCATTCTCCAGTGCCATTCGAGTTGTAGCGGGCCACATACAAAGTGCCATCTTCAAACAGGCGACTGTTATTTTTGTCGTTAGGAGACGTGACTCGGCCACTGCTGACAAACTTATAAGTATGGCCACCTCGGCGATCGTCGCCCATGTAACCCACTAATTGCTTGCCCGCTTCCACTCGCATCGCAATGTTTTCGTGGCGGAAGCGACCCAGCGCCGTGTGCTTGCGGGGACGGAAATCAGGATTTGCTGGATCTACTTCTACCATCCAGCCATATTTCTCACCCACTAAGCCAAAGGCCTCGCCCGTGGTGCCTGGAGTGTAGCTGGCTTGAGTACCATTGGGTTGTACCGCTTCTGTGACCCCGACAAAGAAAGCTGCCGCTCCTTGGAAGTTTTCCTCCGCCGAAAGCACCGTGCCCCAAGGTGTAGTGCCACCAGAGCAGTTGAAGCCTGTACCAATAATCTTAGTTCCTAACCCGTCTGTACTGAGGTTGAAGACCTGAGTGGCAGCAGGTCCCGTACCGAGTAGATAGTTTTGATCGCCTTGCTGATAGCTCTGAGTGCCCCAGGCTGTGATCGCTTTGTATGTGTCCGATCGCTGGCTGTTGATTCCTAAACCAGATAAACCATGCAGGCGGCGGTTGTTGGCATCTCCTTTGACGACACTAAAGCGATCGCTACGGCTTTGACGAGAAATCCGGACCACAGAACCGCCGATGTTATACAGAAACTCACCGAACAGTTGCAGGTTTTTGGTGTTAGGCAAATCTTGGCCCACAACTAACGGATAAGAGCTAGGCGTTGCCTGAACATCAGCGGGCGCTTCTGGAGCCAACCCAGAGAAGGGGAAGGAAATATACTCGTGGTTAACCCAGAGATAGCCATCACTCAAACTTCGGTTGGTAGGGATGAAGGCGGTGTAGTCATTGTTGTAGCCAAAATAGTCTTCTGGATTGGGGAAGACGCGATCGCCCCAACTCACAATGATGTAGCGCTCATACTCTGGCGGCACTACCACATCGTCTAACACGGTGTAGCTAGTAAGCCTGGTGTCAGTCGTTGGATTTAAAGTCTGACCTTGATTAATTCCTGTCGGTAGGTAGCTGGGCTGCTCTTGGTAGATAGGCAGAGGATGCGGTAAGCGTAGCGGGGTTAGTTTCAGAGGTTGAGCTGCTTCAGCAACACTAGTGTCAGTGCCAAATAGTTTATTGCCGAGGGTAGGAGCCAGCACGGCAGCACCAGCACTGCTCCCGAAGAAAATTAGCAGTTGTCTGCGGGTGAACTTGGACATGAAACTCTCTCTTTAAGGATCACTAGGAACTTTTGGGCTCAAAGCATTCTTCGCATCCAAGCTGAGCTGTGACAGGCAAAAACCAAGGTTGGGTGGTTTATTGACTGGCCCTCATTGGCTTACTCAATCCGTATTTTTTACGAATTGGGCGCTTGTAATTGATACATTTATTTGCCCCTCAGAAACCATATCTTGAAGAAATTAAGGTCAGTTAATCTTCGGGTTAATGAGGACTTGAATTTCTATTAATAACTTCTTAATATGCGATCGCCCTTCAGCAGGCCCTTCCGGCAAGAACCCATATCCATTTCTTTAGATAGACTAACTTTTGCTGTAACTATTCCAAAAGTGTGGTGTTTGATAATAAAGGCAAAACTTGACTTGGCATTAATTCAAGATTAATCAGCTTTTAACCCATTCATCCTTTATTGAGGAGAGGTAAGTAAAATTGCTGGCATCATTTTATTCAAAAACCCATGATCAAAAATACTTTCAGTTTTACGGCGCTCGTTCTTCTAACCAGCCTGGCTTTTCCTACAGCCGGGAAAGCAGACGTGGTTAACGGTAGTTTTGAAGAGGGTTTTAAAGGTTGGGAAACCATTGGTGAAACAACGATTGAGACGGAGCAATTTGGCAGTGGTCCAGTAGAAGGCAAATCCCAAGCTTTCTTGTCTACTGCTTATCAAGAGTTACTTGGTTTTGATACCCAAGGAAACGAGATTATCGGGGGTGATGCCGCGATCGCATCTTTTGTCACAGGCTTTGAAAACTTGGAAGAGTTTTTGAATCTACCCTCATCTTTTTTGTCCGACAATACTTTGTCTAGTCTGGCAACCGGAGAAATTATTGAAGGCTCAGCAATTAAGCAAACTTTCAAGGCTAACGCAGGCCAATCGCTCACCTTTGCCTGGAATTTCCTGACTGAGGAGTTTACTCAGGCAGTTGATAACAGCTCTTTTGAAGATTTCAATGATTTTGCTTTCGTGTCTCTACAGCGCCGATCTGACTTAAATACTGTGTTGCTTCCCTTAGCCGATACCCTGAATAGCTCTTTTCAATTTGCTAACCATAGCTTGTTCTTTGGGGAAACTGGCTTCCAGGAGTTCTCCTACACCTTTGAGCAATCAGACACTTACACCCTCGGAATTGGAGTCGTTGATGTGGGGGATGGCGACTTCGTTTCTGGGTTACTTGTGGATCAGGTAGATGTACCTGAAACAAGCCCAGCCGTAGGTTTAGTGGCCTTAGGTGCTTTAGGTAGCTTATCCATCATGAAGCGTCGTTGGAAAAACAGCTAGAGTCCAAAATTGATCTGGTGCCTGATCGATTGCCGCAGGCGTTAGGAGCTGAGAACGGACGACAACAGCTCCTAACGCAACAGTTGGCAGTAAGCTGGTTTACGGCACTTGTATCAATCCATCATGGCAACGATTAACGATAACTACCTCAAGCTCAAAGCAGGCTACCTGTTCCCTGAGATCGCTCGCCGAGTCAATGCCTTTGCTGAGGCCAATCCAGCAGCAAAAATTATTCGACTGGGGATTGGGGATGTCACCGAACCCTTACCTGAAGCTTGTCGCGCCGCGATGATTCAAGCGGTGGAAGACATGGGCGATCGCAGTGCCTTCCGAGGCTACGGTCCAGAGCAAGGCTACGCTTGGTTGCGGGAGAAAATTGCTCAGTTCGACTTCCAAGCTCGCGGTTGTGACATCAGCGCCGATGAGATTTTTATCTCGGATGGCTCGAAGTGCGACACAGGCAACATCCTAGATATTTTTGGCGACAACAATATCATTGCAGTAACGGACCCAGTCTATCCCGTCTATGTCGATACCAATGTCATGGCAGGCCATACAGGCGCAGCCAACGACAAAGGCGAGTTTGAGGGCTTGGTGTACCTCCCTGTCACCGCAGAGAATAACTTCACCGCTGAGATTCCCACTCAGAAGGTAGACCTAATTTACCTGTGCTTCCCCAACAACCCTACAGGCGCGACTGCTAGCAGAGAACACCTCCAAGCTTGGGTAGACTACGCCAAAGCCCACGGCTCGATCATCTTCTTTGATGCTGCTTACGAAGCCTTTATCACCGATCCAACCATTCCTCACTCCATCTACGAGATCCCTGGAGCCAAGGATTGCGCGATCGAATTCCGCTCCTTCTCCAAGAATGCTGGCTTTACCGGAACTCGTTGTGCCTTGACTGTGGTGCCTAAGACCCTCATGGCTAAAGCCGCCGATGGCTCGGATGTAGAACTGTGGAAGCTGTGGAACCGCCGCCAATCCACTAAGTTCAATGGTGTATCCTACATTGTGCAGCGAGGGGCTGAAGCGGTTTACTCAGAAGCAGGCCAAGCCCAAACTAAAGCGCTCGTCAGCTTCTACTTAGAAAACGCCAAAATCGTTCGCGAGCAACTCACTGCCGCAGGATTAGCGGTATACGGTGGTGTGAATGCACCTTATGTGTGGGTGCAGACGCCCAACAATCTCTCTAGCTGGGACTTCTTTGATAAATTGCTACAGACCTGCAATGTCGTCGGCACTCCTGGTTCAGGCTTTGGAGCTGCGGGTGAAGGCTACTTCCGCATTTCTGCCTTTAACAGCCGTGAAAACGTAGAAGAAGCCATGAAGCGCATCACCGAGAAGTTCAAGGCATAATCAATCCAGCCAAGATATAGGTAAGGCGATCGCGTACATCCATCAACGCAAGATGCCTAAATTAGACTCGGCACATTCAGTCTAAAAACTGAGGTGGGCACTATCCAGCCCACCTTGTAGTCCCCGCAACTTAGCCAGAGATAGCAATCCGCAACAGGTTACAAGAACGGGTTGTAAGGATAAGAGAAAAAGCCGTAGGCAGGCTTAAACCTTTGGCTAGCAAGTTTCAAGGTTTCATACAGAAGTACATGCAGAAATGACAGTAAATTACATAGAAATGTAACTTTTCTGCCTTGCCATCCAGTATTTCTACAAGACTATGATGACTGAGTACTGAATATTTCACGACCTAGCATGAAGCAAGCTGTATTAGATTGCTGTTTAAGCAATGTGGAGGGGTGGATATGGACGTAAGCCTGATTATGTCTAACATCTTGAATCCACCAGTGCTGTTTTTCTTCTTGGGAATGACAGCGGTTTTTGTGAAGTCAGACTTGGAGATTCCGCCACCGATTCCCAAGCTCTTTTCACTGTACTTGCTGTTTGCAATCGGCTTTAAGGGAGGGGTAGAACTTGCTAAAAGCGGTCTGAATCAGGAAGTATTCCTGACAATGCTAGTAGCGATCGTGATGGCGTGCTTAGTGCCCATCTACACGTTCTTTATTCTGAAGATTAAGCTTGACGCTTATAATGCTGCCGCGATCGCTGCAACTTACGGCTCGATTAGTGCCGTCACCTTTATTACCGCTAGCTCATTCCTACAACAACTAAGTATTGACTTTGATGGCTACATGGTGGCTGCCCTAGCTCTGATGGAGTCTCCAGCGATCATTGTGGGATTGATCTTGGTCAATCTCTTTACTCAGGATCAGACAGAGCGTGATTTTTCTTGGCCTGAAGTTTTGCGAGAAGCATTTCTGAATGGTTCAGTTTTCTTGCTAGTTGGTAGCCTGATTATTGGCTTTTTGACGGGGGAGCATGGCTGGAAAGTCTTATCTCCCTTTACACAGGATATGTTTTATGGCGTCCTGACCTTCTTCTTGCTAGATATGGGTTTAGTCGCTGCCAAAAGAATTAAAGATTTAGAGAAAACTGGTCCATTTCTGATCTCATTTGCCATACTGATCCCAATACTTAATGCTGGAATTGGACTGCTGATTGCCAAGCTGATTGGGATGCCTCCAGGAAATGCCCTCCTATTTTCTGTGTTGTGCGCTAGTGCCTCTTATATCGCTGTGCCAGCCGCCATGAGGTTAACGGTTCCAGAAGCTAATCCGAGTCTATATATCTCTACGGCTTTAGCTGTGACATTCCCCTTTAACATCATTTTCGGCATTCCTTTGTATTTGTACGGGATCGATTTGCTATGGAGATAAGATCATGCATGTGGTAAAAAAAATTGAAATTTTTTCAGACTCCGTAGAGTTAGGCAAAATCATTAGCGCCTTGGAACGAGGCGGGGTTTCTAGTTACACCGTGATTCGTAATGTAGCAGGCAAGGGAGTGCGTGGCGGCGTATTTGATGACTCTGCCGTGACGATGTTAGACAACGCTTATGTCATCGCGTTTTGCTCGCCTGACATCCTTAAATCTGTTGTGGAAATTGTGCGACCTATTCTGAATAAGTTTGGGGGATCTTGCTTTATTTCCGATGTGATGGAGATCCGCACTATGAAGTGTGTGTCTTCTCTATAACAGGGCGATAACAGGGCGATCGCCTGTTAGTTGATTGCTAAAAATAATCAGTCATTCGTGAAGAAAGGTGAGAGACGCGATGAAACAAATGAGTCAACGGACGAGTCGCCGAGAGCTATTAAAGCTATTTGGAGTCGGTGGAGTTGGCTTGGTCGCTGCGACAGCTACTAGCTTGAGATATGCTGAGCCTGCCTATGCCGATCAGTCCACCGCTGAGACTGAAAATTCTGAGGCAGTGAGTTCAGAGGCGGCATTACAAAGACTGCTGGATGGCAATCAGCGGTTTATGCAGCAAAAACGGCAATACCCGCATCAAGCAGCGGGAGATTTACAGGCAGTGGCAACGGTACAGCATCCCTTTGCCACTTTGCTGACTTGTGCTGACTCACGGGTACCTGGAGAAATTATTTTTGACCAAGGTATCGGTGATTTATTTGATGTGCGTGTTGCTGGCAATGTCGTGACCCCAGAGGTCTTGGGCAGCCTAGAGTATGCGGCAGCTCTCTTAGGAACTCGCTTGATTATGGTGGTTGGGCACGAACGCTGCGGCGCTGTGACAGCGGCGATTCAAGGAGGGGCGCTTCCGGGCCACGTCAGTACGTTTGTCAAAGCTATTAAACCCGCACTGGCCAGCATTAAAACTAAATCGGCTGATGTCAATCAGCAAATTGATCAAGCGGTGACTGCGAATGTGCAGTATCAAGTTGAGCAGCTAAAGCAAAATTCTAGTGTGTTAACCCAGCTAGAGTTGGAGCGCAAGCTAAAGATTGTGGGGGGACGATACGACCTGGATACAGGAGCCGTGACTCTCGTTACCTAAGATTTCTCAACAAATTTCATCGTTCAGCGTAGGCGATCGCCCTTTGAGTTGGAGGTGGATCGCCTACGCTCTTTTGTAGAGGCAAATTTGTCAGAACTGGAAGGCTAGCAGGCTCAAAACGCTACTGAGGCCGAGATGCACTTGCGAGCAGTTGGGATACGTCTGCGTGCAGCAAAGCAATCTCTGGCTCCTGTTGGATAGCGCGATAGTACCGCTTTTCTAACGTGGTCCTCCCATCCTGAGCAGGTCGCAGCATTTGGCGAGCTTGACTAAGCAGCTCATTAGCGGCACCGACTGTAATTGGCTCCTTCGCACTGAGGGCTTCATCAATCTGAACAATAAATTGAGAAATGGGACGGAGCCAGCTAAACCAGTCGTGATTTACAACCAGCTGAAAGTACTCACCCTTGGACTGGATGCGGCCAAAGAACTGCTCATAATTAACCCGTTCAAACTCTAGTAGAGCTTTGTGTAAGCGTAGTAGAGCAGCACGAACTTCCCGTAATCTTTCAATGCTGTTTTCTAGGGGTAAATTGTACACAGACATTGGTAGTGGCTCGATAAACACTGCTTTGATCTTGGCACATTCCGACGGGTCTAGAGGGAGGTTTTCCCTACAGTCCTACTACCTAAACTCGCATGGTTCAAGACTGATTAGAAAGGTTCATTGGGAGAGAAAACCCACGAACAGCAAGGGTAAAAGAATCAGGGCAGATACGATCAGCAATAGAGTTCCAGGTTCGAGCTTGATGATATTTTTCTCAGGATTTGGCATTGTGTTGCTTTCCTTCGCGATCGCCATATTGTCACAGCCTACCTGATCCTGGCTGGCCAATTCAGCGCCGTTAGGTTGAAAAGAATCGAGTGACCTCAGGCGATCGCTCAACTTGCTTAACCGCAAATCAGGTAGGCTAATCTACGGGCGATTTTGTGGCGATTGTGCGGCAGCTAGCCCACGCTAATGCGCAGAGGAGGGTTGAGGTGATGAGGCAGCTTTACTTCTTAGTTCCGGGGACAGGCGGCAAATTTGCCTGTGGTGGGCTGTGGGCAGAATTAAAGACTCTCAATCTCGCTCAACAAATTTGCTCTGCTGAAGTCGTTACGTATCGGCAGCGGGAAAACACCACGCTGTTTTTAGACGATGTGCTACAGCAGAAAAACTTAGAAGAGATTATTTTTGTCATTAGTTGGGGCTTTGATGTCGGGAAATTGGCTACTAGGCTCAAACCCTATCATGTGATTTATCATGCCCACAGTTCTGGTTATCCGTTTAACCTGCCGCCTGGGATTCCGATCATTACCGTGAGTCGTAATACGATGGGTTATTGGGGGCAGCGATCGCCGAACTCGTTAATTTATTACCTGCCCAACCAGATTTCTGATCAGTTTCAAAATCTCAATCTTGAACGCGATATTGATGTGTTGGTTCAGGTGCGAAAATCTTCAGAATATCTGCTACAAGAACTCATTCCAGCCTTGCAACAACAGTGTCATGTTTGTGTGGTTGATTCCTACGTCGCAGATCTAGATAAGCTGTTTAATCGTGCCAAAGTCTACCTCTATGACTCTGCAGAATATTGGGCGCAGCAAGGAGTAAGCGAAGGATTTGGCTTGCAGCCGATGGAGGCAATGGCTTGTGGCTGTCAAGTTTTTTCCAGCGTCAATGGTGGCTTATCCGATTACTTGGACCCTGGATTTAATTGTCATAAAATTGCTGGCTATTCCTTGGAGTACGACGTGCAACGCATTCTTAAATTGGTTAAGATGGCAACACCAATTAATTTGTCAGAGCAGTTTTTCTCTGAGTATCGTACTGCGAATATTATTCAGCGTCTAACAGTGATTTTGCAAGAAGCTAATGAGTTTTTTGATCACAAGCAAAATCACTCCTCCAATATTCCTAGCTTGACCAAAACGCGAGTTAAAACACTGCAACTACAACGCATCTGGAGCAAGCTAAAACAGAAATATTTTCGGTAGTCGTCAGCAAACTGATGTGGATGGTTGCAGTCGTTTCGATCTTAACCCTTCGTATTTAAACCTTCGCGTTAAGTTAGAGATATTGCCAGCCCTGGTCAACTCAATCTTTCCATCTTTGGTGCCATGTCCCAACCCACTCCTACCCCAACCGCATCCAGCGAAGTCAAGCCCCCATCTGTTAGGACGGCAAAAAAAAAGCGTAGAGCTCTGCCACCCAAACTGATCATTCAATTTGGGAAGTTTACCTGGAGTACCATGTGGCACCTGATGATGTCCCAACTGGCCCCTCGGAATCAATCGGGAGCTTATGTGCGACCCAGCAGCCAATTTCGCAACTTTATTAGTACAGCGATAGACAATCCTTACCAACCTGCAACTGGTCGCTACAAACTCTATGTGGGACTAGGGTGCCCTTGGGCGCACCGGACTCTCGTGGTACGAGTCCTCAAGCAACTCGAAGATGCGATCGCGATCACCATTGTCTCTCCTTCCCCCACGGAGGGAGGTTGGGTACTCAACCAACCAGAGTTAGGATGTCGCAGCTTGGCAGATCTGTATGAACTCGCGCAACCAGGTTATAGCGGACGCTGTACGGTTCCGGTGCTTTGGGATACGGAAACCAACACTATTGTGAATAACGAAAGTGCCGAGGTCATCGTGATGTTGAACTCGGAGTTGAATCAGTTTGCTCAACAACCAGCTTTGGATCTCTATCCCTCAGATCTCCAGAAAAAGATTGATGCTTGGAATGAGAAAACCTATGACGCTGTGAACAATGGCGTGTATCGTTGCGGTTTTGCCCAAACCCAGGCTGCGTATCAAGAAGCTTGTGAGGAGTTGTTCGGAGCTTTAGATGAGATTGATGCGGCTTTAGAAACGAGCCGTTATCTCTGTGGCGATCGCGCAACTTTAGCAGATGTGCGTTTGTTCACTACCTTATTCCGCTTTGATGTAGTGTATTACGGGCTGTTTAAATGTAATCAGCGTCGAATTCAAGACTATAAAAATTTAGGGCCTTATTTGCGCGACCTTTACCAACTTCCAGGTGTAGCAGATACCTGCAATTTAGAGGCTGTAAAGCAGGACTACTACGGCAATTTGTTTCCACTCAATCCTGGTAATATCATTCCTCTAGGGCCTGATATTACCAATCTCCGGGAGCCGCATGGCCGCGATCGCCTCTTTGAGTAAATCTCTAAAAGAGAGATAGCCCTAATACTTGCAGCAACCAATAATAGCTACCCAAGGTAAGCAAAATTGTCAGCCCAAAGGGTGTCAGCAAGAAGTCTACAAACTCTAATACAACTAACAGTGACTTCAGCAGTCCTAAAGATAGTTCCATCGCATT
This sequence comes from Trichocoleus desertorum AS-A10, assembly GCF_039962155.1. NCBI lineage: Bacteria > Bacillati > Cyanobacteriota > Cyanophyceae > Leptolyngbyales > Trichocoleusaceae > Trichocoleus > Trichocoleus desertorum. The sequence continues at coordinate 156,598 of NZ_JAMPKN010000012.1, read as the reverse complement.
TCCTTGGCAAGTTAGCGCTTAAAGTAAGAGAGATAAATAATAAAAGATTCATCTAAAGATATTCTTTCCTTCACCATGCCAACTGTTCCCATGCTGTCGCAGTACCCTCAAGGGTGATTTTTCGGTCACTATAGCCTGGTGTCTGCTCTCCCAATGGAGTGAAATGTTACAATTCTGGTTTTTGAAACTTTCATGATAGACCGCGATCGCCCTACCTCAGTTAATTTTGCTTCTCGTCAGATTCGTTTGTGCCTGGATACTGCTGATCCAAAGCAGTGGCAGATTTGGTTACCTACAGGTCTGTTTTACGGCATCACTACCAATCCGCTGTTGCTAGAGCGATCGCAGGTGCCTTGTACAGTGGAGCAATTAAAACTGTTAGCTGAGCAAGCTTTCGCCCTAGGAGCCCAGGAAATCCAACTGCAAACGTGGGGTGATACTGTAGAGGCATTGGTGAGTACAGGCCAACGCTTGGCAGCAATTGATCAGCGAGTCGTGGTGAAGGTTCCGATGACCCAAGTTGGAGCGACAGCGGCAGCACAGTTAATAGCAGCAGGCATTCCCATCACTTTGACTGCTGTTTATGCAGTCCACCAAGTTCTGATTGCTGCGGCGCTAGGAGGTGCCTATGCGGCTCCTTATTTGGGTCGGATTAATGATCTGGGCCGCAATGGACGAGAAGATTTAGTGGCAATGCAGCGATCGCTCGCTGGGATTAACAGTGCCACTCGTCTCCTAGTTGCCAGCATCCGCAGTGTAGACGACATCACCTTTCTTGCCACTCAGGGGTTAGATACGTTTACCTTCTCTCCCGCGATCGCCGCCGCCTTTTTTGAAGTTGCTGCTACTGAGCAAGCCGCCACAGATTTCCAGCAAGCAGCATTACGCATGGGAGCCAACTAGCCGGATTACGATCGCGTTTCTAACGGTCCTCGCGTTACCCCTAACTGATTTTGAAGTCGTAATTCTCGCCAAAGTTGGGCACCCGTGATCTCTCCTTGCAGCAGTTGTTGATAGCGCTGGATGGTTTGTGCGACCTGCTCTGACGCTTCATTAACAAACTCAATTCGGAAGTGCCGCACTCCTAGCTTCAGGAGATGTTGCACATATTCAGCTCCAGTTTGGGCTGTGCCATTGAACACAGTGTTACGACAGCCCGCATCGGCTTGCAAGATATGTTCTGTGCCAACGCGATCGCGTAGTGTTACTTCATGTTCCTCACAAGGTCGGCCACAGTTGGTATAGTCCGTGCCCTCAGAGAGAAACGCGCAGAACACACAATGCTCCATGTGAAACATCGGCATATGTTGATGCACAGTCACCTCAAACCAATCCGCAGGGCAGCTAGTCAGCAGCGCTTCTAGCTGAGCCATGTTCAAGTCATAGGAAGCCGTGAGACGCTCCAACCCATAGCGCTGCTTGAAATAGCCTGCGGTCAAAGGATTGGCAACGTTGAGAGAGAAGTCACCAATACAGCGATCGCCTCCAAAAAATTGCAACTGGTCGTAATTTCGCACCAGATAACCATCCGCATCGCAAGCTTTCACCTGTTGCAGAATCCAGTTCTCCCCAGCTTTGGTAATGCGCGGTGGGGCGACATAGATACAGGGAAAAAATGAAGAAGCTTTTTGATTCTTCTCCTTCCTCACCATTTGAACTGCGTCTCGGTAAGCTCTTGGATCTTCAAATTCGCAGTAAAGGGTTTGAATTCCTGCCGCCAAAGCTGCTTGTAACTGTTTCAGGTTTCGGACTAGAACTACAAGTTCGGGTGTTTGTACCTGTGAATTAGCCTGAGCTTTGAGCGTAGAGAGAGGTTGAGATAATAGCTCTTGCCAAGAAGCGGGCGATCGCAACTGCCAACGTTTGGGTTGTGCTCTCAATTCCTCTAATTGAACTACCATCTCCCGCCGCAGCCGATTCAATTCGCTCACGGGCAGCATCACGTTTCCAGTTATGTGGTTGGTTAGTCCTCCTAGCTCGAATGGAGTGTTACCCAGCCGCCCTAATTGTTCTTGCAAGCGCTCTGTGGTCAAAGGCTTGTTGTGGGCTTCTACCAATGACATGGTGGATTCCACCTGAACCACATGCCCCAATCCATCACGGGCGATCGCAATTAGGGGTTGCCCGACCTCACCATGAACTTCCACCTGAATAGGCCGCTGAAATTGGGGATGCTCGCCGGAATAAGTTTGACGGATCTCCCGGTCGAGTTCGGGGTCATTGGTTTTCCAAACGCGATCGCCCACGTGAATACGGCGGAGGTTCAGAGCCTCGCGACCGAAGGTTAATGTAGCTTCTGGTCCGCGCAAATCAACAGTATAGATCCGCCCCCCTTCTTCCTTGGCTTCGGGATGACCACTGTCAAACACAATGCCATCTCCAGGTTTCACCGGAGCTTCCAGCCGCACTGTAATCTGCTCTTGACGGATACGAGTGATTTCGCCCAAATACACTCCCCGTTTCTTGCCAAAGCGAGCATGCACGAGTTCTTGATTATCAATGCCTCGAAACCAGCCCGTCGAAAGCCCCCGCGAGAAAGCCATCTCCAAGTTGTAATGGTCTTGATCTCCTCTTTCGGTTAGCTGAGAAACTTGTCCGTTCCCCCCTTCCTTCTCAGGGAAAGGGGCTAGGGGGTTAGGTTCTCCCAGATCAGCCATAACGCGATCGAGAGCTTCACGGTAGACGCGGGTGACATTCGCCACATATTCCGGCGCTTTCAGACGGCCTTCAATCTTGAGGCTAGTAACTCCCGTTTTTACAAGTTCTGGCAACACATCCAACCCTGCCAAGTCTTGAGGGCTGAGTAAGTATTTGCGATCGCCCAGATCCACCGTTTGCCCATCGGCAATCAGCTCATAGGTCATGCGGCAAGCTTGAGCGCACTCACCCCGGTTGGCCGAGCGTCCCCCTAGTGACTCACTAGTTAAGCACTGACCTGAATAAGCCACACAGAGCGCCCCATGCACAAACACTTCCAGCGGCAACGCCACTTCTTGCTCAGCAATCTGGGCTTGAATTTTGTTGATTTCTTTCAGAGAGCATTCCCGCGCCAACACGACCAAGTGGCAGCCGAGATCTTTGGCGAATTCCACTCCTGCGGCGCTGGTGACGGTCATTTGAGTGGAGGCGTGAATGGGAAAATCGGGGGAGAGATGCCGAATCAGGCGACAGATCCCTACATCTTGCACGATCGCTGCATTCACTCCAGCGGCAATGATAGTGCGGAGATACTGCTCAGCTTCGGTGAGTTCGTTGGGAAAGATCAGGGTGTTGAGCGTGACGTACCCTTTCACGCCGCGTCGGTGCAGAAACTCCATCAGCTTTGGCAAGTCAGCTTCGGTGAAGTTTTGCGCTCGCATGCGGGCGTTGAAGCGATCTAAGCCAAAATAAATCGCATCAGCTCCATTCTCTACAGCAGCTTTGGCACAGTCCCAATTTCCCGCCGGAGCCAGCAGTTCGGGGCGGTGAAAGGTAGATGAGCTACGGTCAGTGGCTGGGTGAGCAATATTCATGGGAACTGGCACGAATCAGATGGCGATCGCCAACCGCGAGGGAGTCTTTAGCCATCATATCGTTGTTAGTTTTGAGTCAGGGGCGATCGCTGAGGATTGTTAATTTGAGATTGCGCGATCGCCCTTTGACTAGTTTGGCTAAGCTGCACCCTGATTGCATGGTGGAACTACAGGTTGGTGACCACGCCTGCAAATTTCAGCAAATCAACCATTGTGAACTTGCCACCGTTGCCCAAGGTTGGCTGCCATGCCGGGTCTTGCCGCACGTAGGAATGCCGATCTCCTTCTAGCAGACCAATAAACACCTCAGCCACAATGCGACCCCCTACTGGACCCAAACGCTTGCCATCATCACCGAGCACATCCGCTTCTCGCAGAATATAGAACCACAAAGGAGTCCGAGTCTCCAATTGATAGGGTTTGAGGTCATCTAAATCTCCTGGGGAGAGGATATCTTCTTTCATGGCCTTGGCTACCCGCTGTCCTGACGGCATACTGAAGGTAAGTTGCCGTAGCAAGTTGCGCTGGGCCAATGATTGCGGCTCTGCACCCGGAATTCCGGGCAGGTCAAAGAGCACCGAAGAAAGCTGAGTATCAATTTTTTTGTTGGGGCGAACTCGCTTATCCCCAAAGTCAAAGAAGGTTTGCCAGTCGATAAACCGACGTGCCGCGCGTTTGCCACCCCGTAAGTCATTGGGGTCAGAGGCATCTGAACTGGGTGAACCTTGCCGTCCATCATCAAAGATTAAGGCGATGAATTGACCGCTATCGTCTGCCTTGGGGCCAAAGTTAGCGCGGTAGCTGGGGCGCACCTGAGAATGTCCAAACCGATAAGCTGCGACAGAAAACTCAACCGGGATAAATGGTAAATTGCGCCAATCGTAGAACTTCCGTCCTTTATCCAGTACCTTCTCCACTATTTTGTGGCCGACTGTGGCAGGGAGAAATTCATGGATAATAATCCACTGGTAATGCCATCGTACCAAGCGCTGGGCCTCGGCAAATATCTCCATTGGGTTGGACCAACCCGTTTTTGCTTTCACATGATCCACCACCGCATTATGGAACTTGAGAAACGCTAGATGGAGCTGCGAGACAATCAGGTTTTCATCGTTGCGAGGATCGCCAATCAAGGCAGTATTCTGGCTATTTCGTGGCAAATCGAATTTTAGTTTGCCATCACGAGCGATCGCATCGGAGCCAGGAATCGGTTCTACCAAGAATTTGATGCCCCCACCGTTGCTGGATTGGTCGTACAGGTGAGGCGAGGCATTTGGCCCAGAACCATATAGATTATCGAGTTCTAGGAAGGGTGCCCGGAAGTTGGCGATCGATTCCGGGTCTTGTTGTCGCTCTAGGCTGGAAGTTGTATCAAAGGTCATATCATGATCGAGGAACTGACCCAAAAACGTGATTCCAGCCGTCAAATTAGGATTATTAGGATTCTCTACATTCTTCGCTGGGTTAGTGATGAGACCGACTGGATCGTCTAGATCGTCTTTGGGGTCCATAATGCCACCCTTTTTGCCAATGTCCTTCAGGACTTCTCGGAGCTGGGGGCTATCCATTGCAAAAGGGGGAAGTGAAGGAAAAAGCCGTCCGAACTTGCCTTGGTCATAGTAAGTGGAGCGAGGAGGATTCTCACCACCGAGAGGTATCTGCCCATGACGAGTCATAATTTATTCTCCTAATGTTAGATCTCTATTCAAAATTTGCTGTTGGGGGGTTGCCCTCACCCGAATCAGCGAAAAGTGTATCGAATCTAACTATTTGGACTCAGAAAAAACAAAATCATGACAAGTCTGCACAGTTTTTAACGCTACGCAAACTCCCTGGACCTGCCACTCACCTGCCACAAAGTTATATTAAATTTGTCTGCTCAGCAGCGATCGCTTCAGGCGCACATTTCCCTTTCAACAGATAAGTGTTCATCTCTCCTTTTCCCTTAATGGCGATACTGCCCCGCTCCTCAAAAACATACTGCTGTTTCAAGCACTCATATGTAGTCTCGCTGACCTGAATCTCTCCTGGTAAGCCTTGGGATTCCATGCGACTGGCGGTGTTGACGGTATCTCCCCATAGGTCGTAGGCAAACTTTTTCAGGCCAATGATTCCTGCCACTACGGGCCCAGTATGAATCCCTGTCCGAATCTCTAGCGTATGGCCTGTCTGAGTGTTGAGCTGCTTCAGCGCTTGGTGCATTGCCAAGGCCATTTGGGCGATCGCGGAGGCATGATCGATGCGGTGTTGGGGCAGCCCAGCCACCACCATGTAGGAATCGCCAATGGTTTTAATTTTTTCCAGCCCATGATATTCGGCTAACTCATCAAAGCGGGAGAAGACTTGGTTGAGCAGATTAACCACCTCAGACGGTGACATTTGGGTTGAGAGCTGGGTAAAGCCGACAATATCGGCAAATAGCACCGTCACTTCCGCGAAACTATCGGCGATCGTTTGTTGTTGTTTGAGCAAGCGCTCAGCAATGGAGGGAGGGAGGATGTTGAGGAGTAACTGTTCCGATCGCTGTTGTTCTTGTCTGAGCCTGTACCGAGTTTGGAATTCAGCTTTAGATAGGCGCTCATAGAGATACACCACCAAAGTTGACATGAGACAAATCCATCCCATGTCGAACAGAAAACCTGTGGCTGAGATGTTGGCAGGCAAAAACTGCTGGCTCACAAGCCAACTGGTCGAAAAGAAGAAGGCATAGGCTCCCAGTTGTGAAAGGAGATGGAGCCGCCAGCGAAACGGAATAATTGTGGCTTGAGCAAAGAAGGTAATTGTCCAACCCTTGAGATCCGGAATGAGCACCGGATCGAGCGCTGAAGGGACATTGGTGAGCATGGTTATGGACCAGGAGAGTCCCAGAAAGGCGATCGCTTGCTGGCGCTTTCCGACAGGCAATTGCAGCCAGACCAGCCAGCTCGCCATGCTCAATGCTGTCAGTAAATTCTTGAATACAACCGCATTCAAGGAGCGATCGCCCAACATCATCTGGATTAGGTACAGCCCTGTCAACCCTGAAAAGTAGAGCAGTCCCAAACCCAAACCTAAACTTAAACGCTTGTACAGAAAGCGCCGTCGCCACGCCCAGTAGTTATTAAACTCCACCTCGCTAGGCGCTTCCAGTAGGGTGGGTAACCATTGCCTGAACTGGTGAATGAATTTTCCCACGGGCTTCTTCACACTCTTTGGCTCTCCAATTGGATGGGTCCGCTACCACCCTAAATATTGGCAGTATTCCCAACTCAAAACCCTATAGATTCATTTCCGGGCCATCCTCGGAGATACTAGAGAAGTAACTAGTACAAATTGGCTGCACCAAGCCAGGTATCTAGCCGTTTTCTAAAGGATCGAGTCCTGTGTCACTGATCGCTGCGATTGAGACTGTCTTTCACAATCCTCCCATTCCCTTTGAGCCAGCCAAACACTCTCTAAAGGCTTGGGCGACTTACTGCCTTAGAGATCGGGGTTTTAAGGTGGTGTATGCTCAAAATGCTGACTTTGCGATCGAACCTCGTACTGGGGAAAAGCTCTACTTTAAGGTCAGCCAGAGTGAACCCGAAACTGAGGATACTTGTGGTTGGATTGTTTGGAACAGCTCCACTAGCCAGGCAACAGTAATTCCTCCTGCCTCAGCTTAAGCAGGGTTTAGGCTGGGGCGATCGCGCACTAAGCAAGCTTACGAAAAATCATTAGATGTTGTTGCGGTAGTAAGTTTTTGGTTTCTTGCCAAACTAACCCTACCGCCTGCATCTCTTTTTTGACCTGCCGCTGAGTCATTTTGTGGAGCGCTTTGATCGCAATCAGGGGATTCTCACCTCGGTATTCTACGAGTACCACTCTGCCGCCAGGTTTGAGCGATCGCGCCAGGGCCGTCATCATTTCTTGAGGATACTCAAATTCGTGATAAGCATCCACCATTAACGCCAGATCTACGCTGGCAGGAGGAAGATGCGGATCTTGCACCGTGCTGAGAACAGGTTCAACGTTGGTTGCTTGGTTTTCCTGCTTAAGAAAGTTGAGGATGTCAATCATCTTCGGTTGCACATCAACCGCCAAAACTTTCCCGGTTGGCACCAACGGACTGAGCCGAAAACTAAAGTAGCCAGTGCCCGCTCCAATATCTGCCACTACATCCGACGGTTGGAGATCCAGCGCTTCTACAACTCGTTGCGGTTGCTCTTCCCAACTGCGACTAGAACGCTCTAGCCAAGCGGCTCCCTGATGGCCCATCACCTGAGCAATCTCTCGGCCCATGTAGATTTTGCCGATGCCGTCAGAACGGTGGCGATCGCGCTGCTGGTAAACACTGGCAACATCTGCACTAGCGGCAGGCGGGGGACTGGCAATGGCGAGCCATAACCCCAAGCCGATGATGACCAGAAACGCGATCGCTCGTTTAACAAGAGCTTTTGATAGCAGAGGGCGATCGCTAACGCCACTCACGCTCATACTTTAGATGCTTCAGCCTCGAGTGCTTCTGCCTCTGAGGCACGTACCTCACTGACCACCTCATAGGTTCTCAGGCTCGGCGGACTGACAAAGAGAGGTAGCAGTTTCTTCAGGATCGATTTATAAGCATCGTTGACGTTGGCTTTCATGCTGTCTTCGCTATCCCAAAGAATCACCGAGATGCCTTTATCAGTGCCTTGTTCTTGCAGCAAATAAGCTTCCTTAAACCCTTCCCCGTAGGTTGAAACTGCTTCGTCATAGAGGCGTTTCGCTTCGGCAAAGGTGCCCGCATGGAACTCGCCAATCGCAACTTGGGCGATGCGATGGTTTAAACAGTCGTTGAAATCTGTCATGGTAACTTTCGCAGTGAAATCAAAATTTAGATTTGGACAGGGATAAAAATAGATGCTGGCCCAGCCTTCTAGAACCTTCTGGCTCAGCGCAACCCCACCAGTCTAATGTGGTGTAATACTAGCAATCATCATTCCTGAGACTGCCATCTGGCATGATGGTGTTACAGAACTTAGCGTCACTTAAGTCTGCGCCCTCTAGCTGAGCTTGGTGCAAATTCACCTTGCGTAGGTTGGCCCAAGATAAACGAGCATGGCTCAAATTGGCCTTTCTCAAGTCCGCGCCGCTGAGTTGAGCGTGATTTAATACCGCTTTGCTCAGGTTGGCGGCACAAAGATCCGCTTGAATTAAACTAGCTCGGTGGAGATTGGCTTCGCTCAGATTGGCCTCTCCCAAAATTGCCTTGTTGAGGTTGACACGCTGCAAACGAGACTTGCTTAAGTTAGCTCGATACAGGTTGACGCCATCGAGGTTGGCATCTTCTAGGTTCACTTTCTGCAAGTTGCTCTTAACCAAACTGGCACGGCTGAGGTCTACTGCCCCTAATTTCAGCCGTTGCAGGTTGGTTTGGTTTAAGTGAGTTTGGCTAAAATTGCGTTCCCCAGATTGATAGCGCTGCTTCAGTTCTTCAGTATTCATAGCGATCGCTTTCACCCAGTTAAAGATCTCGCTTTTGTAGTGGCAATCCAAGTGGCAATCCAAGTGGCAATCCACTACAACCTTCCAGCATTAGCTGTTGATTTCTAGCGTACTGCGAAGTTCACTGGGTAAAGACGATTATTGTAAAAACTCAACTAACTGCTCCAACTTGGCCCAAGCAGCTCCACTTTGCAGAATATCTTGAGCGATCGCCACGCCTTTGGCATAAGCTTCCAGTGGATCAGCGGTTTCAGGTAGTTGCTCTCCCACTTGCAAAGCCAAGGCCGCATTCAGAGCCACCGCATCCCGTTGAGCGGTTGTACCTTTTCCTTGCAACACTGCTTTCAAGATCGCAGCGTTTTCTGCTAAGTCCCCGCCTTGCAGCGCACTGGTGGGCGCAAATTCTAGCCCCAAATCTTGAGGATTTAGCGTTACTCGCTGCACCGTTTGGTTAGCCAGCACCGCCAAATCTGTCACATCTGCTAAACCCGCTTCATCGAGTCTTTCCCGCCCATGCAGCACGATTGCTCGCTGGATGCCGAGTTGATTCAAAGCGTCCGCGATCGCATCCACCAGATGCGGCTCGCACACGCCAATGACTTGCCCAGTGGGTCTAAGCGGGTTGACTAAAGGCCCCAACAAGTTAAAAATGGTACGAACTTTTAGGGTTCTACGCAGTGGAGCCACTCCCTTCAGAGCTGGGTGCCAGCCCACGGCAAACAAGAAGGTAATGCCCACGGTTTGTAGAGCCGCTTGCACCTGTTCTGGACTAGCAGCGAGATTGACTCCTAAGGCTTCCAAGACATCTGCCGACCCTACTTTGCTAGAGGCAGAACGGTTGCCATGCTTGGCGACAGACACCCCAGCCGCTGCCGCCACAAATGCCACTGCTGTAGAGATATTGAACGTTGAAGCGCCATCTCCCCCGGTACCGCAGGTATCGATCAGGGGCGTTGAAAATTTTGGCAAAGTCATGCCACTCGCCGCAGACTGGGACTGCAATACCTGGGCCATGCCTGCCAGCTCTGTCGCCGAAACGCCCTTGGCTTGAATCGCCGCCAAAATCGCCCCTGACAACACGGGTGGAATTGTCTCGCTCAGCCAGCCACGCATCAGCGTTGCAGCCTCCTCTGTTGCTAGAGATTGACGGTCTAGCAGTTGTTGGAGCAATTGAGGCCACAATGGCGAGTCAGCGGTTAACAAGCTAGAGTCAGCAGCCGAGGTGACAGACATAGGAGAGACAATTAAGGCGATGAGTTCCTTACGTATAGTACAGGCTGCTGGGGCAGGTTGCGAGGGTAGCTCTAAGCGATCGCAAGTGACAAAAGTTCGGTTAATCAATTCTTTACTTGCTGTTACTAAAGTTCGGGCAAAAGTTTAGTTCTAAAACTCAGACAGGATGATAACTTCAGAGTAATTAGCCCCAGTCGCGTGAGTGCGTGATGAATCGATTTTTGGCCCTAGGTGTTGGCAGTTGGATTACTTGGAACTTCCTCCTCTCTGGGGCACAAGCCCAGCCTATTTCCTACCTGCCCTGTCAACCCATCGTGACTGGCTTCAATACCACTCAGCAAGGCGATGTGATCGTGCTTGGGCAACGGAGTGGCTATTCCTATGTGGTCGCAATTCCTTCGCAAAGCCGAGCCACCTTGGATGCAGTGCGGCAATGTGTTCCTGATGCTTTCATCACTCGCTCTAAACTAGGCCCTTATGTTCACGCGGGTTCTTTTCCGACTCGGGCTGGAGCAGAAAGTTTATCTTGGTTCCTGCGATCGCGAGGCTTAGATTCACGAGTGGTCTACGTTCGCTAATCCCAATGACGGCTGCTAGGTGGCTTTTGTTGGCTCAGGTACGTTCATTTACGTCGTGTTAACCCAGCCTTACTGCCTCATTAATCTCCAGTTGCTAATCTGATCAAGGCCTCTGTGCTACACCGACCTTTGCAGAAGTGAGTGATGGAGTTGGTTGTAATTGATCAGCAATCAACTTCCTCCCTGGAGATGAATGAAACGATTGCAGCCCCAAACGAATTTTCGTCGCTGTCGAGCTATAGGTGGCTTGAAGCATCTCGCCTTAGGCTTTTGCTGCCTGTTAGGAAGCTTGAGCGCGATCGCTCCTGCAACTTTAGCGGAAACCCAACAACTCAGTTTTACGCTCAACACCGTCGGCAACCAAAGCTTTGATGATTTGATGCAGCAGGCGGAATCGTTAGCTCGAAACACAATTGAGCAAACTTTTGCCAACAACCCTGAGACAACAGCCGTTGCCGTGAGTGTGCTAGGGGAGCGCAATGGTCAGGAAGTGCCGCTCCTTTTGACCAACGTCTCGCGTGTGAGTTGGCAGCAACAGCCAAGATTGCAACCCTGGACCAAATATTTCAGCCGTCCTTCCATTACGCTCCTAGGCTTCCTGGAGCCGCAAACTACTCAACCTGCCACCGCAACGGCTAGCTTCGTCTCCCAAACCGCCAGAAGCCGATTGGAAGATACCCCTGGCTTTCGAGATGATTAAACTTGAAGATAGGGCTAGTAACAATTCGCAGTTCGTAATTCGTAATTTGAAATCCTAGCGAGTGAGTTGTTACGCTGGAATGAACTGCTGCTAGATCTCGCGAGAGGGAGACATGGCACCTCATCTAGGCCAAGATACGGGGCAAGATCCGAGGCAAGCAGATATAAGTGCCTTGCAGTCGGCGATCGCGACCTACTTAGACGCTCATTTTGCCACCGAGCGATTTATGGGCGCGGTATTGGTAGGGCGAAGAGGAGAGATCCTGTTTAGCCAGGGATATGGGATGGCTAACTTGGAACATAGCGTGCCCAACACAACCCAGACCAAGTTTCGCTTAGCCTCGCTTACAAAGCAGTTTACTGCTGCCGCAATCCTGCAATTACAAGCACAGGGTTTGCTGGATGTGCAAGCAGCGATCGCTACTTATCTTCCTGACTATCCGAATGGCGATCGCATTACCATTCATCAATTGTTGAATCATACGGCTGGCATCCCTAACTACACTGCCTTTCCAGACTATGCAACCCAAAAACGTCTATCTATGTCTGTGGCAGAGGTGGTGGCTTGGTTCAAGGACAAACCGCTGGAGTTTGAAACTGGAGATCAACATCGTTACAGCAACTCTGGGTATACCTTGTTGACCCACATTTTAGAAACGGTTTCTGAGCAGCCCTATGCAGAGTATGTGCGATCGCACCTTTTTGAACCTTTGGGAATGACGAGTTCAGGGTATGACACTGATTGGGATATATTGCCGCATCGCGCCTCTGGTTATGACTTGACGGATACAGGGTACGGTAATGCTGAGTTTATCGACATGTCAGTGCCAACCGGGGCGGGGGGACTGTATTCAACGGTGGAAGATCTCTATAAGTGGGACCAAGCATTGGATACAGAAGCCGTGTTGGGCGATCGCGCCAAAGCTCAGATGTTTGCCGCAACAGTGCCAGTGAGTGAGGCAGGGGAGAAGGTTTATTACGGATACGGCTGGATTGTGGCTGAGCAATTGGGCCGTAAACATATCACTCATGGCGGTGGCATTGATGGATTCTGCACGATTATTTCCCGGTATCCCGATGACCAAGTAACGGTGATTGTGCTGTCTAACGTGAGTAATGCGGCAGTGGCGGAGATTGGTGCTGGTTTAGCAGCGATCGCATTCGGAGAGCCTTATAAGTTGCCTAAGGTATATCAAGAAGTGGCGATCGATCCGGCGATTTATGCAGGTTATGTGGGCGAATATCAGTTAGCCCCAGAAAAGATTTTGGCGATTACGGCAGAATCAGACCAACTTCTTGTTCAGCTTACTGGCCAGGGAAAACTCAAAATTTACCCCACTTCTCCAACGCACTTTTTCTTGAGGATTGTGGATGCTCAGTTAACTTTTGAGGTAGATGAGCAAGGTCAAGCTCAGAAGGTAACTTTGCATCAATCTGGTCAAGATTTACCAGCGCCTAGAATGCCTCAATAGGGTAGTTGTCTCCAAACTTTAGATCGCCTAGGAGTCAAGGCTCAACGGCTAACACGAAGATTAGCAACCAAAGCCACAGATCTTTATCGAACACCGATGTTTAGTTTAAAGCCGCCTGCGCCATCGCGTCGTGCCTCTGCCCGCACCAACCCTACACGTACCAAGTAATCTCCATTGCTGGGTAAGTTCCCTGTCCAGTTCGTCCCCACATATAGGGTTTCTCCTTGGGGGCTGAGCACAGCAACCTGCATAAAGGTGGTGTTGCTGCGTAGATCAACAGTCATCCGCTGGCCTGCTCGCGCATTCAAAAGATAGTCTCGCGTTTCATATCCTCGAACACTGCCGTTAACAGTGGCAGCAGAAGTTCCTGGCGCAAAAGAAACTCGCTGAACAGGATTGCCGTTGCCACTGTCGAGCATCAGCAAGTCATTCCGCACCCATCCTCTAACTTTGGATTTGGAAAACTCTACATAGTGCCAGGCATAGCCATCTGTACCACGAGCTGATCTCAGAATTTGGACGCGATCGCCTGGTATGCCATAACTAGGGGCAGGCGCACTGGTAGAGGGTTGCGATCGCACGTTGATTTGGCTTCCTGGGGTGCCTCGCAGCGTTCCCATTTCTGCTTGTGCCAATGCTGGCAAAGCCAAACATAGAGACAATACCAGACCACCCGCCATTGATGAAATCGATCTCAATTTCATAACTTATCCGTTTGAACTGTATTCCACCTATGGAATCAGCAACGTACAGTTCTTTTTCGGGAATGGCTGGGGTTCTTAATAAGATCGCTGTCACTAAATCTAGCTGCTGTGCATTCAGTCAATTTTGCCCAGACACAAGCTCAAATGTTAATTGAACCAATCTGGTCAAGATCTACCAGCCCCTAGAGGCCTTGAAGCAAGATGGCTATGCTTCAAACTTTAGTCTTTCTTCAAGGCTAGTTCATCTGAGCTTCTAAAAGACCTTAGATTTTTCTACTAAGACTGGGATAACTTAAGTGTATCTGCATACAACAAGCTCAGGCTGAGACAAAAATGCCCACGAAGCAGCAAGCCGTTGATTTTGCCAAACAATTTAAGTGGACAGGAAAAGACGCAGAGCGAGCTTTTGTCAGTGTAGATCTACAAAATGCTGATAATGAGGCTTTATTACTAGCTCTAGTAGAATTTGCTGGCTCTGAGCTAGCAGAGCGGCAGCGTTTGCAAGGTGCCCAAAAAGCTCAGGTTACTAAGAAGACTAAGTATATCAAAAAAATTGAAATTGAATTTTCTCAAAAAACAAAGGAATACGAAAAAGCCCTCAATCAAGAGCGTAGTAATTTCGTTGAAATAATCCGTAGATTCTATAATGTTGCGAATAAATTTGGGTTTAAAGATCCTTGGATAGAAACTCTACTATCACATTATGAGGATTATCAGATTAATGCTTCGGAAGCGAGCTGAAGGAAGGTTTAAGCAACAAGATATAAGTACTTAAATTAGTTTAGATAAGCAAGAAAAAGCATGCCACTATGAACTCCCATAAAATTACTACTCGGAAGCAACTCCAAGGGTATGGTGCCACCACTTATCAAGCGCGAGTTTTAACTCAATCCTTATCACCAGTCGCTACCCAAGGTAAAACTTATACTTACGAAATCACTGGTGTAATAGCTTCGATCCGAGAATACTTACAGCGTCCTCGCATTAAACTCGTTACGTGCCAAAAGCTCGAATCTGTTTTAGAGGCTTTGCTAAACCAGCTGGGAAATATCATTGCAATCCCTTTTGGCAAATCCAGTGATTTAGAAATTAGCAGACTAGCCAAAAATTTAATACAAAGCATGGCTAAAACGGATCAAGCCCTTGCTGAGTTAAAGGCTACTGCCGCAACAATTAAAGGAAAATATGTTGAATTAAGTCCAGACTAAGTCATTGGAGTATGTAAATGTCAGATTCTTCCCTTCCGGAACTCGTTCAAACCTTATTTAAGTCAACTAAAAAAACTGATAAAATTCTTGCTTCACTCAAGAAGATTACTGAAAGAATTGATGGTTGGTATGAACCACGTGCTGAATTTGAACGTTGGCGTGACTCTGTTGAGGGAAAAGCTTGGAAATGCCAGAAATTTAAGGCCCAAAAAGGTCTGTGTGCTATCTGCAAGGAAGCTATTGAATTAAAAGGATCACATATCGCTCACAGAAAACCGATTTCTTTACATCCTGAGTTAGCATTGAGTATTGAAAATCTTCAAATTGCTTGCCCTGACTGCAATATCTCTAAAGGTAGTGCAATACATACATAGATGTACGTATGAAGAGGAAGTCGAGGATGTTAAATCTGTGACAGAGCATGAATATCTACTGACAACGTTAGCTCCCGCCAGGGGACTGGATTAGTGGTAGTTTTCAACTGAAAATTATGTTCTGTTGCCAGTTCAATAAACTTCTTGGCGATCGGGCGTTGGGGGTCGCTGATATAGGCAGTGCCGCTGGGAGTTAGCAGTTGAGCGATCGCCTGCAAAATGGGCAAATGATTGCGCTCCTCATAAAGCACATCGGCGGCGAAGATGTAGTCGAATTGTTGGGTTAGGGTGATGTCTCGCCAGTCGAGCCATTGGGTAGCGATCGCGACTTGATTAGCGGAGGCGTTGAGTTGGGCAAAGTCTAGGGCTTCGGTGAAGTAGTCGGTGGTGAGCATCTGTGCTCCGGCGATCGCGCCTGCCACACTCACCACTCCCACTCCAGACCCTAACTCCAAGCAATGAGCTTGCTGAAATTGACTCTTGGTAAGAACAAATTCAGCCAAAGCGATCGAAGCAGGCCAAATTTCTGCCCAGTAAGGCATCCGCTCGTCTTTCTGGAAGTCGTCGGGGTCAATTTTGTCTAGGAGTTCGTAGTTATTGGCGACGTTAAAGATGGTCAGTTTTTTACCCGCGATCGCGTAGGTGGTTTCAGCTAATTGATAATCACTTGCTAGCTGTTTCTGAAGTGCTTGATTCATGCTCAGTCTCTGCTCTGAGCCTTTATTTTATCTGGCTGGGTACAACTTGACTGACCGACTGCCAGAAGGATAGCGATCGCTAAGGAGAATAGGGTTATAGATAGCGATGAATTCTCAAACATCTCAACATTGTCAGTAGCTCGTTACTCAAACGCTAATTTTGCAAAACCCTCGTAGCAAACTTTCTCACCTGTTCGTCTGAATCATTCTCAGCGCGATCTTTTAGTAGTGCAAGTACTTCAGGTTGATTATGGAAGTGCCTGATTATTACTCCTAGCGCAATTCGTCGAGGATTGACTTCCCATTCTTCCTTACGTTCAAAAGGATCGCTAACCGCACGATTGTATAGAAGCTTATATATTCCAGCTGCTTGTCTCCAACTTTTAGCCAATTCTTGTAGTGCTGTCCGTCGGACATCTCCATCATCGTCTTGAACACAAGCTTTGAGAATGGGTAGGGTATCTGGATCATCCTTCCAGCCTCTAGCCAATTCTTGTAGTGCTGCCTGTCGGGCATCTCCATCATCGTCTTGAACACAAGCTTTGAGAATGGGTAGGGTATCTGGGTCATCCTTCCAGCCTCTAGCCAATTCTTGTAGTGCTGCCTGTCGGACATCTCCATCATCGTCTTGAACACAAGCTTTGAGAATGGGTAGGGTATCTGGATCATCCTTCCAGCCTCTAGCCAATTCTTGTAGTGCTGTCCGTCGGACATTTCCATCATCGTCTTGAACACAAGCTTTGAGAATGGGTAGGGTATCTGGATCATCCTTCCAGCCTTGTGCTAGCTCCCGCATTGCTACCCACCGCACATCTCCATCATCGTCTTGAACACAAGCTTTGAGAATGGGTAGGGTATCTGGATCATCCTTCCAGCCTCTAGCCAATTCCTGCACTGCTGCCCGCCGCACATTCGACTCATCATCTTGAAGATAGGCTTTGAGAATGGGTAGGGTATTTGGGTCATCTTTCCAGCCTTGTGCTAGCTCCCGCATTGCTAGCTGTCGGGCAAACCAGAAGTTATCATTTTGAATACAAGCTTTGAGAATGGGTAGGGTATCTGGGTCATCTTTCCAGCCTTGTGCTAGCTCCCGCGTTGCTGTGTATCGTATAGTCCAGAAATCACCGACCTGAGCTTGAGCTTTGAGAATGGGTAGAGTATTTGGGTCATCCTTCCAGCCTTTAGCCAATTCCTGCAACGCAACTTGTTGCACATTTGTTTCACCAGTTTGAGCCCAAGCCTTGAGAGTGGGTAGGGTATTTGGGTCATCCTTCCAGCCTCTAGCCAATTCTTGTACTGCTACCCGCCGGACATCTCCATCATCGTCTCGAACACAAGCTTTGAGAATGGGTAGAGTATTTGGGTCATCTTTCCAGCCTCTAGCCAATTCTTGCAACGCAGCTTGTCGTACACTTCCTTCATCATCAGTTTGAGCCCAAGCTTTGAGAGAGGATAGAGTGTCTGAATCATCCTTCCAGCCTCTAGCCAATTCTTGCACTGCTACCCGCCGCACACTCGCTTCATCATCAATCTGAGCCCGAGCTTTGAGAATGGGTAGAGTATTTGGATCATCCTTCCAGCCTTTAGCCAATTCCTGTAACGCAGCTTGTCGTACACTTCCTTCATCATCAGTTTGAGCCCAAGCTTTGAGAGAGGATAGAGTGTCTGAATCATCCTTCCAGCTTTGCGCAACGATGTGAACTACTGAACTCGGTATATAAAATAGTCGACTAGCTTTAATACAGGCTTTAAGCCAAGGTAAAGTATCTGGATCATCCTTCCAAATAGTTGCGATTGTACTAAGAACCTTTAAAGTCGTTTCTGACCCTAGGTTGTATTCAGTTGCTACTTCCTTTAATTCATTTAGTATCTTAGTCGCCGTGTTCCTAACAGTTGCACGATTACGAACCTCTGCAAAGCACTCAGTTGCTAACAACAAATTCAAAAAATTGTCTGATTCATCTGTTTGCGCCATCAAGAACTCAATTAATGCTGCGGCTACTGCTTCACCTGTCATGCCACAAATTAGGCGTAGTACTTCATGCCAAGTTTCATCCTCCCAATGCTGGCCAAACACCTCAGTTTTTAGTTGTTCTTCAGTAAGCTGTTCTTGAGGGTTAGTGCGTCGTTTCTCTAAGCGATCTACAAATTCCCACGCGCAGAAAAACTCAAGGAATGTGCGATGGACAAAGGCATAATATTCATCGCCTAAGTAACAGAGAATAAAATTGCGTTCTCGTAGCTGCTTGATAATTAAGTCTGCTTTTTCTCTAGGTTTTTCAAAATCTCGCGCTTTGAGAAATTCTGTAATAATTTCCTGAAGCTTTTCTCCACTAATTAGGTTTCCTGCCAGCCCCTTTTCTCCAGACTGCATTTCATAAGCAATTCGCCGCAACATTGCCTGCTTTTCTGCTCGTCCAATCGCATCCGCTGGAAGTTGCAGACTTTTGTAGTCTACATCCCAGTTATAGAGCAGCACCCGCGATGCCTGATCATAAAGCTCAGCCCTATCTCTGGGTAGCTCCTGCCTGCGGTTTAGAATTGCCATCATCGTCAGTAGCAGTGGGTTTCCCGCTAGCTCACCAATGGCCGCAGAATTATTAATGGCATCTTGCAGCCGAGTTTCTAGGCGTATTCGTTCTGGATCATTACCGAGGGCTAGGTCATGCCACCGTTTGATAAAGTCTTGGATTTGCTCAGGTTCCAAATCTTGCAGCGTAAAGTGACGAAATCCTGCGCCTCCCAACCGCTCCGAGTTATAGCCTACAATTCTTGATGTCACTACCACTCGCGCTTCGGCGTATTCATTCGTAAAACGAATGATCTCTGTAATCACCTTTGCTCTGATGCTAGGGTCAAAGACCTCATCCAGACCATCAAACAACACCCAAGTCTGACCTTCCCGCAACTGCTTATCCAAGTCGAGTTGATCTAACCGACAAAAGGTGCGAGTGCCTTTATGGAAGTACTCTACGAAGCTAGTAATGGAGTTGTGCTCCTGCGTATACTCCCGCAACTCAACCAGTAGCGGTAGCTCATCACTAGGATTTTCTGCCCAATTTAGGGCTAAGTATTGCAGCAGGGTTGATTTGCCTGAGCCAGGATCACCCAAAACTACTGCATACTTACAGTCCACTTCAGATAAAACATCCAATACTAGACGTGCAGGTTTTTGGATGTAATCTTGCTTGTACTTCTCCATATCTTCAGGAGAAAAGTCTGACTCTAGCTGATTTGCTTCTCTTAGTCTCCGCTGTACCACGGTGGTAAAGCCTCTCGGACGTTCTGCGGAATAAACATCCTCCACAGCCGCAGTTTATACTGTTGGTCGGTACTATCCAGAGTGTTCAGTTTGAGATAGCAGTAGCAATCTTGTAGACTCTCTTGATAGCGATTGATATTAAATCCTGGTGAAATACCTCTTAACTGAGTCGTGTTACGTTCAATGGCCTCTGCACTAAGAGCGATCGCTTCATTACTCCGCTCGATTGCCTCTAATGTCTCGGTTTGTAGAACATCCCTTAGTTCAGGCGAGGCTTTAATGATTTTTCGGACTTCCCGCACATATTGATCGGCAACTCCTTTCCAATCAAACTCATCAGGCATGTCCGGAAACGGTTGCTGCTTGAACTTAGACTGCTGCCAAATACCCGCTAACGCTTCGGCATCAATTGCTTTACAGCCCTTTTCAAAAGCTCTCCCTAAAATTGGTTTTACCTGGTCATTCCGAATAAATTGCTCAATTTCTCTTTCGTAATGATCCCGAATATCAATCGGTGAAACGTCCCGAAAATCTAGCTCCTCTACAATTAGCTGCAAGAATTTGCCGACTGCTTCTCCAACCCTCTGCTGCACGAAGGCTCTCTCCGCTAGCATCACGCCCTCACCCATCCAGTCTTTAAAGAAGTCTTTGGTGTAGTCTTCCAACGCCCCTTGCCCTAGCTTCAAGACTTGACCAAAAACAAAGCCAGCTAGCTCTTTTGTCCCTACGGCTGCTAAACCTTCCAGCATGTAGCGGTGTCCAAAGCAAATTTAGTTCCCCACCAATATGACACTGGCAACAACAAAATGTCTTGAGACGGTGTCAAAACAGGCGATCGCCCTCCAGCCCTCACTAACCCTTACCCTTCGATTTCTGATCTCCAACCTCCAAGCTCTGAGCCCGGCCGCATCTCTATTACTCTGAATCAATGCCGCGCTAATCGGTGTCACGCTCATCCTAAACAGCTTCCTAAGAGATAGAGCTTTTTCAGAATTCCCAAATCAAAATCTGACAAATCGAGGCTGCGTGATCGCTAACTTGCCCTGATTTGCCTGATTTCCTTCTCAAACTCCTGTAGAGTCACTTGGTTTGTTTTGAGAAAATAAAAATGGGTTGGTTAGATCGCATCTTTGGCCAAGAAAAAGCCGCTGCCGTACCCGCAGCAACTCCATCTGCTCCTACCTCAGCACCCACACAGACTGCCGCTCCTGCCCCAGAAACCATTCCGCCCGAACGAATTGGATTGAACGGCGAATATGACCAAAGCGGCCTAGCCAAGCGAGTCGCTCAAGCCTTCGATCGCAACCCTAACGTTGGCGACATCGAAACCCTCTGGGTCGCTCAAACAGGCAGCACCATCGTCCTCAAAGGTACAGCCCCCAACGAGCAAGAACTGCAAACAATGGTCGCGATCGCTCGCACCATCAACGGAGCCACAGACGTAGACACCAGCCAAGTCACCATCGGCGGATAAGAAAAAGACAGTTCATAACTAACGAACAAACATCGAAACACCCACAAAAAATCTCGGTTGGAGGGGGTCTGGGGGACGCAACCGTCCCTCAGCGGGGGGGTGGGGGCAAGCGCCCCCAAGCATTTGGCTTTCGTCAAGAGACACAACTGTAGATAGATGGGGTTGTGTTGAATAGGCTTTGCCCGTCCAACACGAACATAGTAGGCACTTACCAAGGACTCCCAATCATCGTAAAAGCCGACCAATAGTAAGGATTAGAGAGATCCTTCGTGCCCAACTCCGCCAACTCCGGTGGCAACGTTACACTCTCACCAGCACTCTCCAACTTACCTCGGTCTACTCGAACCTGACCGCGAATCATTGCCAACTGCGCTTGACGTAACGCTTCCGTCTTAATTGGAGCAGTCTTGAGTTTTTGATAAAACTCCGTCATCAACGCCAGCGTCCCCTCATCATCCACTGCCCACAAGCTTGCCAGCACCGACTTCACCCCCGCCTGGTACGCTACCCCCGCAAACCCTAACTCCGCCTGGCGATCGCCCAATGCCGTCCGACAAGAACTCAGTACCAACAACTGCACAGGCGGATCATTCCAACCCAACTCAGGCAAATCAGTCAGACTTAGTTTCCGATCCCAAAGCTGAATATAAGAGTTGCTAGGGCTACCTGGCTGAAACTCCGCGTGAGTCGCCAAGTGGATAATTTCAAACGGTTGTTTTTGGCGCTGCGCCTCCAAATTTCTTAGCGTAAACGCTTCATTCAAGAACGATTGTCCCGCCCAGCCTGCTTGAATCGCTGACAACTCCACAGGCACCGCAGGCAACGGTTTTTGGTCCTGAAACTCGGAAGCTCCCATCGCTAGCACTTCGGACTGCTTCAAGCCCTGGTAAAGCGTTTCAGTCAAGCTCAAGCTCGGCATGATGCCCAAGCTATATTGCTCCACCAAGAACTGCTGCCCATTATGCAACGCCGCAATCGGCAGCGATCGCAGCCCCTCATCCATAATGAAGGCAATATTTTCCACCTTTCTGGCTTGCAATTCTGCCCCCAAAGGAGCCACTAGCCAGCGATAAAGTTGCTGAGCGGCGGGTAAATAATTCGTCGTATCGCGGTTGGCAGGGTCCGTCAGGTCGTCGCGAAACTGCTGCGCCATCTGTAACACTTTCGCTCGCGATACTCCCGGAATGCGCTGGCGGATTGGGTTGCCCTTGGCCGTAATCAGAATCAGCTCCAGTTGATCGTCGTCGCGCGGTTGAGGCTGACTAGGATTAGCCGCTAAAGCTTGACCCGGTAGCAGAGCCGCTGGCACGAACGTGGCATACAAGATTGCGGGTTTCACTCCGGTGGCTCGCTCAACCAAATCCAGGTGCTCGCAAATATCAGTCAAATTGTTGTTGGGGCCGCGCCTAGGTTTGCTGAGATAAGTCTCAAATTCCTGGCTCAGCCGCTCCTCCAAAGCGTAAATGTCCAAATCCAACGAGTTGCAAGGTAAACTGGCTAATTCCAAAGACAACTGTCGGGGTGGACCTTCTAGAGGGGCCGCTAGATCTGAGCGGAAAGTAGGTGGTGGCGGTGACACTGGTGGCTCTGGCTCTGGCGGTGGTAGTGGTGACACCGGCGGCTCTAGCACGGGCGGTTCTGGTACCGGTGGTGGCACTGGTGGTAGCGGTGACACCGGCGGCTCTGGTGGTGGCGGCGGTGGCGGTGGACTGCCAATGTTGATAGCGATCGCTGTAGGAGTTGAGAGCGACACAGCATCACTCGCCGCAAGGGTAAAGGCAGTGGCTGGCCCTGTGGCCCCCGGAGCAGGAGTATAAACCAACGCATCGCCGGGAGCCAGCGCGGTTGTCCCAGGTATGACAGGCACTCCATTCACGGTCAAGGTTCCAGCCGGAACAGAGTTAATCACCAGCGCCATATTGTCTAAGTCAACGTCAGCCAAGGTAGGAGCTAAATCGGCGTAGGTGAAGGTGATCGGCGTTTCAAACGCGGTGTTCGGCAGAGTGGGAGTAGATCCGAGAGCGGGGGGCGTATTCACCGAAGTGATGCTGATGCCATTGGGTGTGCCGCTGGCTAAACCACCCGTCTCTAAAATTGGAAAACTTCCTGTCGTTAAAGGAGCAGTCCCCGCATTGACTGTTCCTAAGAGACCATTGAGTGGAGTTTCGGCGTTGACAGTGAAGGGAAGATTAGCGGCACCGCCCGCCGTTTGAATCGCCACCCCAGCATTGTCAGCCGAGCCAGTGGCATCGATTGTGGCTCCATTCGGTAGTACCACCAACCCGCTCACCGTTCCCCTAGTCGTGGCGATCGCGACATCTCCCCCGGCTCCTCCGCCTAGCCCCAGGTTGATGCCACGACTGTCGATGGTGTCGAAACGAATGTCACTAATGGCGCTCAGGTTAACTGGTCCCCCAGTCGGTGTCGTTAAGCCACTAGCAGAGGTATTGATTGCTCCCACAGTGAGGGTGTTGGTTGCAGATAACTGAACTGCCCCTCCCGTAGTGGTGCTGCTGGTGTCAATATTGCCCAGGTTGAGATCAGTTCCAGAAATGGTCAGCGATCGCCCACCCGTCCGAATCGTGTTGTTAGCTGGCATAGAGAAGGAACCTCCTCCCACGCCATCGACATCAGCAGTGAAAGTAATGGCACCCACACCGATCGCAAAGCTGAGATTTGTATCAGAGAGCGGGTTGATCAAAATATCATTGGTCGCCTGCAAAACCACATTGGTATTACCTGCCAAGCTTTCTAATGCTGCCTCCGAAATGGTGAAAGGAGCTGCGCCGCCATCTCCTGCCAATATTTGCCCATCGGCTAGTTGAGCATCATCTGGGCCACCTGCCCCCGCCACGACTGTAATGTTGATAGGGTCGAGCAGCAGGGTGCCTGTCTGGCCCTGAGGGGCACTGAGGTCTGCTTCCCCGCGAAACAGCAGAGTTTGCTTACCCGAAACCTCTGCCGATCCGCCCTGACCCGTACCTGCACCCCGCGCATTAATTTTGCCAGAGAATCCGGTCGTGCCATCTGCCCAAACTACAACCTGGCCGCCGTCCCCGTTTTGGTTGGCGTTGGCATTCAAAACCGCGTCAGAGCTGATGTCAGTGCGAGCAGCATTGGGCAGGGGGCCTTTGCCTTGGTAGTTGCCTCCCACCAAGATATTGCCGCCTTTTGTCGTACCCGATGCTTCCAGGGTTGCGCCAATTACACCGACGCGATCGCCTAACACTCTCACTGTGCCGCCTACCGCCCCAGTCGTATCCAGCTTCCCTGCGACCAAAGCGGTTCCCGGAGCCACATCCAGCCCAACGCCAGAACCGCTGAGCCTAACTTGACCATTGGCATTCACACCGATCTGGGTAGCATTGCTGCCGTCGCCGCCTGTGAGTAGTTCTGGCAACGTCGGAATCGGGAATGTCCAAGCGGTTGAGTTGGCGCTAGTCGGAGGCTGAACTTGTAAGGTCAGTAGGCTTCCAGATTGACTTAGTTGCACCAAACTCTGACCTGGGACAGCCGCGACGGTAATTTCACCCGCTGGCGCTGTCAGGTTTCCGGTGTTAACCACGGTGCCCCCGATCAAGCTGAGCGGCTGACCTGAACCGACCGTTAAATTGCCACTATTCGCGATCGCCCCTGGTTGCGACATCGTAAAGGCCAGGCTGGTAGGACTGCCACCTAAAGTTGCATAGTTGTTGCTGCCCGCCGCGTTGAACCATTGGTCACCAAAACCCACAGCATTCGCGCTTGTCGCCGTAAAGGCAGCAGGCAAGTTAAGACTGGCGTTGGAGCCAAAAATGATGCCAGCAGGATTGATCAGATACAAATTGGCATTGCTGCCACTGACCTGAATTAAGCCTTGAATCCAAGAAGCTTCACCTCCCACCACGCGCGCCAGAATATTCTGAATGTCAGGAGTTGCGAGAAAATTGGCAATTTGGTCTGGGCTTAACCCAAACCGACTAAAACTCTGAAAGAGATTGCTGCCATCGCCAGAACGCTGTCCCCCGGTAATGTCGTAGCGATCGCCGCTCGGTGTGACGACAGTTCCTACCCCATCTCCCGCCGGAACAATGGCCTGCGCTAGAAGTTGAGTCTCCTCAGGGCTAGCCAGGGTATTGCTGCTAGTGATTGTTTCAGGCCCAAAGGTTTCGGGAGCGCTGGGGTTAGCCAGAGCGCTAGCGGGCGGGAGAGCGATCGCTGTACTTTGGGAGGGCATTGCCGAACTGAGCGCGATCGCTTTTGCAGTTGGGGCACTTTGGGCAGTTGGGGCAGCAGTAGCCGCCAGGGGCAGTTCGGGCGGCAGAATTGGG
Source organism: Trichocoleus desertorum AS-A10 (assembly GCF_039962155.1). Lineage (NCBI taxonomy): Bacteria > Bacillati > Cyanobacteriota > Cyanophyceae > Leptolyngbyales > Trichocoleusaceae > Trichocoleus > Trichocoleus desertorum. Next base: position 131,629 of record NZ_JAMPKN010000012.1, on the reverse strand, counting down.
TAGAACATACTTCTCCAGTGTCTAGGACACGCCAGAACCGTTTTTCGGTCGGGATTCAGTTTACTAGATCTGGTTATTAGATCTGGATATAGATACGGAATCAACCTACCCCATCAGGACTGAATGGTTCGTGGAGTGTAGAGAATTACAGCATTCTTAGTTTAGAGGTGGTTAAAGTTAAAAGACTGATGATTTCAATCGGTTTTCGCTAGGTTAGACAGTCTAAAGTACAAATACTCGCTATTTCACCGTGGTACTGCAATTGATTTTTTCCTTGCGATAGAACTTCCTGAATGCCGCGTTTGGCTGAGAAATAATAAGTTACCGTCTCCTACAGTCTGCACTTGCAGGATTGACCTTAGAGAGCGTTGAGTCTAAGTGCTTACAATATCCTAATTGCCTACCCAGACCTGATTACCAACCGGAATTACCAACCGGAGCAGAATCATCGCTGCATCCCATTTCCGCGAAACTGTCGAGATCACGCATAGCCTAGCTGTGTCGGTTGAGTTAGATTCGAGCAGGTTGTGAGCAAATCACACAAATAGCTTTAGTCCTTGGCTTAGCACCGATTCAGCCCTCATTGAAATCAGTTCCTTAATTCGCTTGAAGACCTGTGCTATGTGGAAAGCTTTTCAGCAAAGGGTGATTAGTCACTGGTGGCAACCACGATGGTGGCAACAGGCGAACCAAGCCAGTGCGAGAGTGCGATCGCAGTTTGTTCCTGGAATCCCCACAATCGCGATCGCTAGCTTGCTAGTGACTGGAGGGCTATGGAGTATCAAGCAATTGGGTTGGTTGCAATCCCTGGAACTCGTAACCTTCGATCAAATGATTCGGCTGCAACCAGATCGTGGCGTTGATCCCCGTTTGTTGATCGTTGCGATTACCGAAGCAGATATTAGCGATCGCCGTAAGTGGCCACTTCCCGATCAGGTAATAGCGCAGGCATTAGCCAACCTCCAGCAACACCAGCCCAGCACCATCGGGTTAGACATTTTTCGCGATATCTCTACGGCTCCGGGGCAGCAGGCTTTGGCAAAGCAGTTGCAACAATCTAATGTGTTTGCCATTACCTACCTGGGGAACAACAAAAGCGAGCGAGTATCAGCGCCGCCTCAAGTTCCAGAAGAGCGCATTGGTTTTAACGATCTCCTGACCGATCCAGATGGAGTGGTGCGCCGGAGCTTGATGTTTACTGCAGATGACAGCGAGACTAGTTTCACCTCATTCTCGCTCCAACTCGCTGTCGATTATCTCAAGCGCAGTTGTGCTCCACCTCAAACTGCAACGAGCCAAAGCAGCCAGAACAGCCAGAACAGCCAACAACAATCTGTGGCGTCAGCTCCCAGCCCTTGCTCTAACCCACTCGAACAATTGACCAAGACAGAAGAATATCAGCTAGGTAAAGCGATTTTTCCCAAGTTGCAAGCAGATTCAGGTGGCTACCAAACGATTGATGCCCGTGGCTACCAATTCTTGCTGCGTTATCGTTCGGCTAGCCAACCCGCTCGGCAAGTCACTTTACAACAAGTGTTGCAGCAGCAGCTAGATCCCAGTTGGGTCAAAAACAAAATTGTTTTGATCGGGACGACTGCTAACAGCGTCAAAGATTTGATTTACACCCCTTATAGCAAAGTGGCGAGTGAACAGCGGCAGATGCCAGGGGTGATGGTTCACGCGCAAGCCGTCAGCCAAATTCTCGATGCTGCCAATGGCGATCGCTCACTGTTTTGGTTTTGGCCTCAGTGGGGGGAGGCTCTGTGGATTTGGGGTTGGGCGCTGACAGGAGGGCTTTTAGCGTGGCGTTTGCGGCACCCGTTAGCTTTGGGCTTGGCGAGTGCGATCGCCATTGGCAGCGGTTTTGGCGTGTGCTGTTTCATTGTGGCGCAAGTTGGTTGGGTGCCTTTTGTGCCACCTGCCTTGGCTTTAGTCATGACTGGAGGCGCGATCGTGACTTATCGGGCGCTCTACGCCAGCCGACACGATACCCTCACAGGGTTGCCCAACCGTACACTGTTTCTCAAACAGTTGCAGCGAGATTTGCAACGCAGTCAAGCTAACTCTGAACTTGGGCCTACCCCAGCAGAAGCCTGCTTAGCGGTTCTGTTTTTAGATTTGGATCGCTTCAAGGTGGTAAACGACACTATGGGGCATCAGATGGGCGATCGCTTACTGGTGAATGCGACTCAACGAGTGCGAACTTGCCTGCGATCGCACGATCTATTGGCCCGCGTAGGCGGAGATGAGTTTGCCATCTTGCTCAGATCTCTGCGAGATGTGCATGAAGCGACCGCGATCGCCGAGCAGATTCAGCAGGTGATGATACCTCCTTTCCGCTTGAACGGTCAGCCCGTCTTCACCAGCGTCAGCATTGGGATTGCCTTGAGCGAAGCGGAATACAACTATCAATCAGAGGACCTGCTACGGGATGCTCACACTGCTCTCTACCGAGCCAAAACTTCCGATAAAGGCGGCTACGAAGTGTTTGCCAGTGGGATGCACCTACAAGTGGTGCAACGGTTTCAGCTAGAAGCAGATCTGCGTCGTGGTCTGGAGCGGCAAGAATTTCAGTTGCACTATCAACCGATCGTATCGCTTGCAACAGGCAGAATTGTTGGATTTGAAGCGCTGGTTCGGTGGCGACATCCTCAGGAAGGGTTGGTGTTTCCAGCCGCGTTCATTCCCGTTGCCGAAGAAACCGGGTTAATTGTGGCCTTAGGACAGTGGATTTTGCAAGAAGCCTGCCAACAGTTACGTCACTGGCAAGATCAATTTCCCAGCGATCCTCCCTTGATGATCAGCATTAATCTCTCTGGGTGCCAGTTCGCTCAACCTGATTTAGCGGCTCGGATTGAAAAAATCTTGCATACCAATGGCTTGGATGGGCACAGCGTCAAGCTGGAGATTACCGAAACAGTAGCCATGAAGGATGTGGAATCAACCATTGGGCTACTGCTGCAACTCAGGTCGTTGAATCTACGCCTAAGCATTGACGATTTTGGTACAGGCTATTCTTCACTCAGCTATTTGCACCGATTCCCCGTGGACACGCTCAAAGTAGACCGCTCTTTTGTGAGTCGGATGAGTGATACTAGCGAAGATGCCACCATTGTTCAAACCATTACGATGCTGGGGCATACCTTGGGGATGGATGTGATTGCCGAAGGTGTGGAAACCGCTGCTCAGCGGACTAAGTTGCAAGCCTTGAACTGCGAGTATGGTCAGGGCTATTTGTTCTCCAAACCCCTAGATCCTGAAGGAGCTACCGCCCTCTTAGCCGCCCAGTTTCAACCTTGGGGCACTCGTTACCTCACTAACTAGCTGCTTTACTGGAGGGATTCTAGTCAACAGTGCGATCGCCTGCATTCCGTTGCGTTTCATCCAGTGGCCACGATGCTTGCTAGTGCTAAGGAGGATGAAACTATTCGTTGATCAGATGCGTCTGGGGGAGAGTGCCTAAATGCGCTCAATCCTGGCTCTGAGCGATGTCAAAACGGGGCCTATCTCCGGAGGGGTTTTGAGGAAGAAATTCTATGTTTAAGCTGGTAATTACTTCCTCCTGCTGTAGACGATTGAGAAACTGTCCTGTATTAGACAATTTCTTTTAACAATTATTTTAAGATCTGCCTCATCTCGTTAGCTTGGCTGAGCTACTTCAGGAAGCATGTTTCGGCCCAGTCTCTTCTATCCTCTATCTGGACTTGGAGGTGCTAGCCAAAGTGAACCACATGATTAGCCCACAGGAGCAAAAGCTCTACAATCACTTGCTGGAATGTGCTGAAGCAGAAACGCCGCGCCAATTGATCGAGCGGTTTCGTTGCTTATTCATTTATGGCAGGGGCTATCCAGATGCAGATATGCAAAAGTTGGTGGAGCAGCTAGCAGCTTCCGAGATAGCCGAGCACAGTTTTCCGTTTATTCTGAATCGCTGTTGCTATATCTGCATTAACCGTTGGCAGTGGCAACCCCGGACTCAGGCTGCGATTCCAGAGCTAGTCGCTCTTTTTGATATTGCGCCCAAGCAAGTCTACTGTCGGGTTGCGAAGCGACTGCAAGAGTTAGCCCAGCGCTTTGTGCAAACCGATCTCTATGCGGCCTTACAGCTTCTGGCACAAGTAATGCAGAGACCGCCAGAACCTTGTACTCCTGTAGGCAATCAACCGCTGAAAGACCTGATTCACCGTTATCCCTATTTATATGATCACTGCTTGCTGACAACTGGAAGTGAGGGAGAGCAACAGCAAGTGATTCGGCAACTGAGAGCCCAACGGCAGCGCCAGTTTGACTTAGATTTGTCCAAGTACATCATTGGTCAAATTCGTCAGTCTCAAGGCATAGGGAAACTGAACCGTGCTGGAGATGGCCTGGGCGATCGCCTGATTGTAGTACCAGCCAAAAACCCAACTTTACTAAGTGATGTAGAGCTGGATGTGGCCTTAAAGCAGTTTGCGGGTGGCACTTATCGAAATGCGGCTCAGCAGTTTACGACTTACAGCCGTACCGCGCATTCTTATCACGAATTCAAAGATGACTTTTATGAGTATCTAACTGCCGCGATCGATCCTCGCTATGGCAAGCGCTACTTTAACGACCAGTTGTATGCCCAGTTGCAAAACATCTTGCCAGACCACCATACTGAGGCGCTCAATCATTTACTGATTGTCAGCACTTGCCGTAAACTCCTCAATTTCTTGGTGGTGAATAACTCTGACCAAGTTCAGCATTTTGTTTTAGTCGACCTCATGAGTAACATGGGAGTGACCTCCACGGTTGGGCTGTTGCTGAAGATTGTCTTGTTCTGCGGTGGCGCTAAATCTTATCTAGAAAAGCTATTCGCTATCTTGTTCCAGCATTACCAGAGACACACCACGGATGGAGTTGAGTGGCTGGTCAAGGCTTTGGAAAATTTGAATGTAGCTTTTAGCACTCATTTTAATGGCGCTAACTTGAGCTATTGATTCAGAGCCAGAGGCCAGGAACCAGAATAGCTCGGATCGTCTGGCTCCTTTAAACCTTGGAAAAGCTCCAACTGCTGACACGAATCATTAAAAATCCTTAACAATGGAGAAGCAAACCTTCTGGAAACCGCAGCGTTCACCCATTGTTATGGCTACTAGTTCAAACGATCGCAAAAAACGGATTATGGAGCATCTAGCTCGCAGTACTGGAAAATTTACCCAGCCTAGTTCGCAAAACTCGGACCAACGCAAGCAACAAATTCTCGACCACGTTCGCAGAACCAAAGGCTAATTTCTAGGCTCAACCGAGTTATTTGCTAGTCATTTACTAGTTGTTGACTGTCATTTATGTTTGCGATCGCTGTTTCTTGGTGCAGAGCCAGGAAGGAGCGATCGCAAAGTTTTAAGTAGAGATCGCGTTGTAGCAACTGAGCACCGAACTTACTCGGTTGGGGCAGGTAAAGGTTCGGGCACGACGGAGACTTGTAAGGAGCGATCGCCTCGTTGAAGTTGAATCGGTAATGGACGCCCCACGCCACTCTGCTCGACTAAGCGCTGGACTTCATCGGGTGAGCTGACAGGCTGGTTGTTAATTTGCTGGAGCACGTCTCCTGGCTGAATCCCCACTTTATCGGCGGGCGAATTCGGTCCTACTTGCAGAATTAGAATCCCTTCCTGGGCTGGAATCTGAATGTTGCGACTCTCTAGTTTCTCTCGCACTTCTGGGGTCAGGGCTACCAGTTGCACACCCAGGTAAGGATGTAGAACTTTTCCTTGAGTGATCAGAGTTTGAGCGATTTGTTGCGCTGTATCAATCGGAATGGCAAAGCCAATGCCTTGAGCGCCGCCAATGATGGCCGTGTTGATACCAATTACTTGACCGCGAGCATTCAGCAACGGCCCGCCGGAATTGCCTGGATTAATTGCCGCATCGGTTTGGATAAAGCCAATGCGTTTGTCTGAAACTCCAATATCGCTGCCAGAGCGATCGGTGGCGCTGACGACTCCTAAGGTTACGGTTTCCTGCAAGCCTAAGGGGTTGCCGATCGCGATCGCCCACTGCCCTGGCCGGACATTTTTAGAACTCCCCATTTCTACCGTGGGCAGATTGGTGGCCGGAATCTTGACGACAGCAATGTCTGTCACTGGGTCCGCTCCTAACACCTTGCCCTCATAGCTCTGCCCGCCTGGGAAAGAGACCGTCACGACATCCGCTTGGTTAACCACATGAGCATTGGTCAAAATTTGGCCGTCAGCACTCATGACAAAACCAGAACCTGACCCGCGAATCACTCGTTCTCTCGGTGCTTCTGGCCGCCCACCAAAAAACTCTCGTAGAAAAGGATCATTCAAGCCACTTGGGGCTCGGTTTCTTACCCTTTGCGCTGTGTCGATCTGCACGACCGCAGGTTCTACCCGCTCCACAACTTCTACAACAAAGTTGGTGTCTTCAGCAGTGGGAGTCAGCGGACGGTCAGGAGTTTCATTCTTGACGTTGCCTACTCCTTGCTCTGTGCGCGGCTGCGAGGGTAAAAGCCTACTTGCTGGTGTGCAACTGCCCAGTAGTAGCATGCTCATCCCCACCAGCGGTAGGAAACGGGAAAGCGTACTTTTAGAGACTGGGTTGGAGTTGAGCAAAACTTTCAGCAACGCAGGTTTCATCTTCATCAAAATTTGGCTGGCGATCGCGACAATGATGCTCACAAAGCATCAACTAAAACTTAGCCTTTTTGTAGCAGTCGTGACTAAACTTCTTGCCTGAAAGGGAATTGCTCCCCTCCTGGTGCAAAAAATGGCCCTGGTTCAAAAAATTGGATTTTGACCTGGATTGACGGCGCAGATAAAGTCACTGCCCAGCTCTAGCCATCCTTGCGGATAAGAAGTTGCTGGCCGTTGATTGGCTCCGAGCTGCAAAATGACTTGTAGGAAGTCTACGCGCTCGTGTTTGCTGAGGCCCACCCAATCCGCTCGTTGGGCAATCGGTAGAACCTCGCTGGCAGTAATGCGATCGCTTTCTTTGCCGTGATTAGTCACTAAATAAAAATCCATCCCAACTGTGACTTGAGACCAAAAATCTAAAATTTTGGGCTTGGCTTGCTTCAGTACTGCCACGTCATTAGGGAGCGCAACAAGCTGCTCTGCCACTTCTGGAAACTCCAGGGTTTGGTCTTGCACGCTTAATTGTCGCCATACAATTCCAGAGACTTGATGCTCAATTTGGTAACGGTGCACCGCAGCCCGGAAGTCTCGGTAAGCACTAAATTTTTGAATCGCTTCTGTATTGAGGAATGGAGCCACAACTGGATTCGCTTCCACACCAGTGGCAGCCAAGTTGAGCCGCTGACCATTGAGACAAGCGCGGTACTCCTCTGCCAAAATCCTGAGCAAATCTTCTGTGGTATAAACCGTTGACATCAACCTAATTTGTTTTCATAAAAAGCAAATCGTTGAATTGGAAGCAGTCACAAGCCCTACAGCACTACATTAGTGTGAGCTACAAGCTGTTGTACAGCATTTGCTCCATCACATAGCCTGATCCAATGATCGCAAAATTTCTTGGGGATCTCAATGGACACCAAGCGTCGGGGCCAGGACTGAGTTTTGTTCTAGCTTTTTTGGGTAAGCCAAACTTTAACCAGCTCATCAAGGCACGATTCCAGCGATTAGCCCCCTGGTAAGGGCGCAACGTTTAGAATAAAGCTGCCATGCACTAATATCAGCGGCACTGGCAAAAGCAAATTAGTGGCTTTATACAGGCACGACGCAATCATGCAGGCTGGACAAATTCTCCAGGGGCGCTATCAACTCCGACAACCGCTGGGGCAACCATCAGGGCAGACTAGCCAGCAAAATGCTGCCCGCCAAACGTGGCTAGCGATCGATTTGGCACCTAACCAAGCCACAGAAACCCCAGAACCAGTAGTAATCAAGCTCCTAGGCTTCAACCCGCAACTGCAATGGGACAACTGGAAGTTATTTGAGCGCGAAGCCCAGATTTTGCAACAACTTGACCATCCACGAGTGCCTCGCTGCCATATGCAGTTTTCGCTGGAACCAGTAGCAGGTGTGGCTTGGTTTGGTTTTGTTCAAGACTATATCCCTGGCACTTCTTTGCAACAGTTGCTAGATCAGGGGTATCGCTTCACGGCAACTGAAGTCCACCGATTTGCCAGCCAAGTTCTCGAAATCTTGGCAGATTTGCACAGTCTGTGCCCACCTTTATTACACCGAGATCTCAAGCCCAGCAATCTAATCTTGACGCCAGAACAGCAAATTTATCTGGTGGACTTTGGCTCTGGACAAAACCAAGCGATCGCCCCAGGCAGTAGCTTCACGGTCGTAGGCACTTATGGCTATACCCCGATGGAGCAGTTTGGCGGTCGCGCTGTCCTTGCTTCCGATTTATACGCATTGGGTGCAACTTTAGTGCATCTGCTCACAGGCGTTGACCCGGCTGATTTACCTCAGCAAAATTTGCGGCTGCAATGGCAGGCTCAGGCTCCTAGTGATCTCAGTCCTGCCTGGACTCAGTGGATTGATGCCCTAATCGCTCCTGCGGTAGAGCAACGCTTTTCGACGGCTCAACAAGCTCTAGCGGCCCAACCCTGCTTAGAGGCGATCGCTCATCCGGTAAGCTTGGTAGCTCATACTGTTACAGATCAGAGGGCGATCGCGGCTCCACCCACTACCAGTCAGATTCGCATCCATCAGTCTTCTACCACCTTTCAAGTTGAAATCGCTCCTACAGCAGCTTGGTCTGCCCCAGCGCGATTCAGTGGCAGGCTATTACTAACGATGGGGATGCTGTCTTTACCGCTCTGGCTAGCGGTGCTGGCTATTGTGCCCCTGGCTCCTCTGGCCGTCTTTCCAGAAACAATGCTGCCGTTGGTCGTTAGCACACCATTTCTCCTGTTCTTACACGCATTTTTCCTGGCTGGGTTGGGGGTCTTTAGTTCCTTGGGGCAGGAGGCGATGCAGCTAGGGCAACTCATCCAAGGTCAGCAGTCGCTATCTTTAACTCAGCATTGCTTAGCGATTGAGTCTCGTTTGTGGGGGATGAGCTATCGCTGGCAGCATGAACCCACCCGAAATATTCAGCAGGTCAGAAAAGCGGCTCTAGGTAGCATTGCTTTACAAGCCCTTGGTAAAACCCATCTCTTTGGCCTCGGTTTAGCAGCTGCAGAACAAGAGTGGCTGGTTCAGGAAATGCAAGCCTGGCTCCAAACTTACGTTTCGGTGCCCAGTCAAGCAACTGAGTTAAATGAGTTGTAGGCTTATAATTCCATTTGCCAGGTTGGGCGATGGAACTGAAGCAGCTAAGTCTCAGGAATAGACATACACTCGTGAAAATGCTACGAATGCTAAGTTAAACGCTAAGCTCAAGACTAGAGCAATCCCAAGGGATTGTAAAAGGTGCATCCTACCAACCTGACAAATTATTTAGGACTGCTATATCACCTTAAAAAGTGGCGATCGCTGCTTTAAAGTGTCAGTAGATAGTGTAGATTCTTACAGTCTATAGAGTTAAAATAGCGAATCTAGATACCGCTTCATTGTCCTTACTACTGGCTTGATTGATTGCAGCGACTTGACATGAATTTAGGAATAAGTTTTTGCCGAAAAACTGCATTGAATGATTCAAAAGCATAAGAGATTGTGAAAAACTTTTCACTATGAAAACGTCTACGTTGGCAAAACTGAGAAACTATGTACTTACTGCCAGCAGTTGGCTGTTCAATACACCTGAAAGATCCCTAGATCAAGCCTACGATGCTGCTCTCATGATCAAAGCCATTGAAGATGAGCACTTTCAGGGCAACAGAATCTCTGTCCGCTCAGATGGTTTTAGCAGTAATGTTTCCTCCTACTTTCAAGCCGAGCTGAGAAAATATCTCAATATTGCTAGATTTAGGCTGACCGAATTTAAAGCAAGTCGCCTATTTGTTGATCTCTCCAATCAAACGACCAACGGCTTTAAATCTACTAATAACTCTCCTGAACAGTTAGCGTATGAAGCGAGAGATAAGGCAGCTATTATCCTCGAAAAGCTAAGGTTTATTGATGAAGTTTTAGCTCGCTACAGCCCACAACGTCCAGCTCCAATCCCTCAGGCTCCACCTACTACTTCCTTGGTGCCTGTAGCACCAACTCTGCCAACAAGAGTGGAGAACCCAAATAATACAAATGAGTGGGTCCGTTCATCTACAGTGCCTGCACCCGCTACTAAAGTTGATAAAGCCTCGGAAGGACCGAATATTGTTCCTCGATCGATTCTGAGAACTTTTATCCGCTTGAGGCGAGATTTAGACCCTAAATCAGAAGCAGAAGTAGTAGAGAATTTTCGCAATACTAAAGCGAGAACTATCATCTCGATTCGGTTTATTTTATTAGTTATTCTGATTCCCCTACTCACCCAGCAGGTTACTAAAAACTTCTTCATTGGGCCAGTCGTCGATCGCTTTAGAGATCATAAATCTGCCGAAATCTTCTTGAATCCAGATATGGAAGAAGAGGCTTTTATTGATCTGCAAAAATTTGAGGAAAGGCTGAAATTCAAGAGTTTAATTGGTACTGCTCCCAGACTGACTGGGGAAGACATTGAAACCCAAGTCAAAGAGAGAGCGGTAGAACTGGCAAGAGAATATAGCGATCGCAGTGCCAACGCGATTAAGAATGTCTTTGCCGATCTTTTATCCTTGATTGCTTTTGCTTGTGTGATCACCGCCAGTAAGCGAGAAATTGCAGTCGTCAAAGCCTTTATGGACGAAGTCGTTTATGGCCTGAGTGACAGCGCTAAAGCTTTTATCATTATCTTGTTTACAGATATCTTCGTCGGGTTTCACTCTCCCCACGGTTGGGAGGTAATTTTAGGGGGAGTTTCCAGGCATTTAGGATTACCAGAAAACCACGATTTTATCTTCCTATTTATTGCCACTTTCCCAGTAATTTTGGATACGGTATTTAAGTACTGGATCTTCCGTTACCTCAACCGAATTTCTCCCTCAGCAGTTGCGACTTACCGCAACATGAATGAGTAGTTTTTGGTCTGGTGGGGTGATGTGGAAGCGGGACAAGGCTCAATTCCACATCACCCTCACCGCAAAATTAACAGGTCATTTGTCTGGGGTAATGAGGCCGACAAGGCGTACCCCAGCAAACCTGACCCTCAGGTAAGCTACTAAAGACACTACTGCGCGCACCCACTACAGCATTAGCTCCCACTTGCACGCCAGGAGCGATAAAACAGTCGGTAGCGACCCAAGCCCCGTTGCCAATTATAATCGGGGCTGTCACGAGCCCAAAGGCCGTGTCTTGAAAGTTGTGGCTACCAGTGCAAAGATACGACTTCTGCGAAATGACAGAGTGGTGACCGACTTGAATGCGATCGAGGCTGTAAAAAACCACATCATCCCCAATCCAGCTATAATCCCCGATCGCGACCTTCCAAGGGTAAGTAAACCGAGCAGTGGGACGAATCACCACTCCTACCCCAACGTCTGCCCCAAACAGCTTGAGCAAACTCCGGCGTAACCCATTGGCTGGGTGAGGCGTGAGCGGAAAGGCGATCGCCTGCACTAACCACCAGATCAGCACGTACCAGCCCGGACGACCGCGATCGAACCTAGATTGGTCGTAGCGCCGCAGATCCATCCAGGCTTCAGGTTCTTGCGCGGTCAGTTGATTGGTTTCGGCTGGAGGATTGGCGATCGCGTCGTTGAGCTGAGGTTCTAGGCCAGGGTTGGGAGTAGAAGTCATAGAGGAGACTGGGTAGGCGCGGCTTCCGGTTGAGGTGCAGGTTGCACAGCTTTGGGCGTGCTGCTCGTGTTGAGCTTGCCACCACAATCACGTAATTCGTACAACTTGACGCCGATTTGGTACTCATACTGGCTCAACAAGCGCCCGTAGATGTAGCCCGCTTTGCCATCCAAAAAGCCTAGACGGATGATGTAGAACAAAATAAAGCGTAGCAGCGGCTTAAAGGGTAACTGTACCCAAATCTTTTTCAAGAAACGCTTGCGCTGGACTGAGTCGCCGAACAAGTTAGCGCCGATCGTGCCATCCTCACCATTACCCGTAAGCAAGTTGAGGTAAACGCGAGCTTCCCAGTTGGAGTAGCGGTTGTGGCGCTCTAACCAGTGGAACAAGTCGCGGAAGTCTTCGTGCAGCATGTCGTTTTTCAGGTAGCCGACCTTGCCTTCTAAAACCACATGCTCGTGGACTTCGTTGTCCCCTGTGTTGCGGATTTCTTCGGTATTGAGGTTCTCGTAACGGCCCTTGGCGTGTCGGAATAAACGCAGGTTCCAGTCGGGATATTTGCCACCATGACGAATCCACTTACCCAGGAAAAACACGCGGCGATTCAGGTAGTAGCCGTTGCAGTCGGGTTGCTGAATGACAGCCGCAATTTCATCCCATAGCTCAGGTGTAATCCGCTCGTCACAATCGACGATTAGCACCCACTCGTTGCGGAAGGGTAGATTTTCTAAAGACCAGTTTTTCTTTTTGGGCCAGCGACCATTGAAGTGGAATTGCACCACATTCGCGCCCAGGCTTTCGGAAATTTCGATCGAGCGATCGCTACTTTGAGAATCGACCACAAACACTTCGTCGGCTCTAGCAACGCTAGCCAGACAAGCTGGAAGATTTTCTTCTTCGTTTTTAGCCGGAATTAGAACGGAGACTGGAAGCTTGGAGAGCTTGGAGGTCATGGTAACAATGCCCAGGGTGAACGTGACAAAAAACGAGAAAAAGTAAATGGGAGATTAAACGGGGTCTATCAGTGACAGGTCCGATGGCGCTTCTGATGCCACTGCCAAGCGTGAGACAGAATATCATGCAGGCTGGAATATTGGGGTTGCCAATTCAGCAGCGATCGCGCCTTGTCACCACTGCCAATCAAACTGGGGGGATCACCCGGGCGGCGATCGTGCTCAACGGCGGCAATAGATTTCCCAGTTACCTGTTGAGCAACTTCAATCACCTGTCGCACCGAAAAGCCATTCCCGTTCCCCAAATTAAATACCTCACTGTTACCACCTTGCAGCAGATACTCTAACCCTAAAAGATGAGCTGTAGCCAGATCAGCGACGTGAATGTAGTCGCGAATGCAGGTCCCATCGGGCGTCGGATAATCAGTGCCAAAAATTGACACAGACTCTCGTTGGCCCAAGGCGGTCATGAGGACCAGGGGTAGTAGATGGGTTTCGGGGTTGTGATCTTCTCCTAGTAGGCCACCCGGATCGGCTCCTGCTGCGTTGAAGTAGCGGAAACACACAGACTTGAGACCATAGGCGACATCAAAGTCTGCTAATATCCGCTCCACCATCAGCTTACTCGCCCCATAGGGATTGATCGGCTGCTGCGGGTGATCCTCCGGAATCGGTACCGTTGTAGGAACGCCGTAGGTGGCACAAGTAGAGGAGAAAACAAACTGTTTAATCGAGGCGGCTAGCATCGCTTCTAGCAGCGTCAACGTCCCCATGACATTGTTTTGGTAATACTTGGCGGGATCTGTGACCGATTCGCCCACATAGGCATAGGCGGCAAAGTGCATCACCGCTGCAATGTTGTGAGTAGCAAAGACTTGGTCTAGGAGGGCGCGATCGCTAGTATCTCCCACCACAAGCTCAACTTTTAGCACCTGTTCTACCAAATCCCGGTGTCCGTAGACCAAATTGTCTAGAACTACGACTTCGTAGCCTGCTTGCTGGAGCGCTAAGACCGCATGGGAGCCGATGTACCCTGCTCCACCTGTCACCAAAATTGTGGGTTTGGCTTCTGCCACGTGCAATCCCCCTTAATTTCCAGAACTTTGTTACGAGTCAGGTCGCTTAGTTCCTGAAGCACTGAGTTCAGGTTGTTTGCTGTCTGAGGTGGCTAGCATGCCTTGAATGACAGCCTGTAGATAACCAATTTGACAGTAAGCGTAGACAAAATTATCAAAGCGCTGAGCTGGGTCAGCAAAATATTTGAGGGATTTATACAATCCTCGCACTAGACGCTCTCCACCCCGTCGTAACTGACCTGCTCCGGTACGGCCTGATACTTTTTCGCGGTAATGCTCACTAATTCCCTGCCACCAGCCTCGATTCAGGAACCAAGCAGCTTTGGTGCGCTCCAAAGAGACGTTGTGGGCTACTAGCGCATCGGGAATGTAAGCGACCTGCCAGCCTCGCTTTAAGGCTTGCTCAGTCAGGTAGAGTTCCTCATTGGAGAGGAGGTTTTTGCCTACTCGCCCTAAGTTGATGTCAAACCCACCAATTTGATCTAAGAAAGTCCGACGTACCGAGTAATTGAGGCCACGTGGGGTGAGGTTGGGGTTTTGAATTTGGACGATCGCATCACCCAAGTCATAGTCGCCCAAATTTGCCGCCAATCCGGGAGACAACCAGCGCGGAGCTGTGACATTTGGAGGCCAAAGCAACGTCACCTTCCCGCCCGCGATCGCGAGTCTTTCATTGCTTTGGTAAGCTCGATAAAGCGCACTCAGCCATCCTGGGCTAGCTTCCGCATCATCATCTAAATAAGCAATAATGCTACTTCTAGCCACCTTCGCCCCAGTATTGCGGGCGACCGAAAGACCGGGAACTGGCTCGTAAATGTATTGCAAGCGGGGATGAGACAAACGCGCTTCCACAATCTCGCGGGTGCGATCGGTAGAGGCGTTATCCACCACAATCACTTCAAAATGGGGGAAATCCTGCTCCAGCAGGCTATCAATTGCTGCACCTAAATATTGCTCCCGGTTGTGGGTACAAATTACGGCAGAAATCTGCGGATCAGGCATATAGTCAAGCTCCTGCAAGTCAGCTCTCAACACTTACTGATACTGAGTGATGCACTTGATTCAGTGACAACTCAGCTACAAAGTGGCTGTCTCAGCTATTTCTATTTACCTCATAAACCCGCAGTTACTAAGTCAATTTTTGATGAAGATATTTAAACTAGCGCAAAGATCCGACGAGGCGGCTGGATCAAAACAGGTCTAAAAATAGAGCTAAAGCCTTACGTAGTCAATACTTAGTGCTCTTGGATGTGACTGTGAAGCACGATCAGAGTTTTTGCGAGGCGACCTAGACGAGCTTCGAGTTGTCGCTTACGAGCTAAGAGTTGGCGGAGGCGTTGGTGACGAGCGATCGCTAAACCCACACTGGCAACCTGCTCTGGCGGACAAGGCTTGGACCAAACTTTGCCATCCCCGTCTAGACCACAGAGTTGATAACCGGGTTGAGGAGATTCACAAGTCACGCTAGTTTGCGGCATGTCGCAAAGTTCTGCCACGTAGCTCATCAGCGAGTCTACCTCTGCGGGTTGTACTCCTGCGGTTTCCTCAGAGCCTGCCTCTGGTTTGCGTGGGTGGGACTCTAGCCAACCGTCTACAATTGGCCCTTCAAGGTAAAGCTCTTGGATTTGCTGCACGACTTGATTCAGCGCCGTATACCAACCGGAAGCAGTCCCTTCAATTTCCTTGAGCAAGTTCAAGGCTAGCGCGGGATTAGCAGCATGGCGATGACTGGTAAAGTTAGGAACCTTGAGCCGCGGCAAGCTAGGAGTCTTGTCGTGGTCGGCGGGAAAAGGCTGCACCGCGATCGCTGCCTGACCTGGAGCAGCACTTTGGGGCTTGGAGCCGACCGTAAACGAATAGGCACGATTTCCAGAAGAGGCAGGTTGACCCGGTGCAGCAGCGGGACCTTTTAGCTGATGGAGGGTTGCCTCGATTCGTTGTAGATCTGGGTTCATAATTTCGTTACCTTACTCCTAGAAATCCGCCCTGATGCGTCGCTCAATCTCTCTGCCGAAATTTCTCTGCTTAGGAGTTGAGTTTATCGTAACTTTTTGACTCCGCAAGCTATTTAACCGACATTAACCTTGACGGCATTGTAACTGGTGGCGATCGCAGAAAATTATAATTTTCTCTGAGTTCGAGCAATTCTCATCTGACCTCAAACTTTGCCTTGCCACTCCCGCTCCCACTGATTTTCAAGCCTTGCCATGAACTTACTGCCTCATTCCACTTCCTCACTATGCTTAGTCACTGGCCCCGCTCGCTCTGGCAAAAGTGAATGGGCCGAAGCGCTGGCAATCCAGTCAGGCAAAGCCGTGGTTTATGTAGCTACTGCTCAAACAAACCCCAATGACCCAGAGTGGCAAGCTCGGATCGAACGGCATCGCGATCGCCGTCCAGAAACGTGGCAAACGGTTCAAGAGCCTGTTGAGCTAGCCAGAGTGCTTCAGCAGGCGCAACCAGAACAATGCTTGCTGGTGGACTCGCTAGGAACCTGGCTTGCTAACTTGCTAGAGCAAGACGAGACGGCTTGGGAGCAAACTCAACAAGCTCTGCTACACAGCCTGCAACAAACCCAGGGTCAAATTATTTTAGTGGCCGAAGAAACGGGCTGGGGCGTGGTGCCTGCCTACCCGATCGGACGAACTTTCCGCGATCGCCTCGGCACTCTAGTGCGATACATAGGAGCGATCGCGGGTGCTACTTATCTGGTGACAGGTGGTTACGTGCTCAATTTGACTCAGCTAGGCACTCCACTATCTAAGGCCTTAGTGGAAAGCGCTAAAGGGGACGCTGAAAAGCGCGAGAGATAAATCGTAATTAAATCTAAAGATATTAGTGACTTCAGGCTGAAGCTAAGTTGCGAGAATTACAATCAGGTGCAGATAGCAATAGCATGGGACTAATCCTTGCTATATAAAGACTTTGGTACCTCAAGCTCAACCTTAAGTGAGAAGTCTAAATGTTAAAACACGTGCCATAAATTTAAGCAAATCAAATCAATTTATTCAGCAGTATTAACCTCTTCATGACTTGGTAGAACCAAGCGTTGGTTGCACTTATGGCATCGGAACAGCAAGTTAGACAGTATCTGGCCTACTGGTTTCAGTTAGGTAAGAAAGTTGTGATTGATAATGGTCAAACTGCTTTACTGCCAGAACCTGTCATTCAAGGCGATCGCTACAGCCAAGAATTTGAAGATTGCTGGCAACTCGTCCGCGCTCCAGAATCAGGAGACTGCCATCTGGAAGGCACCCATCAAACCATTGCCGAATTGCTCTCTCCTGCCTGGGACATTATGGGTTGTGCCCGTTGCTCCATGCCCGTACCTCTACCCATCATTGGCACCCCTGACTTAGAGTGCCCCTGCATCGACCTACCCAACTGGCCGAACATGGAAGTGCCCCTGCCCCGCGCCCCTATCAGTAGCCAATCCCGCTTGATTGAAATTCGCGATCGCTTAATGAAAAGTCAGCGCCAGCGGGCAATCGCCGAAGATAACGAGTCGAGAGCTAGTTAAAAATCAGCTAGAAATCAGCTAAGCCTCAGGCAGCAGGTTATGAGGTAGAAATCAGCTCTGTAGCCTGCCGTCGTGGCACTTCATAGGTGAAGAAATCGTAGGCCATTTCTGTGTTAGGAAAAATAGCCCGTGCTTCATCTTGCAAATCACTCAGTTGAATGGCATTGCCCGGAGCATAACGGGGGCTAAAGTGCGTCATGATCAACCGCTTTGCCTGAGCTGCTAGTGCGACTTGAGCTGCCATTGTGGAAGTGGAATGTAAGCGTTGATAAGCCAACTCTGCATCCTGATGGGCAAACGTAGCTTCATGGATCACCACATCTGCTTCTTGAGCTAGCTCCACCGCCCCCTCACAAAAAATTGTGTCTGTGCAATAAGCAATCTTCCGACCCGCTTCTGTGGGGCCACAGAGCTCAGCTCCATTAATTTTGCGACCATCGGGTAGCGTCACCGCCTCACCCCGCTTCAGCCTGCCATAGAGCGGCCCTGAAGGAATACCCAGAGCCTTCGCCTTTTCTACATCGAAACGCCCCACCCGATCCTTCTCCACCACGCGATAGCCAAAACTCGTAATCCGATGCTTTAGCGGCCCACAACTGACCACAAACTCATCGTCCTCATAGATCACTCCCGGCTGCACTGTGTGGACCTTGATCGGATAGGAAAAATGCGTTTGTGAGTAACGCCCGCTGGCTCGCAGGTATTCATCCAGTCCAGGTGGGCCGTAAATATCAATCCGAGTCGGACTTCCTGCCAACCCACAACTCGCCAACAACCCCATCAAGCCAAAGATGTGATCTCCGTGCATGTGGGTGATAAAAATGCGGCACAACTGACTAACTTTGAGGTCACTGCGTAGGAACTGGTGTTGAGTGCCCTCCCCACAATCAAATAGCCAAACTTCTGCTCGTTGCGGTAAACGCAGGGCCACGCTCGAAACATTGCGCGATCGCGTGGGGACTCCAGAGCTAGTTCCTAAAAACGTTATCTGCAAAGCCGAGTTAACTCCAATGTTTCTAGTTGTGGCGTTTTGACGGATGGCGTTTCCACTTCTGGCATGTTCACTTCTAACAACGTGCCAATTGCTTTCCCAACTATAGCGGAGAATCCTGATGCCACGGCAAAGAGAGCATTTAGGGCAGCGATCGCTGTTTCTCTACCACCCCCTGCCTAAACCCCACCACCACAAAGATATTCGACAGAGTCAAGAAAAACTCCGCCCCCCCATGTAGCCAATCAATATCCGCCAAATTTGCCCCATAAGCCACCTTGGCATAAATCCCCGCCGGAATCGTCACCGCCACAAACAGCAACGTCAAATAAAACCCAATCAAAGCCAAGCGAGGCGTTTGCCCAGAACGAGTCAAAAACCAGAGAAAGCCCAAGTAGGGAAAGAGCGATATAGCGAAAAGAGATTCTTTAGACATGAAAGTGGTGAGGAGTGAGGGGTGAGAGGTGAGGAGTGAAATGTGAAGGATGAGGAATGAAAGAGGAGTTATGAGTTGGGGTTCGGAATCTGCTTGGATATCGAAACACTCACAAATAGACCCGTCTGGAGGGGGTCTGGGGGACGGCTGCGTCCCCCAGCGGGGGGTTGGGAGCGAGTGCCCCCAAGGTTCGGATTTTAGAGTTGGAACTATCACCAAAACTATTCTGAATCTAGAGGCGTAACCACATCACCCTTCCGGCTCGCTCGCCAAATCCACCACCCCGCCAAGCACAACGTAAAATTCCCTACTACTGTCATTGCCGCTTGCAGCGTCACCAACCACTCCAACGCAGCCACATTATCAAAAAAGTGCCAAGTACAAGCACACATCGCACTCACCAAAGCAGGCAACATTCCTAAGGAAAGCGATCGCCAAGCTCGATTTTGGCTCACCTCCGCATAAGTCCAAATCAACCAAATCGCCGCCATCCACTCCAGCACACTAGAAATGTGAATAATCCAAGTGGGAATTGAAAGTGCGTGCATGTCAGCCACCCATCACCCAAACTGCAAGTTCAGACACAAACTTGTGTCCCTAACTTTTTATGCTACCGCTTCCGGAACTCCGGTATTGTAAGGGTGACAGTACGGGAGTCAGAGGATGGAATCAGTACGGGCGGTCTTGTGTGGCTATTATGGCAAAGGCAATGGGGGAGATGAAGCCCTGCTAGCCTCGCTGCTGCAAATGCTCCCTAACCATGTCACCCCAATCGTGCTGTCCGGCGACTCTGCCCAAACTCAAGCGGCTTACGGCGTAGAAGCCTGCGATCGCAAAACGCCTCAAGTTCTAATTCCCGCCCTCAAGCAAGCCAACGTACTCATTTGGGGAGGTGGTAGCCTGATGCAAGACGTAACCAGCGCCGCCAGCCCAGTTTATTACGGTGGGTTAATGGGACTCGCGCAGCGGTTTGGCCTCAAGACCATTGCTTGGGCGCAAGGTATTGGCCCTCTAAATCGCAGCTTTACCCGCTGGTTAGCTCGTCAAGCCTTTACCAACTGTGACGCGGTGAGCGTGCGGGATCAAGGGTCTGCTGCTCTTTTGTCTGAATGGCAGGTACCATTCCTGCTCGCGCCTGACCCCGTGTGGGCCTTAGAAGCCAAACCTGTTGAAGGACTGTGGGATCTGCCAGCCCCACGAGTGGCTGTGGCGCTGCGATCGCACTCCTCCTTGACCCCAGAGCGACTCGCAATCCTGACCCAAGCTTTGGTGGATTTTCAAAAGGTAACCCAGACTTGTATTTTGCTCGTACCCTTTCAAGCTGCCCAAGACTTAGCGATCGCCGAAACCATTCAGCCTCAACTGCCTGGACCCAGCAAAATTCTCAGTTTGAGCGATCCCCAGCAGCTTAAGGGTGTGTTTCGGGGTGTAGAAATGGCGATCGCGATGCGCTACCACGGGCTGATTATGGCCGCAGCCGAGGGGTGTCGCTGTTTTGCCCTCAGCTACGACCCTAAAGTGAGCCAACTGATGAGTGAACTAGATATTCCGGGTTGGGATTTGCTTGGCAACTCGCAGCATGCCCCGATCCCAAGCGATCCCCGCATCATTAGTCAAGCTTGGGTCGAGCATTATGCCAACGGCGGTCCTCTCTCGGCGAATCAAATTCATTCCTTGGTGGGTCGGGCTTTAATGCACCGCGACTTGTTGCATCAAGTCCTACAAGGTTTGTAGAGTCTGCCTGCCCCAGCTGACTAATATCAATTTAAAGAATTCAGATGGCTGAAGAGTTGATGCTGAAGTGAGAAATATTTCTTGGATTTGGGCTTCCTAATCAACGTTGGATTTCGGACAATTTTCAACCATTGAGAATGACCTTAATCAATTTAATCTTGAGAAAAATTAATAACAACTTTCAAAATCCCTGATTTGAGGCTAGACCTAGAGCCTTGATTCCGCTAGATTTTTTAATGTTCGGTGTGCTCTCTCTGTTGAAAAACTCCTTAACCCTGAGTCGATCGTCCGTCCTTAACGTTTAGTTTCGGCTAATTTTCAATTTTTAATAATTTCTTGGGCAATACAGCCGTAATGGTTTTCGGATGCTAGCCTACAAGATTAACTAACAATTTGCCTGTGTTGCAGATACTGAAGTTCTGACTTGGTCGAGCTGAGGCTGCAACGTAGGTCAGGCTATCTATTTAGCTTGTTACGGATTACGGAGAATTGAGTGGCTCCTGCCTGCTAGTCCCGAAAAGGCGGTGCTCAATCTGGACTAGGATTCCTTACCTTTTGGATGAGAGTGATGAGTGAAGCTGACACCCCAACGAATGGCCCAGAGCTACCGAAGCCAACCGATTTCAACGTTGTTGATCCTGCCCCTGCTGAGTTCAGCGCCGAGCCGACGGATTTGCCGCCCCAGCGGTCAGAGATGCTAGAAGAAGACTGGCAAACCGTCGATTTCCCGAATGCTATCAGCATTGATGCGATCGCCCATCCTATTGTTGAAGTTGCATCGGAGAACCGCGAGCCTGAATCTGAGTTGGAGGAGTCGCTGGTTTCCCTCTCCCTCCCAGAGGTGAATGAAATTGTCACCATCATGCAAGAGTTACAACAGCGCAACGGCTACTTGCTGAGCCGCGTGACTCAGTTGGAAGTAGTTCTAAACGAGTGCCAAATCACGCTAGAAGCTCAAGCCAGCCGCACTCAAGAGCAAGAAACCATTCTGGCGCAGCAAAGCGAAGAACTGACCGCAGCAGACGAGCATATTGCCCGCTTGATGCACGAATTGGAATGCTCTCATCAAGCGGCTCAGCGCCAACAGATTTTAGTAGAAACTATCACGGCTCAACTGGAGAACAGCCAGGAGCGAGTAGCTCAGCTAGAGCGCGAATGTGCTTTGACACAACAGCGCTACAACGAGCAAACTCACGCTGTGATGCAAGCAGAAAATATTTGTCGAGACTTGCGATCGCGCTTGCACCGCCAACAGCGCTACACATTGCAATTCAAAGCAGCTCTAGAAAAGTGCTTGGATGTTAGCTCTCCTTGCCATGAAGCGCATCCTGACCTAACAGCTTCTAGTGCGATCCCCAGCCCGACTAAAGCTCGTTCCACCCAAAAACCTGCTGCCTCAGACCCCGCCTTTTTGCCCAAAGTAGACTCAATTCAACCCTGGTCAGCGCAACCTTGGCTGCTGGATGCCGATTTAGAGGGTGAGGGAGACTTTGCTGCGTCAGCGTCACATCTGAGTTCTACAACCGCTGATGCTGTCTCTGATTGGTCAGGAGTTGGAGCTGACTTGGCAGACGATTCCTTGCTAGAGCTGCCATCCGCGATCGCACCTATTTTGCAAGATTTGTTGTCATCTCCCGCTACCGATACCTTAGATCCTGATGATCTCAGTGCCAATCATCCCCTGTGGGATCAGGCGATCGCGGATTCTCAGGCTCAGCTTTCGATTAGTTACAACCTTAAAAAGAAAATATCAGAAGCCACTGAGACCGCAGAGCAAGCACTTTCTGAGCAATCCTCTGCTGAAGTGATTGTGACCTCTGAAACCACCGAATCTGAAGCCGCTAAATCTGAAACCGCTAAGTCCGAAACCATTACATCTGAAGCGGTTGCAGAAGACGAACTCATCATTATCGATGATGAATTGATCAGTCCTACCGTCATCGTTGAGGCTAACCCGGTTGAGGCTAACCCGACAATTGAGGTAGAGGCGCTCGCCCCATTTGATGTAGCAGGTTGGCAAGAGGATTTGCCAGAGGAGCCAGAGGATCTCGTGGAGGCTACATTGCTGGAGCCAACTGCGGCTGGAGAAGAGGTCGTCACCCCACTCACGTTCGGCACCAATCTTCCTGAAGAAGAGGAACTTTGGCACGATTTAGCCAAGCTGATTGATGTTGCAGAAGTAGCACCTGCTGCTACACCTAGCGCTACGGCAGAGACCGTCGAGCCACTCACAGACAAGTCGAAGGCGATCGCAGACCCAGGGGAGTCAACCAGTACAGCCTCTTTTACCTTTTCCTCTAGTTGGCCCTCCCCCACCCTGTATCCCCTGCGATCGCACAAAAAACGCGCTTCAATGGCGGCGGTAGAGCTACCCAGCTTTCCCCAGCCTCGTCCTTAGTTGGATTGAGACCTAACCTCCAGCCCCTTCCCTACGAGGGAAGGGGAGCAAGATTTGCAGAACTCACGTTATCAACCTTTCTTGCCTGCTAAAGGGCTACTCGTGCCAAGGTTGGCAGATGGTGATATCTCAGGTGGCTCAGACTGAGAGGCAGAGAGGTTGGACAGCGATCGCTTGAGGCTAACTTGAGGACGACCTAGGCCCGCCGTTAGCGCATAGTTCCAGCTCAAAAACCACAACCAAAAGCCAGGGTAGTGCGTCTCTAGCCAAGGTTGGCTCCAGCGGGTCAGTGACGGTAGCCAACTACCCACTAAGCTACTCATTAGGGCGGCAACGGTAAAGTTTACATAGCTACCAATCCAGCGGAAAAAGTCTTTTGGGCCAGCCAGTTGCCAGATCCAGATCAATAGGGCAGGGTTTTGCCATGCGGCTTGGATCGCCATGCGGTTAAATGATACCCAATCAGCTCGGTCCTTAATAAAGGCATCTGCTACCGCTGGAGATTCCGCTGCTAGGATGCCAAAGAAGGTATTCAGCATGGCGTTGATGCGCTCTGGCGGCAGGAAGCGGTGGGTGGGCACCATCATGCCTTTAGAGAACAGCCATGTAACGGAGACATTGCTTTGAAACGTATGGATGCGGTTGAGGTGCTTAGCGCTGAGCAAATCATGCTGCAAAGCCGTATCGAGCAAGTGAGTTAAACGGCCCAAATTCCGTACTAGAGAGCCGAATCCGGTGAAAACCAAAGGAGACTGCAACGAAGCCGCATCCCCGATCGCTACCAACCGATCGAAAGCCACCTGGCGATCGCGACTGCCGACCGTGAAGTGACCTGGAATATAACCAAACGTCGGTTTACGCCACACTAGCTGATCCATATCGCAGCGGCGGTACTCAGGCAGAATCGTAAAAAAGTCCTCGTACATCTCTAACAGCGAGCCAGGATTATCAGGATGTACCTGATGGTAGTGGAATAGATAAATCGTGAGCTCCTCGCCGTGAGCGGGGAACAACTCCCAAATCAGTTGTCGCCCTTTAGAAATGTCGCCATGACTGTTGAGGACATCGCCATACTTGGCATCCCACACTTCCGGCTCGAAACCACTCGCGATCGCGGCTCCCACCGTGGGGCAAACGCTATCAAAGGCTCGACCGCCATTCAGTTGCCAAGCGATCGGGGAAGCCGTACCCATTGCATCGACGAGCAAGCGGCCTGTGACTTGTTTGGGCGATCGCGTTGGTAAGTGAGTCAAGGTCACAGTCACTTGCTCAGCGCTGACATCAGCTCGGACAAACTCAGTTTCGTCCCAAACTTCACCCCCTGCCGCTCGGAATTTGTCGCCACAAACTCGCAATAGCTTCTCAGCATCAATCCCTACATTCAGAACAGTCGGCGTGTGCAGAATTGGAGCCTTGGACTGGGGCGGATTGTTAGCATCAAAAAATTTATGAAATCCGTCGATATATTCTCTGGCAATCACGGATTCAAAGTCAGCAGGCGTAAACAGTCCCAAATCAATCAAGCTCTGGAATTCATCACGAGAAATATTCCATTCTCGGTTCATGCGACCAAAGGGCAAGCGCTCCACCAACAGCACCCGGTAGCCCAGCCGAGCCATCACCGCTGCATGAATCACTCCCAACGCGCCACCAATGTAAATCAAGTCGTAATCGACATTGGGGTTTTGCGAATCTGAATTCCTAGCTTCTCGCCCTTCCCGACTCGCTTCTGAGCGAAAAATTACCTGTTGCGGCTGCTGAGGATTACGCACTCCCTCGCGCCAGCGCTGCTCCCACCAGTAAACGCGAGTTAAGTCATACTCCCCATTCGGCATTTTCTGGAAGAACTTCACCGTTTGGGGATAGCGAGAAGCCAAAGCTTCAAAGATCGATTGCTGCGTTAGGTCGATCGCAGGTGGCACAGGATATTGATTCGGAAACTGCTGCCTAATCTCGGTCGTAAGTTGCTGGAGAAATTTCTGCTCTCCCGGGATTGCGATCTCTGCCCACCGGAAAATCTTTAAGTAAGTTGTTCGCTGTAAAGACCAGACAAAAACTGACAGCTCTGAGTCTAGGGCACTCGCTGAGTCTGAAATTGTCTTAGATGCCGTTGTAGTCCTGGAACATCTAACGCGGAAGCCATTGGGCGTCACAATCTTCTCACCCAGCTCTGAGTGAAAGTCTTGTTGTAGCCACTGACACACAGCTTCTGTGTCTGGGGTAGGAACTTCAAGGTAAAGAATTTCTTTCATCGTGGGGATTATTTGGGGGATTTACTCCAGCAAATTACGTAGCAAGGCAGGGTTGACAGAACCCCAAATTACGTTAAACTTCCGAATACTAAATTACTTAAGAAACTTTACAACATTCTCATATAGCTTCTAGGCGGCGATCGCCTTAATTAACTAGCCATGAATTATCCCATCCCTGTGAATTCTGAAGAAATTGTTGCGCTTCGCCAAGAGCCAGTTGACGAAGAGTTGGTGGCCGCCGCGATCGCGGGTGTGGTCCTGATTACACGCTCTGAAGGTCGTTCTCTAGAAGATTTAACAACAGAAGTGCTTACAGACGACAGCTTGCTCGATGCGGCTCAGCGCCGTTGGCTCAGCGACATCGTGGCTCAAGCCTGGCAAAGCCTACCATAGTTCTGGAACGAGTTCTTTACTTATGCAATTAAGAGCGTTAAAGCGAACCAGCGGCTAATGCAGGATCTGAGTGCCCAAATTATTCGAGCTTGGCGCGATCGCGTCGGCCCTAAACTATTGCCGCTGCTCTCTACAGTGCGACTCGGTGGTTTAGTGTTGGCGGGTTTAGCTCTCTGGGGCTTTGCCGAAATAGCCGATGAGGTTTTAGAAAAAGAAACGCAAGCATTCGATACGACAATTTTGCTGAGCCTGCGGGAGCTACATAACCCCCTGCTCGATCGCCTCATGATCGCGATTACGTTTCTGGGAGAGCCAACAGAACTAACTATTATGAGCTTGGCCCTAGGCGCTTGGCTGCTCTGGCGAGGTCAACGCTCTGAAGCGACTACATTGGCGATCGCGGCAGCAGGAGCAGCGGGACTCAATGTTTTGCTGAAGGATGTGTTTGCGCGCGCCCGCCCCGCCTTGTGGGCCAGGATTGTGGATGTGAGATATTACAGCTTTCCTAGTGGTCACGCCATGCTATCGGTGGTGGTCTATGGGTTGCTGGGTTATTTGCTAGCGACTCACTTTAAGCGGTGGCGTGTTGGAATTCTGATCTCGATAGCGGTTTTAATTGCCGCGATCGGGTTTAGTCGGCTGTATTTAGGTGTTCACTGGCCCACAGATGTTTTGGCAGGTTATGCAGCGGGTTTGGTCTGGTTACTAACCTGCATCCTCAGCATCGAAATCTGGCGACACCGAGGCACAATGCGAACTCAAGAGGCAGCACGCCCGAAGTCAACCAGTATTAAGTGAGTAAACGCGAAGTAAGAAAAGTGGTCATTCTACCAGCCCTCACCTTAGGCTGGAGAAGAAGAGAGTCTCCACAGCTATCTTGGTTAACCCAGTTAGCAATAGAGCAGTTGCGCGGCCTTGAGGCCCTCTTGAATACAATGGACAGTTCATCTTCCAGTTAATATGCAGAAAATTTTCACAGCTCACGAATCTGACACTCTCTTTGCAGGCAAAACTACGATTGGGGTGCAGACGCTATTTTTAGGTGAGCGGATTGACATCAAAGTCTTAGAAAAAGGCGATCGCTTAGCCGTTTTACCTTTAGTGGTGACCGCAGGAGAGCAAGGTTATGCAGTGATATTTCGTTATGGAGCTGTGGTGCTCTTTAACTTAACTCCAGAAGAAACTGACGGTTTTCTAACCAATCTCAAGCCTTCTGTAATTGAACCGTTTGAAAAACCGGAAACGGAAGCCGATCAGATTCAGCTCAGCCCCGCTGATGCCTCTCGGGTCAAAGACGGCATTATTCTCCTGAGCGAGTTTACAGTAGAGCGACTGCAAATTGTAGCTGATGTTTTGGCTAAAAGCGTGGTTCTGTCCCACTACGAAGCCAGCATTTCTGATTTCTTCGATCGCATTGAACCCCTAGCGGCTGACCTGCAATACCAAGGCCGAGGCAAACGCCAAGACCGAGAACTGCTGCGCCATATCGGGGGCACATTGTTGATTCAGCACAAAATGGTGGGACTGGTAGCCTTTGGCGAAAAGCCAGAAACCCTTTGGGAGCGCCCAGAATTAGAGCGCCTCTACCTCCGCATGGAAGATGAATATGAAATTAGCGAACGCAACTTAGCCTTACAACGCAAATTAGAGTTGATTTCGCGCACCGCTGAAACTGTGCTGGATTTGCTGCAACGCAATAGTAGCCAGCGAGTGGAGTGGTACATCGTTATTTTGATCGTGGTCGAAATTCTGCTGACCCTGTATGAATTGTTTTTCCGAGGCTAACCACGCGGCTCAAACCGCTTCAACACAGTCAGCACAAAAAGCACCATGAGGGCAGCGATTAAGCTGAGGGCTAGCAAACCACAACCTGCGGCAATCCCTAACCCTGCTGAAACCCAAATTGCCGCAGCAGAAGTCAGCCCTCGGATACGTACCTGCTCAGATTTGTGCTTCGCCTGCTGGAGGATTTCCCCTGCTCCCAAGAAGCCAATTCCGGCGGCTATACCTTGAATGACGCGACTAAGAGCATCGGCACTGGCTTCGGTTTGCCCTAATTGGATAGGAATGAGCACTAAAAGCGCCGAGCCAAAACTAACGAGCATGTGGGTTCTCAGGCCAGCGGGTTTATGGTGAATCTCCCGCTCAAAGCCAATGACGCCACCAACGAGCAAAGCCAAACTCAGTCTGGCAACGATGTTGACTAAGGCGTCCCAAGTAATTGGATGAATAACAGTCAAGGTTTACCAACAAGCAATCAGGATTGTAGCTCTCCACTGTACTATTCTTTCGAGCCCTCAGGTGAGCTAGCGATCGCCTCTGGAATCATACATAGCTGAAACCAACGCACTTCTGTAGTGGTCAACATCAGTTCCCTTGCCTGTCAACCCCAAAAAACATGAATTAATCTCTTGCAAACCTGGAAGAGCACAGAAAGGTGCAGGTGACGCAATTTATACAATCAACTTTATTAATAGTTACTTTCTGAAACATTTGAATAAATTAAAGAAAGTTCATTTTAAGATAGGGCTAATGTTGAAGCTTTTCACTCTGGAGGAGTCTCCACTTCCCCCCAGAGATAGAAGCAGTGGAAGAGCATAAACGCTGGTGAGTTGGGTGCATCTCCGTGTCCAGTTGTTTTTCTGCCACCGTCCTCTAAATAACTGCGAAGTTTCCGGGAGGGTCAGTGTCATAGAACAACTTATTAGTTGACAGGAGTAAATAGTGCACGTAGAAACCCAAACGGCAGCAGTAAAAGCAACAGCAAGTTTTGATCAACCGTTATTAGACCCTTTTTTTACGCTATCTCTGGATTTGCTTTGTGTGGTGGGTTTCGACGGCTATTTCAAGCGCTGGAATCCAGTTTGCGAAAAAACCTTGGGTTTTACTGCTGCTGAGCTACTCGCCACTCCTGCAATGCAATTTGTGCACCCTAGCGATCGCGCTCTGACTAAAGCTTATATTCAGCAATTACTCCTGAGTGCAGAACCTATTTGTTTTGAGAATCGCTGCTTGTGCCAAGACGGTTCCTATCGTTGGTTATCTTGGAAAGCGCAAGCGCTGCCAGAGCAAAAATTGATTTATGCCACCGCCCACGACATTACGGAACGCAGGCGATCGGCAAAACAACTACGCTCCAGTGAGGAAAGATTTCAACTCCTGGTAGAAAGCGTCAAAGACTATGCCATTTATATGCTTGACTCAGATGGCGTAGTCATTAGTTGGAACACAGGTGCAGAGCGGATCAAAGGCTACAGTGCTGAAGAAGTGATTGGTCGGCATTTCTCTTGTTTTTATCCGCCTGAACAAGTCCAAGAAGGCAAACCTGCGTGGGAGCTACAGCAAGCTGCTACCTTGGGTCAGTGCGAAGTAGAAGGTGAGCGGGTCCGCCGAGATGGCTCCAGATTTTGGGTGAATGCGCTCATGATCGCGCTGCGAGATAACCACGGCCAACTCCAAGGCTTTGCGAAAGTAACGCGAGACATTACGGAGCGCAAGCAAACGGAATCGATTTTGCAACAAGCCTTTGATCAACTAGAAAAGCGGGTCCACGAGCGGACTAGCGAGCTATCCCAAGCAAACTTCATGCTCAAGCAAGAAATTGCCGAGCGGGAGCAGATGGAAGCAGCGCTCAGGCAGTCAGAGGCGCAACTGAAGCAGCAAGCTCAACAGCTAGAGTCCACCTTACATGAGCTACAACGGACTCAATCTCAACTGGTTCAGTCGGAAAAGATGTCCAGTTTGGGCCAGTTGGTCGCAGGAGTCGCGCACGAGATCAATAACCCAGTCAGTTTTATTTACGGCAACGTCAAGTATGCCGACGAGTATGTCCAGACAGTGCTGCATTTACTCACGCTCTATCAACAACAATGTCCCGATCCGGTGGATGAATTGCAAGCGGCCCTGGAAGGGATTGACTTAGAGTTCCTAGCCACAGACTTACAAAAACTGCTGCAATCGATGAAAGTTGGGGCGGAACGGATTCGCGAAATTGTCTTGTCTCTGCGGAACTTCTCGCGCTTAGACGAGGCTGAAATGAAAGCGGTGGACATTCATGAAGGTCTCGACAACACGCTTTTGATTCTGAAAAATCGGCTCAAAGCCCATGCGGGTCATCCTGGAATTACGGTGCTGCCAGAATATGGCGACCTCCCCCTCGTGGAGTGTTACGCCGGACAGCTCAACCAAGTCTTCATGAATATTCTGAGTAACGCAATCGATGTTTTGGAGGACTCTCAAGACCAGTCTGCTGAGCAGCCAGGGGTGATTCATGTTTGCACGACCGTGCAGGCCGATCAGTGGGTAGTCATTCGTATTGCTGACAACGGGCCTGGCATCAGTGAAACGGTGCAACGGCGACTCTTTGATCCCTTTTTTACTACCAAACCAGTCGGGCGTGGGGTGGGATTAGGCTTGTCCATCAGCTACCAAATTGTGGTGGAGAAGCATGGAGGTCGCTTAAAGTGTCACTCCATTGCGGGTCAAGGCACAGAATTTGTAATTGAAATTCCTAGCTCGGCAGCTCTCAGGTCCAGCCCACCCCTGGCTGAACCAGTGCACATCCTGCCGCGATCGCGAGATAAACAACCCGCCCTAAACCCTCTGCCCTCGAAGCAATGTGTGTAGTGCTGAGCCTGGTGGAGGATTTGTCCTAAAATTGGACAACGAGCAGGTCAGTTAGGGAAGTAGTGGTCATGGGTGTGTCTATTGAGGTTAGTAGCGAAAACTTCGCCGCTGAGGTCGTGCAAAAGTCCTACGAAAAGCCAGTTGTAGTCGATTTTTTTGCTCAGTGGTGCGGCCCCTGCCAGATGCTGAAGCCAATCTTAGAGAAGTTGGTGCAGGAGTACGATTTCGTCTTAGCCAAGGTTGACATTGACCAAAGCCCAAATTTAGCCAATACCTACGGCGTGGAAGGGGTGCCAGATGTCAAAATCTGGATCCAAGGTGAAATGCGAGATGGCTTTGTTGGTGTTTTACCAGAACCCAAGCTGCGATCGCTGCTCTCAGAGTTAAGCCTAAAGTCTGAGCTAGAGCAAGGGTTAGAAACGCTACAAACTGCGATTCAAACGGGCGACGTAGCTACAGCTAAGCAACTGCTGCAAGCACTGAGCGAGGAATATCCTGAAGATCGCCGCTTAATTTTGGCGGGAGCCAAGTTTCTAGTTAGCCAAAATAAGTTCGAATCAGCGACCAAGTTATTGACGGCAATTCAAGCCGATGACAAAGAGTATTTCGCTCAAGCGCAGGCCATAAAGGCCTTAGTTCAGTTTCAACAAATAGTGACAGAATCCGCCGTTGAAAATGAACTAGATGAACTGTTTTTTAAGGCGATTCGCCTGACTTTAACTGAAGATTATGCCGCAGCCTTAAATCTATTTTTAGAGGTAGTCGGTCGAAACCGGAATTATCGGGGGGATGGTGCCCGAAAAGCCATGATCATGATCTTTGACCTATTGGGGGATGATCATCCTTTGACAAAGGAGTATCGTAAACAGTTACTGCTGGTGTTGTACTAGTTGGCCTGGCCCTGGGTGAGACAACAGATAAGCCATTCAAGTGATAGATACTCTACAAGCTTATGGGTTCACGGTTGAACAATTCGCTACCAAAAACTTCAAGGCAATCAAGCTGACTTACTTGAGCTAAATTTTATCAGTTTTAACTGTTACTTTTAGAGGTTAGCTTTAGTAATCCTTTCATTAATAAATATTGTTAACTTAATGAGATGATTCGACTTTAAGTTTGAGTAGATGTTGATTAGATAAGCTTGAGCGCCAGTGGAATAGTCCGTGAAATAGAAACTAGGCGATCGCTGAATTACAGACTCAGCTTGCGTTAGATAGGCTCTTCTTCGCGTACAAATTTTCTAATGTTTCTATTTGCACAACGATGAAGCTTTGCCAGTAGAATTAGGGGTTAAGTTCCTCAAAAACACTGAGAGAAACCTTTAAAAAGTATAAAACTGTTGTTTAAAATTGGGTTTACTACAAGTGGAATCATCTTTTTTTACGGTTTACCAAACCCAGTCAGGGATTGAACTTCGACCAGGCTGTGATGATTCAACAGCCGAAGCTCGTTTGATTTGTACCTGTAAAAACTACGAAGCTGCCTACGAAACGGCTCAGTCAATTGCTCATACTCGGAGCTTGCCGTTAATAGATTGTGTCTACGCTAACCCGATGTCCTGATATTCATTAACCTAAACTTCATGCCAGCCGCTCCTAAAAGTAGTCCGATGGCTTGTGTCCAGTAACTCCAGCCAGATGGATTAATGCTGCTGGGTATAGTGAAGCTATCTAACCCATAGGTTGCCTGTTGGACGAACCACCAGAACAAGTAAACCCATACAGGTAACTCAAGCGGTACAAAAACGACTACCAAGGGCAGAATGGAGTCAATTTTGGCTTTGGGAAAACCAACTAAGTAAGCTCCCAAAACTGCGGCGATCGCACCATTGGCACCGATAAATGGAGCTTGTAGAGTTGGGTTAATCAAGACTTGTAAGCTACTAGTCATGATCCCGGCTAGAACAAAAAAAACTAGAAACGCTCCATGCCCCAGTGAAGCTTCAACTTGGGTTCCAAAAACTCTAAAAAAAAGTAAATTTCCCAACAGTTGGGCGAAGCCTTGATGCAGAAATAAACTCGTTACTAAGGAAGCAACCAGCAACGGTAGCGCCAACCATTGACCCGCGATCGCGTCTTGACTCAGAGCAGCTACCCGCGATGGCACCACGCCCCAAGTCTGTAAAAAATCATTTAAGGCGGACGAGCCTAACTGCAACTCCCACAAAAATAAACCAACACTAAGCCCAATCAAGCTATAGGTCACGATCGGGTGAGAGCGCTGAGGTAAGTTATCACCGATGGGAATCATGGCTAGAGCAGGCTCAAGGTTTCAACTAGCCTACTCCAGCTCTGCAAATAGGTCAGCTAGAACTTGGTTAGAAAAGAGAAATCCTTCTGGATCGCTGAGCTTGATCCGAGCTTCCGGTGGTAGCGCTTCTAAAGGTAGCTGGGCGATCGCTTCCCATTCCACACCACCAACTTCTACCCAGCCTTGGGCACAATGCGACTGCAAAGAGTGGCAGATTTTATCTAAGCTAGGTTTGCCAAATTGCTGAGCTAACTCCACCAAACTTAAACCTTCGGCAAGACGGAAACCCAGCATCAATGTGTCGAGGAGAAGGTCTTGGAAGGATGAGGTAGAAGGAGAGCTAAAGAGGTTGGATTTTTGGGCTTTGACCCATTCGTAGTATTCGCGGGTTTTGCGGGGGCGGGTGAAGCGTTGGCCTTGCAGGTAACTAGCGGCTCCCATACCAAAACCATAAAAAGGCTGGTTTTTCCAGTAAACGCGATTGTGACGACACTGGAACCCCGGTTGCGCGTAGTTGGAAACTTCATAGTGTTCGTATCCCGCAGCACTGAGCAGTTGTTGGGCTAAGCGATACATTTCAGCCGCCGATGTATCGGAGGGTAGCGGCTGGTCTCCAGGTTGATATTGCCGACCAAAGGCTGTGACAGGCTCCACAATCAGGTCGTAGCAGGAAAGATGCTTCGGAGCCAAAGCGATCGCGGCTTCGATGGAGGCTTGCCACTGATCTAGGGTCTGATGCGGCAATCCCGAAATTAAATCTAAACTAAAGTTAACCATCTGCGCTTGGTGGATTAGTTCCACCGCCGCATAAACATCTGCCACCGAATGGGTGCGACCACAGAGCGCTAACAATTCCGGTTGAAATGCCTGCACACCTAAGCTAACTCGATTGACTCCAGCCGCTCGATAACCTTGAATTTGAGGCAAATCAAATGTGCCTGGGTCGATCTCAATCGAGATTTCGGCATTCGCAGCGATACCAAACTTATGCTCTAACGTTTGCAGAATGCGATCGAGCTGGGCTACAGAGAGTAGAGACGGAGTCCCTCCCCCAAAAAAAATGGTTTCTAAAGGCTGAATAGGAACGGCTTTATCTAATGCAGTTAGCTCTACAGCCAGCTCAATTTCTTGGCAGAGCATTTCTACATACTGGGCGATCGCCCCAGAATTCTCGCCCCGAGCCTGATCCCCCACCACAGATACTGGAAAATCACAGTAATAACACCGCCGCCGACAAAAAGGGATATGCAGATAAGCCGCTTTCGGGCGATCGCGATCGAGGGTTGGAGTCAAAGAATTTGTGTTGTCTAACAGCAATTTAATGAATGATTTAGGACTGTTGTTTTAACCAAAAATCTAATGAAATCAATACATTCACGATTAAGCGTTATCCTGCCAAACTAAAACTGCTGAGATAAAGCAAGCAGAAAAGTTATTTCATGAAGTGCAATTTCATCAAAAGCTAGAACAACAGCTATTACAAAGTTAAGGAAGTCGAAGATATAAAATAGAGCCATGTAAATTTTTAGTAGCTGAGTGAGTTCAAGTCGCTGCTGAAGCCCTTCCAAATATTGAAAGTGAATTCAATCGGCTTAACACGACGCTCAGCGATCGCTTAACTCTCTTCTAGTCCCTCCCAGAGCTTGTCTATTGGGACTAGACATTCATCCCATCCATCCCAATGGGCTATACATATGCTCGATGCACTGATCATCTTCTCATTCATACTAGCAGGGGGGGGGATAGGCTTCTTCAGCGTTGATCTCCTACCCAACACAGCCTTAGCTCAAGTTAGTAATCGTGAAGGTTTGAGCTTAGTCACCGCTGGCTTCGGAGCCTTGATTGGCATGGCTTTTGGCCTTGTGGCTCAGACTGCCTATCGGCGGCTAGAAAAACAAGTTCGGCAAATGCCCGTTGATATTTTGCTCAGTCGTTCTGTCGGGCTAGTCTTGGGGCTTTTGGTCGCCAACCTAATGCTAGCGCCCATTTTCTTGCTACCGATCCCCTGGGAATTCGCTTTTATTAAGCCATTAGCAGCCGTACTTGGCAGCATTTTGTTTGCGTTCTCTGGGATGTCCTTGGCCGATACTCACGGTCGAGCCTTGCTACGGCTGATCAATCCCCACTCTGTAGAAACTATGTTGCTGGCAGAGGGCACCTTGAAACCTGCCGCCACCAAAGTTTTGGATACTAGCTGCATCATCGACGGACGTATTGAAGAACTTCTCGGTACGGGGTTTCTAGAAGGCCAGATTTTGATCCCGCAGTTTATTTTGCTGGAACTGCAACAAGTGGCTGATGCCTCTAGCGACCAAAAACGGGTGCGCGGACGACGAGGTTTAGACATCCTCAATCGCATGAAGGAATCTTATCCTGAACGACTGGTGATTCATTCGGCAGACTACGATGATGTCTCGACTGTCGATGCGAAGCTGGTACGGTTGGCCCAGGAAATCAACGCGACTCTGCTCACCAATGACTACAACTTAAATAAAGTCGCTAGCCTTCAGCGTGTGCCAGTCTTAAACATTAACGAATTGGCCCAATCGCTACGACCTGCTTATTTGCCAGGGGATTACTTAGATTTGAAGATCCTCAAAGAGGGCAAAGAACCTGCTCAGGGTGTGGGCTACCTGAACGACGGCACAATGGTGGTGGTAGAGGAAGGCGGCAACCGTATTGGGGATGAACTGCAAGTGGTGGTCACGGGAGCCTTACAAACCTCGGCGGGTCGGATGATTTTTGCTCGACCCAAGTCTTCAATTGTGGCTTAACTGATGGCACGAGCCACTAGAGTCAAGCTGTGCGATCGCTGTGCTAATTCTGTGGCTGTGCTCTACCGTGTCAAGCTAGATGAGTATGAGCAATGGCGGTTTGTCTGCGATCGCTGCTGGCCTGAAGTGAGCCAAGGCAATCCATTTTATGTCTATGGCGGCACTTGGAAAGCCCAGAAGCGTCGGTAGCAGCCATTTTCTTTTATTCTGATGCCAGGGCATCTCCATAAGTTCGAGATCAGTTTGAGGAATCAGGGATGAGCGATCGCTCGTCCCTTTTTGCTAGCGGCTAACTGTGACGTGGAAATCGGGAGTTACGTGGAAATCGGGAGTAGGAGCGTTGAGTAACCCAGCGGGTCAGGATTCTAAGTGGCTCAATTTAGATTTAGGTTGGAGCTTGGGGCTACTAGTTGCGGCATGTGGTCTTTGGGGGATCAACTTGGGTGGGGTGCCGCTGCGAGACTGGGACGAAGGTACTTATGCAGCGATCGCCAGAGGGATGTACCGCACTGGCAATTGGCTCTACCCCATGATCAACGGTAGTCCTTATCTCAACAAGCCACCGCTGCTGGAATGGTTGATTGCCAGTAGTTACCAGCTATTTGGGGTGAGTGACTTTACGACTCGCCTACCTGCCGCCTTCCTCAGCGCCTGCGCCGTACCGCTGTTGTATTGGGTGGGGCGGCAAGTTTTTAGCCAGCACCTACCAGCTCTGTTCTCGGCTGCCGTATATCTCACTCTCCTACCAGTGGTGCGGCATGGACGACTGGCGATGCGAGATGGCATCACTGTCACCTTCTTGCTGCTGTTATTGGGATGTCTACTGAAAGCGCGACAGGAACGCCGTTGGGCTTTAGGAGTGGGCATCGCACTAGGCTTGTTGGCTCTGACCAAAGGAATTTTGGCGCTGCTTCTAGGAGCGATCGCGTTCAGTTTTCTGGTCGTAGATCGGCAGTATGCTTTGCTTCGGAGTCCCTATTTGTGGTCTGGAATTGCTTTGGGATCAGTTCCAATCTTCGCTTGGTATGCGGCGCAAGTGCAGCACTACGGCTCTGTTTTTCTACAAGTGCATTTCCTAAAACAATCAGTAAATCGGGTTTGGGAATCGGTCAACAGCAACACTGGCCCTGTTTGGTATTACCTTTTAGAGTTGCTGAAATACACTTGGCCTTGGCTGATCTTCTTACCCAGTGGATTGATTTTGGCGTGGCAGAAGCGGCAACTGACTTGGAGCCGTTTGGTTTTAGTAGGAATCGGGATCTATCTGAGCGCTGTTTCAATCATGACGACCAAATTGCCTTGGTACGTGCTCCCGCTCTATCCCTTCGTGTCCTTGGCCTTGGGAGCTCAGCTCGATCAGCTTTGGCACCGCGATCGCCCTCATTCCAGAGTAGCAGCGGGTTTCTTAGGATTTTTAGCGATCGCTGGTTTCGCGGGGGGAGCTTATGGCAGTTGGGCTGATTCTCAACCTGTTTTGTTGGCGATCGGTGTAACGGTCGGTGTGAGCTTTGGTTGGGCTGCTTGGTGGATGCTACGGCAGCAACGGCAGTTCATCACAGTGTTGCTGGTGGGCTGCTACCTCAGCCTAGGACTGCTGATGAGTTCACCGCTTTGGCTGTGGGAGCTGAACGAAGCCTACCCTGTTAAACCCGTGGCTACCCTGATGGCCACTCACACCCCACCGGGAACTACCATTTACACCTCATTTCCCAATCACCGCCCCAGCCTGAATTTTTACAGCGATCGCCTAGTGTTGCCTGCGGGGCTACCAGATTTGCAGCGGCTCCAAGCCACCCAGCATTATCTGTTGCTAGATACCGCGGTGCTCAATAGCTTGCAGATTTCTAGCCAACGAGTTTTAGGCAATGCTGAGGGGTTTGCCTTAGTTGCGCCTTCCACTGCTCCAACTCCTTAAGAAGTCAGTTGCCAGATTTTAATCGTGTTGTCCCAACTGCCACTGGCAAACAACTGCCCGCCCGCACTCACCGCGATCGCACTCACAGGGTTGGAGTGGTTAGTTAAGTTGCAGATTAAGTCTCCTGTGCCAATACTCCAGATTTTGATCGTCTTGTCGCTACTGCCACTAATCAGCATGCGGCCATCCGGGGTAATGGCGATCGCGTTCACCATATCGGAGTGCCCTGTGAGCGTGCGGACCAACTCCCCTGTATTCAGATTCCACAAGCGAATGCTTTTGTCTTTACTGCCACTCGCCAAAATTTGACCGTCCGGGGTAATGGCCACCGAATTGACCGAGTTGAAGTGTCCATAGAGCGTACGAGTCAACTCCCCGTTGCCTAAGTGCCACAGCTTAATTTGGTTGTCTAGCCCGCCACTGGCCAACAACAAGCTATTGGGACTGATCGCAACCGACTTCACCATGCCCGCAGTTCCAGATAAGGTGCGGAGCAGCTCTCCCGTTCGCACCTTCCACAACCGCACTGTTCTGTCTTCACTGCCACTAGCCAAAAGCAGACCATTGGGGGTGATCATGACAGAGTTGACATCTCTAGAATGTCCGACCAGATTGTTGAGCAGATCACCAGTCTGGAGGTTCCAAATCTTGACCGTCGTATCATCACTACCACTAACCAGCAGTTGTCCGTCCGGGCTAATCGCCACAGAATTGACCGCCTTAAGATGACCTGGCAAGGTGCGGATCAAGCTGCCCGTTTGCAAATTCCAGACCTTGATTGTGTCATCCAAGCTGCCACTCGCAAGAATTTGTTTGCGAGAACTCATAGCTAGTGACATCACCCAAGAAGAGTGCCCTGTCAACGTGCCAACACACCGCCACAAAGCTGCTTGGGACTGGCGTGACCCCGAAAAAGTGCGCCCCGCAGAGGGGTTTGCAGTTATAGGTTGAGAAACTGGCTGGGAAACTGGCGTTGACGAGCTTGGTCCAGAAGTGAAACTAGAAATAGAGTAGCCAGAAGGCCGTGATGTAGGTGGCTGGGAAGTTAGAGGTTGCGATCGCGGTGGTTGCGAAGTGGGAGGAATACTGGATAGTGGTGGGTTAGATGGTTTCGGTGCCGAGTCCGGTAGGGGAGCGGCCACAGCTTGTAAATCTTGCAGCACTTCGTCCACTGACTGATAGCGATCGCTAACTAAATCCTTGAGCAGCTTGTCCAGAATTTGTCCTAATTGTTGGCTGATATTGGTCCCTTTCTTAGCCAGGTAATCCCGCCACAGCCATCGTCCTTGCAAAGGATCGTAGAGATCCTCTGGCTTCACGCGGGTCATTAAGTAAAGACAGGTCGCACCCAAGCTGTACAAATCACTAGCTGGGTAGGCTTTGCCGCTCCGCAGTTGCTCAATCGGTGAATAGCCCTCAGTGCCAATTTTGGTGCCTGGTTGCGCCAAGGTGACATCCCTCAGCAGCTTGGCCACACCAAAATCAATTAGCACCAATTTGTGGTCTAACTTGCGCCGCACGATATTGGATGGCGTAATATCGCGATGCACCACTTGGCACTCATGCACAAACCGCAAAACGGGCAGAAGATCAGCCAAAACATCCCGAATTTTTTGTTCGCTAAACCTGCCTTGCTGATGGAGTTCTTGAGTTAAATTCAGCCCTTCAATAAATTGCTGCACCAAATACAAGCGCTGCTCTTGCTCAAAGTAAGCCAGCAAAGCTGGAATTTGAGGATGCTCACCCAGCTCATGCAGCCGTACTGCTTCTTGATCAAATAAACGAATTGCTTTATCTAACGAGCGGGCACTCTGCACCTGAGGCGAAAACTGCTTCACCACGCAACGAGTCTTGAGACGGTCTTCATCGATCGCTAAATAAGTGCGACCAAAACCACCTTGTCCAATCGGCTGCAAAATCCGGTAGCGATCTCTGAGTAAGGGAATCAACTTTGTCTCACAGCTCTGGCAGACAGCGGCACTATCAGAATTTTGGGGTTGCTTACAGTTCGGATTCAGGCAACAAATCATACTCAGACGGCACCCAACGGATCTGCATTAATCTTCATTGTCCCAGGGGGATTCTCACGCTGACTTAAAATGTAACGAAATAGTACGAGGCAGCGTGATAAACCCAGATTTCACGAAAAAACCCCTGAGCGTAAGGCTACAAGGGTTAAATCATTCTATATTTCTGCTGGGAGTACCACTAATTTCACCTTAACGGCAAGCTGCGATCGCTCAAACTCAACCACCTGCGATCGCTGGAATGATGCTCACTTCGTCACCATCGCTCAGTGGAGTCTTTTGCCCATCCAAGAACCGGATGTCTTCGTTATTGACGTAGAAGTTGACAAAGCGGCGCAACTCACCTTGGTCATCACAAAGACGAGCTTTGATGCCAGGGCAGCTTTGCTCTAAAGACTCCAAGAGTTCACTAATGTTACTACCCGCACACTCAACAGTGGCTTGGTTATTGGTCAGCTTTTGCAGAGGAGTCGGAATCAGAACTTTAACGGACATAGGACAAATTGAAAGAATGAAAAAGGATGAGGTAGGTAAAGATAGAAGGACGTTAGCGTCCTTCTATCTTTCTAGACTAATACTTGTTGCCACTCTAGGCGATCGAGGGTGCGGGAGCGCTCTAAAGCTCGCTCGAAGCTGTCGAGTTTGGGTTCGATAGTCAGGGGTTCGTTAATGCAGCCTTGTAACGCTTCTTGAGTCTTGAGGCCATTACCCGTAATGTAAACAACGGTGGTTTCATCAGGGTTGATCTTACCTGCTTCTACTAGCTTCTTCAGCACTGCGATCGTGGTGCCACCTGCGGTTTCGGTGAAGATGCCTTCAGTTTCAGCCAGCAGTTTGATCCCTTCAATAATCTCTGTGTCGTTGACCGACTCGATATTGCCGTTAGTTTTCTTCGCCACGTCTACCGCATAGACACCATCAGCAGGGTTACCGATCGCGATCGACTTAGCGATCGTGTTGGGCTTGACAGGAGAGATAAAGTCACGACCTTCGCGGAAAGCCTGAGCAATCGGAGAGCAGCCTTCAGCCTGAGCGCCACTGAAGCGAACTGGCTTCTCATCCACTAAACCAACTTTAACGAATTCTTGAAAGCCTTTGTAGATCTTGGTAAACAGAGATCCAGAAGCCAAAGGAGCGACTACATGATCGGGGAGTTCCCAACCGAGTTGCTCAGCAACTTCGTAACCGAGGGTTTTGGAACCCTCGGAGTAGTAAGGGCGCAGGTTGATGTTGACGAAGCCCCAACCGTGGGTGTTAGCAACTTCTGAGCAGAGCCGATTTACTTGGTCGTAGTTACCTTGCACTGCCATCACCGTCGGGCCATAGATCAAGGTACCTAGGACTTTTCCTGCTTCTAGGTCAGAGGGGATGAAGACGCAGCAATCCAGACCTGCATGAGCCGCGATCGCAGCCGTGGAGTTTGCCAAGTTGCCTGTGCTAGCACAAGAGACAGTGGTGAAACCCAGCTCACGAGCACGAGTCAGAGCGACAGAAACGACCCGATCCTTGAAACTCAAGGTGGGCATGTTGACGGCATCATTCTTGATATAGAGCTTTTTGAGACCGAGGCGACGCGCCAAGCGATTGGCTTGGACAAGAGGAGTCATGCCAGTACCGACATCGATGGGGTTGTCGGTGGCTACGGGTAGGAAGGGCCGATAGCGCCAAATGGAGTTGGGGCCAGCTTGAATACTGGCGCGAGAGACTTGCCGTTGGATAGCGCTGTAGTCGTAGGCAACTTCCAACGGCCCAAAACAAAACTCACAAACGTGGGTGGCTTTAAGTTCGTACTCTTCGCCACATTCTTTACACTTCAATGCCCTGAAGGTGGCAGCAGTGGATAGGGTGGGTGTGTGAGTTGCCTGGGTCATGGTCACAGCTCTCTTGTAATCAAGAATTACGGTCTTTGAAGTTCTGTCGCGTCGGCAGTGGTTCAGATAGTAACACGCCTTTTAAAACAGCGTCAAATATATCCGACTTATTTTGTCGGGATTAAGCTAAGTTCTTATGGGGTAAAGCTTTTAGCCAATTCCATCAGGATTTGGCCTATACTTTACTTGCAATTGACTAAGTAATGCAGAGAAATTTTTGTGAGCGATCGCTCATATTGCTGTTAAAAACCGCAACGCAATTCATCACCCACCGCTGACAGGCGGAATTAACACCACTTCATCGCCCGCTTGTAACAAGGTATTGGGTTCGACAAATTGCAAATTCACACCGAAGCGAGTTAAGTCACGCCAGCGCTCTAGTTCTGGATGCTCTTGGATCAGGCGATCGCGCACCCCAGCCACCGTTGCCCCGGTTGGCAGCTCTAAAGCCAGTTCTGGTAATCCGTAGGCTTCCTGGTAAGCCGCGAATAGTTTTACAGTCACAGTCACCGTTGCTTCAGCCATAGCCACTTATCTGTCAGATCTCATTACATTTACAGTAAGTTGCGATCGTGACATTCAACTCGTTTATGGAATTTGCTGAATTACTCTGAGCGTAGAGCTTTTACTGGATCGAGTTGACTGGCGCGTAAAGCAGGAGGCAAACCAGCCCCAATTCCCACTAAAACCGCTGAACCTAGCGCCAAAGCTGCGGTGCCAGATTCAAACTGGTAGGGCAACTTAAAAGTTTTTGCCACCGTTGCCGTCAGGCCGTGCACCATCCCTAAAGCCACAACACCACCTACCACGCTGAGCACTGCCGCTTCCAAGACAAATTGCAGCATGATGTCCTGCTGAGTCGCTCCAATCGCCCGACGTAAGCCAATCTCAGCCGTTCGCTCTGTCACCGAGGCGATCATAATGTTGGCGATGCCTACACCACCAACCAGTAGCGAGATCAGTCCTACCACAGCGAGTGCCTGCGAAGCGAGTTCCAAGGTTTGCTGCTGCTCCACAATATCCTCGACATTGTTCCAAGTCCAGAACTTCTTACCGGGGAATTTCTGCATCAGTAGTTGCTCGGCTTGCTTACCTAGATTCTCTAAGTTTTGAATTTCGTCAGGGCGAAGCCGTAAACCACCGACGTCCTGGCTGCCTGTCAGCGCACTGTGCAGCGCGATTGAAATCCAAATTTCGCCTTCTGGTGGTTCCTCGCTCTCTGTTCGAGTTGGCACTACTCC
The DNA here is from genome assembly GCF_039962155.1 of Trichocoleus desertorum AS-A10. NCBI lineage: Bacteria > Bacillati > Cyanobacteriota > Cyanophyceae > Leptolyngbyales > Trichocoleusaceae > Trichocoleus > Trichocoleus desertorum. Next base: position 89,455 of record NZ_JAMPKN010000012.1, on the reverse strand, counting down.
TACCACAATGTAAGGACGACTATCCACATAAATCCGTTGACCGATCGCGTCTTGGGCCGCAAATAGCTTTTCGGACAGAAACTGATCGATCACCACAACTGGACGATAATTGGCAAAATCTGCTGCCGTAAAAAAGCGACCTGCCACCAAATTGCGTCCAGAGGTCAGCAGAAATTCTTGAGATACCGCAGTCATAAAAGGATTTGCTTCTCGGTCTTGAGACAGCACTTGAGCTGGGCCTGACCAATCCGCTGCGCTAATTGCCTGTAAGTGGGTCAAGCGCGATCGCAAAAACTCCATGTCTTCAGCTTTTAACTGGGCAGGTGCATCACCTCTACTGTTCCAGCTAGGATATAGCGTGATTTGAGGGGCATCTCGCTTTGCCAACTCTGCTGCAATGATCGCTCGGCTAATGCTGCCGACTTGCAATGTGGCATAAACCGCGCCAACACCCATAAATACTCCTAGCAGGGTCAGAGCAGAGCGTAGTGGATTTCCGGCTAAAGAACGGCAGGTTAATTTCAACAAATCAGCTAAAGCAAGACTCATGACACCACCTGCATTTCATGGTCAAATTTGCGATCGCGCTCCATCATGACTAGGGCGAAGCTGGAGTAACACTGGGTTTAGCCTCGGTTTGCGGTGTGACCTGCATTCCTGGTTCTAGCGGTGGTTCTGGGGGTGGCAAAATGACTTTCTCGCCCGGTTGCAATCCTGATTTCACCTCGACCGTGACTAGACCCTCCAAACCCAAATCAACCGATCGCTTTTCAGCTTTGCCCTCAGCGTCTCGAATCCAAACAAACGGGGTCGCTCCAGTGCGCTGAATTGCTTCGGTATTGAGCGCCACCACATTGGGACGTTCTTCAATCACCAGTTCTACATTCACCTGACTGCCTGGAATTAAACTGCGGGTGGGCCTATCTAGGCGAACCGTCGCGGGAACCGTGGCTTGATTCGACTGGCTAGAACCACGACGGCTGTTTTGTTCTTGGGTGTCAGGAGCGATCGCTTGGGGATACAAACTTTGCACCCGTCCGGTAAATACCTGTTTATCTGGCCCAATCACGGTAATTCGGGCGGGTTGATTCACCTTTACTCGTACAGCATTCAGCGTGGAAAGTTGCAGCGTTACCAGCTCTTGACTCGGATCACCTAAGGTCAGCAAGTCGGTGCGTAACTCCACACCATCCCCATCTTTAACTTTCACGTCCAGAATCAGGCCATCAATTGGTGCAGTCACCACCGTATCCCGCAACTGCTGCTGAATCCGCTGTTTCTCTAGCTGTAGACTTTCCAGTTCCAAGGCTCCTGTGCGGATACCCGATTCTGTATTGCGTAGCGTGGTTCGCAGTTCTCGCACCTGAGTTACTTGCTCTTGCACTCTTTGCTGAGCCAGTGCTCCTTGTTTTGATAAGTTTTCGAGTTTTTGCTGTTCGCGTTCTTCGTCCGCGAGTTGTTCTTGCAGTTCTAAAATCTTTTGGCGATCGCGTTCTAGGGTCAGGGTTTGCTTCTGAATCTTGACTTGTTGGTTGGCTAAAGCCGTTTGGCGTTCGGGGTACCGCAGCACCACCAGTGTTTGACCTGCTTTTACAGTGTCTCCCGGTTGCACCAGCACTTGCTCGACCGCGCCTTCTGTAGGTGATTTTAAGGTTTGTTGCGATCGCAGTTCTACAGTGCCACTTTCGTTAATCGTGGTTTCGATCGTGTCTCGCTCTACCGTCACTAAAGGTGCTACGACAGGCTTGGCTGCTTGGCTCCAAAATTGGCTATAAACCAGCCAACTTCCTATACCCGCGATCGCTAAAATCCCTGAAACGGCAAGCGATCGTATACCCCGCCTAAGCTCTTTTTGACTTCGTTCCGCAATCATCAGCACCCCACCTCTGGCCTACGTCTAGGCACTGGAGATTGCACTATAGCTTAGTGAAGCTTGAATAATTTCACATCACCTAAATAGGTTAAGGTTTAACCGCTCAACAGCTTTAAAGCATCTGTTCTATGCGGCGAAAATCGCGTTCTACTTCGGCCCAGAGCGATCGGTTGTGAGGATCTGTCCGGAGAGCTTTTTTTAGGTAAATTCTGGCTTTATCTAGCTGCTTTTGGCTGACCAAGTGCCGACCCAAGCGTTGATACACGATCGCCTGCCACTGTCGCACTTCTGGGTCTTGGGGGATGCGTTGGGCTAACCCTTCTACAATTGTGACAGCCTTGGGAAAGCGCTGATCCCTCAGTAATTGCTGGAGCTGTTCGTAAACTCTCTGCTTAAGTTTTTGTTCTGTTTCCGAAAGCTGCGGATTAAACTCAACTCCAGGTTGCTTCTTGGTTACCTTAACCTGAGTTTCCGATGTGGCTCGTTTCACCGTCACTTTTGGCGTGGGAGGCGGAGACTTAGTGGTAGGAGAAGTTGCGGCGGTATTGCTAGCAGCCCCTTGGCCCTGACTGGCTTGTCCCTCTGAGGACTTCACTGTAGTCAAGAGGAGTTTGTAAGCTGCCGTCAGCTCAATAAACTTTTCCTTAGCACGCTGATCCCCTGGATTGACATCAGGATGATACTGCCGCGCTAGACGGCGGTAAGAAGCTTTGATTTCGGCAAAGGAAGCACCGGAGCGCAGTCCTAGAAGACGGTAGCAATCTGCAACGTTCATCGAAATGAAAAAATGGCAGAATTATCAGGTTCTGCCATTACTAAAGATAGATTGACATCTCAGCAAGAATCAAGAAATCCGTGCAGGCTTCACAGGTGCTTGACTCCTACTGGGTAGTTAAGGGGTGCGATCGTCTAGGACGCGGTCGACCAAGCCGTATTCTTTGGCTTCGTGGGCTGACATGAAGAAGTCCCGATCCATGTCTTTCTCGATCTTCTGCAAGGTTTGGCCCGTCTTGTCAGCGTAGATTTGGTTAAGCTGACGACGGATTCGCAAAATTTCTCGCGCTTCAATCTCAATGTCGGTAGCTTGACCACGGGTACCACCAGAAGGCTGGTGAATCATGATCCGCGAGTGGGGCAGGGCTAAACGCTTCCCTTTCGTTCCGGCGGCTAGCAGGAAGGAACCCATTGAGGCCGCTAGACCTACACAGATAGTCACTACATCGGATTTAATGTGCTGCATGGTGTCGTAAATCGCCATGCCAGACGTAACCATCCCGCCAGGGGAGTTGATGTAAAGGTAAATATCTTTGCCAGGATCTTCTGAATCCAGGTACAGCATCACCGCAATGATCTGGTTGGCAATCTCATCATCCACATCTCGCCCTAGGAAAATAATTCGTTCGCGATAGAGGCGGTTGTAGATGTCGATCCACTGGGTAAATTGTTCCCCCGGCATCCGGTAGGGAACCTTAGGAACGCCAATAGGCATAATATGCTCCGTCAGTCAATGAGGTGAGAGGTGGGCAAGTGGAGGGGTGAGCAAGTGAGCGGATGAGTAAGCGAGGGGGTTCAGTTAGTTCTTAACACCTCATTCCTCTCTCCTAACTCCTCACAGTCTAGATAACGCCTGCGGGCAGAGGAGGATGAGCGAGGTCTTCTTTTTCTAAAACTCGATCAATCAAGCCGTAGGGGACAGCTTCCTGAGGAGTGATATAGAAGATCCGATCCATGTCCTTGATAATTTTTTCGGGAGATTGGCCAGTATTTTCTGCCAAAATATCGACCATCGTTCTTTTGTTAGCCAGCACCTCTTTCGCCCGAATTTGAATATCGGTCGCTTGGCCGCGAGCATAGCTCTTGGGTTGATGCAACACAATGGTGGCATTGGGTAAGCTAGCTCGGCAGCCTTTGGTCCCAGCGGACAAAAGCATGGCCGCCATCCCCATCGCTGAGCCTAGGCAGATGGTGTGAATGGGGGGCTTGATGTACTTCATGGTGTCGCAGATGGCAAAAGCTTCGGTTTCAAAGCCGACGGGCTCGCCATTGTAGCTAGAAGTCCCAGTGGAGTTGATATAGATTTTGATGGGTTTTTCTGGGTCTTCGTACTGTAAGTACAACAATTCCGCAATGATCAGTTCTGTCACAGCGGGAACTAGCGGCATCCCTAGATAAACGATCCGCTCCTTGAGCAGCAAGGAAGGTAAATCGGGTGGGGGGGTCCGAGAGAACGCATCTCCATAGTAGGGAGATTGAACGGCTTGGATCGGTAAGTTCATAGCCTGTGCGTGTCTTTGCCTGTATTAATGGCGCTATTTTTAACAATAGTAGCGTGCCCTTGACTCTGAACGCCGGACTGCTGTTTTCCGAGCCGAAATGGCGCGGTTGCAGCTTGATTCATGGAAGGAATCGCCTCCTGATTCCGTAGCGTTGGGTGTGGATGGTGAGGTTACTACTACCCTCCTCTATTTGCCTGCCCAGGAGCCTCGGTTATGAAAGTCAGCCTGCAACCTGCCCTTAATGATCGCCATCTAGATGCGACGCAATCGAGTAGCCAGCGGCAATTGGCGATTTCGGTGTCGGCCATTCCAGAAGCCAGCGATCGCACAGTGCCTCTCAATTTGTGCTTGATCTTGGATCACAGCGGTTCAATGAATGGGCGGCCTCTAGAAACGGTGAAGCAGGCGGCGCAACAACTGATTGATCAATTGTCTCCGGGCGATCGCATTTCGGTGGTTGTGTTTGACCACAAGGCCAAAGTGCTAGTTTCCAATCAGGTGATCGACGATCCGGTGGGCATTAAGGGCAAAATTGCTCAACTCAAAGCTGGAGGTGGTACAGCGATCGATGAAGGGATGCGCTTGGGCATTGAGGAATTAGCCAAGGGCAAAAAAGACACGGTTTCTCAAGCTTTTGTCCTGACTGACGGCGAAAACGAGCACGGGGACAATCAGCGCTGTCTCAAGTTGGCCGAATTAGCTACTAGCTACAATCTGACTTTGAATAGCTTGGGCTTTGGCGATCACTGGAATCAGGACATTTTAGAAAAAATTGCTGATGCCGCTGGGGGCAGTTTGTCGTACATCCAGCATCCGGGCGAGGCAGTGGAGGTCTTTGGTCGCTTGTTTAGTCGGGCACAAGCGGTGGGCTTAACTAATGCTTATTTGCAATTGTCTTTAGAACCGCAGGTACGGTTGGCCGATCTAAAGCCGATCGCGCAGGTGGCTCCTGATACGGTGGAACTACCTGTGCAGCATGAAGGCTCTTGGTGTACGGTGCGGCTGGGCGATTTAATGACCGATGTGCCACGAGTGATTTTGGCGAATTTGTATGTGGGGGCGTTGCCTGAGGGGCAGCATGCGATCGCGCGGGTGCAGGTGCGCTATGACGACCCAATGCAAGGTCAGGAGGGGCTGGTTTCGGAAATGGTTCCAGTCGAAGCGGCGGCGTTGAGTGTGTTTCAGCCTGCGATGGATGCGGAGGTGCAGCATCACATTTTGGCGTTAGCGAAGTATCGGCAAACTCAGATTGCGGAGGCGAAGTTGCAGCAGGGCGATCGCGTGGGGGCGGCAACGATGTTGCAAACGGCGGCGAAAACGGCTCTACAAATGGGCGATCAGGGGGCAGCAACGATTTTGCAGACGAGTGCGACGCGGTTGCAGTCGGGTGAGGAGTTGTCGGAGGCGGATCGGAAGAAGACTCGAATTGTTTCTAAGACGATTTTGCAAGCTTGATTTTTGGGTGTTTTGGTATTTGAGAACCGAGCCTTGGGGGCACTCGCCCCCAAACCCCTGCTGAGGGACGGCTGCGTCCCCCCGACCCCCTCCAGAAGGGCTTTCAACTCACGCATTTACCCTCTTAGATTTTAATTTTTCTTTCTAGATAACAGGCTCTCTCTGATTCTCCCGAGGTTGAGGGCTAGGGGCTGTTCAGAAAAACCATCCTGCATCAACTTGGTTGCCCTGTTACCCAGTGTCCAGGGCGTTATAGCTTGGGCTTAACGCTGGGTAGTGGCGAAGTTAGACTGAACGATACCTGCCATTTCTACCAAAGGATACTGGTGTCACCACAATTTCGGTTAGATATACTACTAAGTAGATGCACAACGACTTCTAATCGTCAAATTTTAGTACTCTTCAGGCTCCTCAACGGTAGTCGTGGTCTAGGTTGCCGCTACTGAGTTGCCACTTATAGATAGAAGCAAAATTATTTGTTGCTGAAATTGGCTTCTTGCACAACCGCTGCTAATGGCACAGTGGCAGTAGGTGGGAGAGGCTAGCTTTAAGTCAGCGGGATGCCGTTCTGGCAGAATTTTGCCCAGGATAGGTATCTTTTAGCTGCCTAGCTATAAGCTTCGAGTAACTTAACCATGCATCCTAAAACCACAACGATATCAAAACGTTCGTGGAGCATTGTGATGAGACATATTGAAGGGAAGTTCAAGGGATTTGGTGGGCTTGACCTCTATTACCAAAGCTGGCATCCAGAAGGGCAGGTTCAGGCTGTAGTTGTCATGGTACATGGCTTAGGAGCACATAGCAGTCTGTTCGGCCAGGTTGTGCAGTATTTGGTTAAACAGGAATATGAGGTTTATGCCTTTGATCTGCGGGGTCATGGACGTTCCCCTGGGCAGCGAGGACACATTGGCGCTTGGGCTGAGTTCAGGGAAGACCTTCAGGCATTTCTGCAACATATTCAGACTCTACGCGCCAGTTGCCCTTGTCCTTATTTTCTTTGGGGCCATAGTTTGGGTGGCACGATCGCGCTGGATTATGCCTTGCGATCGCCAAACTCCTTGCAGGGGTTGATTGTATCTGCTCCAGCTCTAGGAAGAGTCTCTGTATCTCGCTGCAAGCTGATCGTGGGGCGGCTTCTATCAGGGGTGTTTCCCCGCTTTAGTTTACGGCTAGGGATCCCCTCAGACCTAGGCTCCCGTGACCCAACGCTTCTCTCAATTTACACTCAAGATCCACTGCGACATGAGTATGGTAGTGCCCGATTAGCCACAGAGTTTTTTGCGACCGTAGATTGGATCTACAAACATGCCTCGGATTTGCAGATTCCTCTATTACTGCTGCATGGCAGTGCCGATCAAGTGATCCACCCCGAAAGCAGCCGAGTTTTCTTTCAGCAAGTTATGTTTTCTGATAAAGAACATCATGAGTATCCAGGGTGTTATCACGATCTTTATGTGGATGTTGATTACCAAAAGGTATTCACCGACTTAGAGAACTGGCTAGAACGACATCTGGCAGGAAGTCCATCCTGTGAGGCTTTAGGGCTGTGTGTGGTGCGCTACTAATTTACCGTTGCCTGAAGTGGGCGTTTGAGCTGGCCTAAACTCTAGTAGGTTCGCTTGGTAGATTCGTCTATCAAACCCTTCAGAAAATCGTTAAACTTCATGATTTTTCAGGTGATGTTGCGCTGAGAAACTATCACCTGAAAATCTATGAAGGAAGATAATTACTCTGGCTTAACTGGTCTTGTACCTTATATGTAAACTGTTTTTAAGCTTAGGATTAAAGTTTAATTACAAAGAAAATGCGATCGCTAAATCTTAGAATTCTAAAGAAGTAGGCCTAGTGATATACATGATTTGTTTATCTAGTTACCAGCTCAATCGGAACAGAAAAAACGCACTTACAGGCCGCTTCAAGTCTCTCTTTTGGAGGATAAGATATTGGGGATCAAGAAGAAAGGCTATATATAGCCCTTAGCTTTAACTTTGCAAAAGGTTGATTTGCTTTTAGTTTTGTTCAAGAAATGTATAAAAATCAGCGAATTGATTTTCTTATGGCTACACTAAATATTATCTGAAAATCTATTGCTGTCAGTTTGTTAGGTATGGTACTGCCCAGACTGAAGCTGTATAGAAACTACTGCTAATTACTACCAAGTTATAAGGAGACACTGGGAATTGACTAAGACTCCGGCCTTAGAAGTCGTGTTCTTTACTTTCTAATGGGTCTGCATCTAGCATCTCTGAAGCGTTGTTGAATCCTTGACGATTAAACCTCGATCAATTGTTTAACTTTTAGGATAGTTTAAGAAACTTGTAGCGCACTGTTTTCGTTGCATCCTTTGCGCTTCCAAATTTCTCTTTAGAACTATTACTTTGGAGAGCTGAAACATATCATTCGTGAGGAGAAGGGTTTTTACTCTTCGAGGAGATCTTCTACATGAATAAGACTTACCAGGCTCCTCCTAGCTCTGGCAGGGTCGTTCTGGGGCGCACAATCCCCTCATTACTTGATGAGGCTTGTGCTCAAGCCCCAAATGCTCAAGCTTTGAATCAATGGACTGGCACAAATTGGCAATCTCTTTCTAATCAGGGCTTTCGGGCGGCTGCTGAAGCCTGTGCGTTGGGTTTGCTAAGGTTAGGGTTAGAGAGCGGCGATCGCGTCGCTTTATTGATGTATAGCGATGTCAAATTTGGCTTGGCTGATATGGGTTGCCTATGGGCAGGGTTGGTTGATGTACCCATCGATCTCACTCATACCCTAGAGCAAATTATTTTTGTTCTCCAACACAGTGAAGCTAAGGCTTTAGTCATTGCCGACCTAGAGCTGTTGGTCCAAATCACGCCACATTTAGGAGATACTCCTCACTTACGGCATATTATCGTGGTGGATGTGCCTGAGGACTGGGCAGAGCAGCGATCGCACTGGCTCCAATCGTTTCCCGTTTCATTGATGTCTCTGGGTGAGTTGCAAAGTACCAAACCCATCCTAGAGACAAGTGAAGCAACGCCAGATCTACAGGCAAATTCAAAACCTGAGGATTTAGCCACAATCATCTATATCCCGGATGAGGCGGGGCAACTGCAAGGGGTCATGCTAACTCATGAAAACCTCTCTATGAACGCTTTTGCCGCTTTCTCAGGCATTACTACACTGGGCAAAGGTAATGAGGAAACGGTGCTTTCCTTTCTGCCGTTAAACCATGTGTTAGCGCGGACGATGCTCTATGGACATATCCTCTATGGGCACAGCATCTACTTCTCCAGTGCTAGCCGTCTCACCAAACATCTCCAGGAGGTTCAACCCACCATCTTAGTGACTGTACCCATTGTGTTAGAAAAGACATATAGCAAGATTGTCGAGAGGGGGAGTAAAGCTAGTTCTCTATTCACTCGTCTGATCTTTCTCTGGGCGCTAGGTTTAGCCAAACGTTATGAAATTGGCCGCCAACCTAACCTTCTATATGCTCTACTGCTCAGGGTAGCCGATTGGCTGGTGTTGTCAAAATGGCGATCGCTCTTGGGGGGTCGCCTTAAATATGTGATCTGTGGCGGAGCGGCGCTGAAGGCAGAATTAGCCAATGTCTTTGCCGCCGCTGGCATCCCGATTCTACATGGGTATGGTCTCACCCAAGCCAGTGCGGTGGTGTGCTGCAATCGTGGCTCCTTTAACCGAGCGGGAACGGTGGGACTACCGATCGCAGGGATAGAGGTGGCGATCGCGGAGGATCATGAGGTTTTGGTGCGTGGGCCTTGTATTACTTCCGGATATTACAAGAACCCAGAAGCAACACAGAAACTCGTTGATCAGCAAGGCTGGTTGCATACAGGCGATTTGGGCGCGTTTACAGCAGATGGATTTCTGAAAATTATAGGTTTGAAGAAATCTCTGTTTAAACTTGCAACGGGTAAATATATTGCACCACAACCGATTGAGCAACGCTTACAACAGTTTCCGTTGGTGGCTCAAGCGATCGCCGTGGGTTCCGCCCAAAAATTCTGTGCTGCCTTAATTGTTCCAGACTTACAGGCTCTCCATAGCTATGCCTTGGGAGTGGGGATTGATCTCCCACCCGATGCTCTCCTCACACATCCTCACGTCATAGCGCTTTACCAAGCTTTGGTCGATACCGCCAACTGTCATTTACCTTACTGGGCGATCGTCAAGCGCTTTCAACTAATCAACAATCCATTCACCGCAGAAAACGGCTTATTAACTCCAGCCGGGCAACTGAACCGTACCCAGATCAATAAAACCTTTAGCAAAGAAATTGATGCTTTGTACGGGGAATCAGAGCCAAGCCGTGGAAAAGATCAGGATAAGCAGAGAGCAGCTTCTACATCTCCTCAAGCTTCTGGAACTGACCTGTCGAGCGTGTATCCGTCTGTTTCGCCTGCTGCCTGTCCTGCCTTTGCCCAATCCCTACCTCGGATTAATCGTTTAATCACGTTCATCCTTTGGACGAGTTTGACTGCGCCTCATTCACTCACAAAATTGCCAATCTATTAGCTCATAACCCTCAACGCAAGGGAGAGTTCCTCAATGTTTAAGCCATTTCGAACCGCCGCCGTCCTGGGTGCAGGTGTAATGGGAAGCCAGATTGCTGCTCACCTCGCCAACATCGGTTTAACTGTGCATCTATTGGATCTACCTGCCAAGACAGGGAATAAAAATGATTTAGTAGAAGGCGCGTTTAAGAAAGCCCGCAAGCTATCTCCACCGATCTTCTTTACGGATAAGGTGGCTCATCGCGTCATCCTGGGTAACTTTGAAGAAAATTTTGATCGTCTAGCCAATGTAGATTGGGTCATTGAGGCTGTTGTTGAGAATCTAGACATCAAGCAACAACTGATGCAACGGCTGGAAGCGGTCATGCGGTCAGATGCCGTTATCTCTACTAATACCAGTGGATTGCCAATCCATGCGATCGCGGAAGGTCGATCAGTATCCTTCCGCCAACGCTTTTTAGGCACCCATTTCTTCAATCCACCCCGCTATCTAAAATTGCTAGAAATCATCCCGACTCCAGAAACCGCTCCGCAAGTAGTCGCACGCATGCGCTGGTTCGGGGAAACACGGTTAGGCAAAGGTGTGGTGATTGCCAAAGACACGCCCAACTTCATCGCCAACCGCATTGGCATGTATGCCACGATGCAAGGCTTACGAGCATGGACGGAGCAAGGATACACCATTGAGGAGGTCGATACTCTCACCGGGACTCTGGTAGGACGACCCAAATCAGCCACCTTCCGCACCGCTGATTTGGTGGGGCTGGACACGCTGATGTATGTGACGAAGAACCTTTATCCTGCCATTCCCCACGATGAAAGCCGCGAGATGTTCCGGGTGCCAGAAGTCCTGCACAAACTCGTTATGGCAGGGGCGATCGGAGCCAAAGCAGGACAGGGATTTTACAAAAAACAGAAGGGTGAAATTCTCTCGGTTAATCCAGAGATGATGAGCTACGAGCCTACTAAGCCGATGGATTTGGGCGAGGTAGAGAAGTTGGGTAAGGTTTCAGGTTTGAGCGATCGCCTGCAAGCTCTGTACCAAGATCCTGGTCGTGCAGGGCAGTTCTTCCGCACCACCACACTGGACTTACTCGGATATAGCGCCCGTCGTATCCCTGAAATTGCTGATAGCCCTGCTGATATCGACCGAGCTATGTGCTGGGGGTTTGGCTGGGATGTTGGCCCCTTTGAGATTTGGGAGATGCTAGGCTTTGAAACCGTACTGGCAGATATGAAAGCAGCCAATATCTCGGTGCCCGACTGGGTGGAAATCATGTATAGGGAGGGCGAAGGATTCGGAAGTAGGCATAGCAGTCAATCGCAAGGATTATTGACCGAATCCTTCGCCCCTACGGTGGACAAAATCAATTTGGGAGAGATCAAAGCAGATCCCCAAAAGACGTTATGGCAGAATGCTGAAGCCGCTTTGCTGGATTTGGGTGATGGTGTAGCGCTGTATGAATTCCGCTCTAAAGGCAATACCCTCAGCTTCAAAGTAGTACAAGGGTTAGCTGAGGTTCTAGATCTCCTAGAAGAGCGGGACGACTTGAAAGGCATGGTGATTGGCAACGGTAGCGCTCATTTCTCTGGCGGTGCCAATCTCGCTGAAATGGGAATGACCGCCCAATCGGGTAACTTACAAGCGCTGGATGACCTGATTGTGGAGTTCCAGACAGTTCTCCAGCGCATCCGCTATGCCCCCAAACCTGTAGTCATTGCCCTGCAAGGGCGAGCCTTGGGAGGTGGTTGTGAGCTAGTCATGGCTTGTCCTCATGTCGTTGCTGCCGCCGAAACCTATATTGGTTTGGTAGAGGTAGGCGTGGGTCTAATTCCAGGGGCAGGCGGCATCATGCGGACTGTGGCACGAGTGGCAGAACGAGCTGCTAGCGATTCTCCCAGCGACATTCAACCGTTCCTCAAGGCCGCTTTTGAAACGATCGCGATGGCTAAGGTTTCTACCAGTGCCTACGAAGCCCAACAAATGGGATACCTCCCTTGCGATGCTCGAATTTTGATCACTGGAGAGAACCGCCTAGAAGTGGCTAAAGCTGAAGTCATCCATCTCGATCGCGCTGGGTATGCGCCGCCTCCAGAGCAGACCGCCATTATGGTTTTGGGTCGCCCTGCCAGAGCCATGCTAGAACATATTGCCTACGTCTTCCAGCAAGGCGGTTTTGCCAGTGAATACGATCGCTACCTAGCAGGAAAGTTGGCTTATGTGATGACAGGTGGCGAGCTCTCCGCTCCCGCTCTAGTGCATGAAGATTACCTGTTGCGCCTAGAACGGGAGAACTTCTTGCCGCTCCTCAGCCAACCCAAAACCCAAGAGCGGATCGCCCACATGTTGAAGACGAAGAAGCCACTGCGGAACTAAGGAGAAACGACCATGCAAGATGCATATATTGTGAGCAGCATTCGGACGGCAGTGGGCAAAGCGCCTCGCGGTACCCTCCGCAACATGCGTCCTGACGATATGGGGGCGATCGCAGTGAAGGGAGCGATCGCCAAAGTCGAAGGACTAGAACCCAAGCAGATTGATGACATCATCATTGGTTGCTCCTTCCCGGAAGCTGAACAAGGATTTAACTTGGGACGGGTGATTGCTCAACGGGCGGGATTACCCGACACCGTCGCAGGCTGCACCGTGAATCGCTTCTGTGCTTCGGGATTACAGACGATCGCAATGGCGACTCAAGCGGTGATGACAGGACAAGCGGACGTAATGGTGGCAGGTGGTGCAGAAACCATGAGCCTGATCCCTATGGGCGGTCATGCGATGGTTCCCAACCCAGACCTGATGACTTCAACGCCGCAAGTCTACTGCACAATGGGGTTAACGGCTGAAAATGTGGTGCAGCAGTATCACGTTTCTCGCGAGGATCAAGATGCCTTTGCTCTGCGATCGCACCAGCGAGCTTTGGCCGCCATTCAAGCAGGGAAATTTGAGGAAGAAACGATTCCGCTTCCCATCCACGAAACGCTATATGTAGATGGCGAAGCCAAAACAGTAGATATGGTCTTCCAAGTAGATGAAGGTCCACGTGCGGATACCAGCATGGAAGCTTTAGCCAAACTGCCTTCTGTATTCCGGATGGGAGGCAGTGTCACGGCTGGCAACTCCTCACAAATGTCCGATGGGGCCGCTGCCACAATCGTCATGAGCCAGCGCAAGATGGATGAGCTGGGTGTAAAACCAAGGGGACGGTTGTTAGGTTTCAGCGTGGCTGGCGTACCTCCGGAAGTGATGGGAATTGGGCCTGTAGAAGCAATTCCCAAGGTGCTCAAACAAGTCGGTTTAACCCTAGATGACATTGGCTTAATTGAACTCAATGAAGCCTTTGCCGCCCAATCTCTAGCTGTGATTCGTAAACTAGGTCTCAACGAGGAGATCATTAATGTCAATGGTGGCGCGATCGCTCTAGGACATCCTCTCGGCATGACTGGAGCTAAACTCACCGCTACAATTCTCCACGAGATGAAACGACGCGGTGTACGCTACGGCTTGGTGACGATGTGTGTCGGTGGCGGCATGGGCGCTGCTGGCGTGATTGAAAACTTGATGCTTTAAGCAAAACTTGAGGGATGTTGCCATTTTGTAGGGGCGAAGCATTCGGACCAAATATTTTCAGCTTCTTCCAATGGCAATCTACCGAATGCTTCGCCCCTACCGTTGCACAACGATCATCGGTCATTTATCCGCATTTATTTGGATGAACAACCATGATATCTATTCCATTCACGATCGCCCTCTCTCTTTCCTTCGTTCTCTTCTTAATTCTGGGTTATGTTGGAGTGCCGCTTTGGGCTTGGTCTCTCTATACAGCAGGCGTTTTGGCAGTTTTTCAAGCCCCTACTTGGCTGTGGATAGGATTCGGAATTGTAGCTTTGGTGCTGAATCTCCCTCTGTTGCGGCGATCGCTCCTTACAGTTCCCTTGATGAAAGCAATTCAAGCACTGAAGCTATTGCCCAGTATTTCTGAAACCGAGAAAGCCGCGATCGAGGCAGGAACAGTTTGGGTCGATGGAGAATTTTTCTCTGGTGCACCTGACCTGAAACGGATGAACAGTGAACCCTATCCAGAACTGTCCACCGAAAGTCAAGCATTTCTAGATGGGCCTGTAGAGCAAGTTTGCCGGATGGCGACGGATTGGGAGATCAATCGCCGTAAAGACTTGCCGCCAGAAGTGTGGCATTATCTCAAACAAGAGCGCTTCTTCGGCATGATGATTCCGCAAGAATACGGCGGGTTGGGTTTCTCCAACTTGGCCTACAGTGCGGTGATGGTGAAATTAGCATCGCGATCGTTTATCCATACAGCCACCGTTGGAGTCACCAATTCTCTTGGCCCCGCGAAACTGCTACTGAATTACGGCACCCCAGAGCAAAAAGAGTATTATCTGCCCCGATTAGCTAAAGGCGAGGAGATGCCTTGTTTTGCCCTCACCGAACCTACTGCTGGTTCTGATGCTGCCAGTATCACCTCAGAAGGCATTGTGTTCCGGGGTGGAGACGAAAAACTGTATCTGCTGTTGAACTTCCGCAAGCGATATATCACCTTAGGTGCGATCGCCACCCTAATCGGCTTGGCTTTCAGGCTCCGTGACCCCGAAAATCTCCTGGGTAAGGGTGAGAATGTCGGTATTACCTGCGCCTTGATTCCAGCGGATACTCCTGGTCTAGTACTAGGTAAACGCCACGATCCTATGGGAGTGCCGTTTTACAACTCTCCGGTAGAAGGGCAGAATGTGGTCGTTTCCATTGACCAAATTATCGGTGGCAGTGAGCAGGCGGGCCAAGGTTGGAAGATGTTGATGCAAAGCTTGGCGGCAGGTCGAGGCATCAGTTTCCCCGCATCCTGTACCGGAATTGCCAAATTGGTCACGCGAGTTACTAGTGCCCACGCAGTAGTACGAAGACAGTTTGGGCTATCGATTGGGCGGTTTGAAGGCGTGGAGGAACCCCTAGCCCGGATTGCTGGGCTGACCTACCTCATGGAAGCAGCCCGCATCTATACTTGTGCTGCCGTAGATAACGGAGAAAAACCAGCCGTTGTTTCCGCGATCGCCAAATATCAATTTACCGAGTTATCCCGTAAGTTAGTCAACGATGGCATGGATATTCTGGGCGGTTCAGGGATTTGCAAAGGCCCGCGAAACCTTTTAGCCAACGTCTACACCGCTATGCCCATCCCAATTACAGTAGAAGGCGCAAATATCCTCACTCGCACCTTGATGATCTTTGGACAGGGAGCCATTCGTTGCCATCCTTACATTTATCAAGAAGTTACGGCTTTGAATGAGGGAGATGCGATCGCCTTTGACCATGCGCTTTGGCATCACATCGGCTTGATGGTCCGCAATACCATTCGGTCGATTGCGCTAAGTTTTTCCCGTGGAACATTGGCTCAATCTCCCGTATCTGGCCCCACGGCACAGTATTATCGCAAACTGGCTTGGGCATCTGCTACCTTTGCCACCCTCACAGACATCGCTCTGATTGCTTTTGGTGGTTCCTTGAAGCGACGGGAGAAGCTGACGGGGCGTTTTGCCGATGTGCTCTCCTGGATGTATCTAGGTATGGCTACCTTACGCCGCTTTGAGGCAGAGGGACGCAACCCAGAAGATCTCCCTCTGGTGCATTGGTCAATGCAGTATGCTTTTGCGCAAATTCAACTGGCATTTGAAGGATTATTTGTCAATCTATCAATCCCTATCCTTGGCCCAGTGTTCCGAGGGCCGATCCTTTGGTGGTCTCGGCTCAATCCTATCGGCACCCTGCCAACAGATGAACTCGGCGGCACACTGGCTAAAGCGGTGGAGATGCCCGAAGGAGTACGCGATCGCCTCACCACTAATATCTATGTTCCTTCTCATCCTGATGAAGCCTTAGGACGATTGGAACAAGCCTTCCAGCTATCTATCCAAGCCGAAGCGATCCTCAAAACCATTAAGGCGGCTATCCGCGATGGTAAACTCCCACCTGCTAAGCCCGAAAAGCTGATTGATGCCGCTTTAGAATCTGGAGTGATTACAGCAACAGAAGCCACCCTAATCCGCGAAGCCGAATCTGCACGTAATGAAGCCATTCAAGTAGATGCCTTCTCATTGGAGGAATACCAGCAAGGCGCACAACTCACCGCTTGGCCCACCAAAGAACTGACGCATCACGCATAATTCACACTTTCTAAAAACTCGTAGGGACAAAGCATCCAGCCATCCGTGTGAAATACCAACTGTAAACTCTGATCTGAATGCTTTGTCCAGTGCAAAGTTGAGCTAACTCAATAGTCTCGATCTGTCCTCAAGGACATAGCATTTGGAATAACACTCAATTGTTTTCCCTTTTAATCACTGTTCAAATGCTACGCCCCTACAAGTGAGGTTTAAGGTGCTATGTCTTCTGCCATCAATGCCACGCATGATCCAAATTTGCGGAGTTGGGTGGAGTCCGCTAACCAACCCAATACAGACTTTCCCATTCAAAACCTACCGTTGGGGGTGTTTCGCAGACGCAATAGCACTGAATATCCTCGGCTGGGTGTGGCGATCGGCGATCAAATTTTAGATCTCCTCCAGTGTCATGAACGTGGGCTTCTAGAAGAGTTGCCTGGAGATCTGCAAGCAGCTTGTGTAGACTCTAACCTCAATGCTTTGATGGCTCTGGGCAATCAAGCGACATCGACGTTACGGCATCGCTTGAGTGAACTATTGCGATCGCCTCAGCAGGATGCTTCCGTCAATCCCAATCTTCTCTTGCCCATGTCGGAAGCAGAGATGCTATTACCTGCCGCGATCGCGGACTATACAGACTTTTATGCGTCTATTTTTCATGCGACCAACATCGGCAAGTTGTTCCGTCCCGACAATCCTTTGCTGCCTAATTACAAATATGTACCGATTGCTTATCACGGACGCGCGTCTTCCATTGTGGTCAGCGGTACAACCATCAAGCGCCCCAACGGTCAACGCAAACCACCAGAAGCCACAGCGCCGAGCTTTGGCCCCAGTCAAATGTTGGACTACGAGCTGGAAGTCGGAGCTCTCATAGGAGTTGGCAATGAATTAGAGGAGGCGATCGCCATCGATCAGGCTGAGGATTATCTGTTTGGGCTGTGCTTAGTTAATGATTGGTCGGCTAGGGATATTCAAGCTTGGGAATACCAACCTCTAGGCCCATTTCTAGCTAAGAACTTTGCCACTAGCATTTCTCCTTGGGTCGTGACTACAGAAGCTTTGGCTCCTTTTCGGAGTCCAGCGTTTCAGCGGCCTGAAGGAGATCCAGAACCTTTACCCTACTTAGCTTCTGAGCGCGATCGCCAACAGGGAGGCATTGCCATCACTGTAGAAGTATCTCTATGTTCTGCCCAAATGCGAGAAGCAGGCATTGCACCCTTGCGGCTTAGTCAGGGTTCGTTTCAGCAAATGTATTGGACCCTAGCTCAGATGCTTACTCATCATGCTAGCAATGGCTGTAATCTCCGTCCTGCTGATTTGCTTGCCAGTGGCACTATCTCTGGGGCAGAACCAGGCTCTCAAGGATGCTTGCTAGAAATTACTCAACGCGGCTCCCAACCCATCGAACTACCCACTGGAGAACAGCGATCGTTCCTGGTGGATGGAGATGAAGTGATTCTACGGGGTTACTGTGCAAGAGCTGGTTATGCTCGCATTGGTTTTGGCACCTGCCAAGGGAGAGTAACAGGATGATGTTTAAGGGCAAACACAAGGGATTGCCCTATAGCTTTCAATCTCACATTGTGCAAGGCATTTTTCTGAATTAACCAGGAGGATCGGTTACGCTGCCACCTGGATTGCGGGTTCTTCAGAAGAGGCTTCTGTGGGAGCGCCATCTTGCACTAAGGAAGGCATCTGCCCACTCTTCTGTACTAGGCTCCCAACCATTGCCAATAAAGCATTAACTTTGCGCGATCGCCATTCATCCACGAGTGCAGCCACTTGAGCAGCAGGTAAGCGACGCTCTAGCGCTTCATACAAATAAGCCGCATGTCCAGTTTCATCCTTAGCGATACTGAACATCCCTTTCTTTAGGCTGGCACTCCGTAGATCATCATCAGGGAGAACTTGAGCCATTCGGGCAAAGTCTTTGCTGGCATCGAGTTCCAAAATATACGTACTGGCCATAAATACAGCCCAATCTATGTTTTCTGGCTTTAGGTCAGCCTGGGCATAGCCTTCAAAATAGGCAGCAAAGAAAGGACTACGGCGCTCTTCAGGTTTGCGATCTTCGGATTGCTTCGCCAGTTGTTTGAAATCGATCACTTGCTTGTTGAGTTGCTTTAGTGCTTGAGCAAAAATTTGCCCATGTCGCCGTTCATCTGCGGCATGACGGCCTAACTTTTCCGCCAGCCAAGCATCTCCTTCGGCAGCGGCGCGATCGCGTAATGCTTCTAGAAACGGCACAGAGCCCGACTCAGCCAATTGAAACCCCGCAACAATATTAGGCCGTGTTAGGGGATCGCGAATTTGGCGAGCGTAGACATACGCTGTGGCCGCAGATCCGACTAAATGGAGGGCATAAATAAAAATATTCATTCTGGAGTTCACATTAAACAGCTGCCATCTCTTCCTGCTCGTGCTCAATCTTGGTACCGAGGGCTTTGAGAAACTCAGCCAACCAGCGCGGATGAGCAGGCCAAGCAGGAGCTGAGATCAAATTGCCATCAGCGATCGCGTCATGCACAGCAATTTCTACATATTCTCCTCCAGCCCGATTCACGTCGGGGGCGCAAGTAGGATAAGCCGCACAACGCTTACCCGCCAACACACCAGCCGCTACCAAGACTTGCGGGCCATGACAAATCACCGCGATCGGTTTGTTGTGACCCGCAAAATGGCGCACAATCTCAATCACCCGCGAGTTGAGGCGAATATACTCTGGTGCTCGTCCCCCTGGGATCACCAAGGCATCATAGTTGGCTTCGTCAATATAGTCGAAGGTGGCGTTGAGTTCAAAGTTGTGCCCAGGTTTCTCGCTGTAGGTTTGGTCACCTTCAAAGTCGTGAATCGCGGTTCGAATTTTGTCGCCTGCTTCTTTGTGTGGACAAATTGCGTGCACCGTATGCCCAACCATTTGTAACGCTTGGAAAGGCACCATCACTTCATAATCTTCGACGTAGTCACCCACCAACATCAAAATTTGCTTGCTTGCCATCGTGATTAACTCCTGCCAGATGCCCTGAATGCTTGCAGCTCTAAATTAATGTCTAATCTAATCGGTTTGCTGCGTTATAGATGACATTGGTTAAAACTTGTATCGTTGTGCTACTCATTCATGCTAGCTCGCGATCGCATCCATAACCACCCAACCCTTAAAGGTGCTAGCGGTGCCGCTTGTAAGTGTCCCAGTCATGGAAAGTTAGGTACAAGACCCGCCTCTACCAAACCCGCCAAACTTTTAGCAACGTCAACCCAACGATTGGTTAGAACCTGCACAATTTTTGCAGTTCGACTCAGTTAACTTGGTAGCAGAAATCTCAGTAGTTGGCTTGGCAGAAAAGGAAGCGAGAGTTTGTTCGATAAAGTTTAGGCGCTGGCGATGCTGCAACCAAATGCGGCAAGCTTCTTCAGTCAGTTGAGCTTCTTCAGGGGGCAAGGATTCTTCGAACTGATTCTGGGCTAGAACCTTGGCTACCCGACTTGCTTGTTGATACTCTACCCCTGCTTTAACCAGCTCCGCATGGAATAGCCGTGTTTTTTCTTCAACGGATACAAAAAATCTAGTTGACATGAACAACTGGCGCGATCGCGGTTAGGAGGGGGCAACTACTACATAGTTTCGCTACTAGTTGACACGATTCGCATCCGCCTAAAGATTAACTTCTGACCCACATCAAAATCTACTCGTTATGGCCCTCTCATGGTTGCCCTAGATCTCCCCTAGATCTCATAGTGCCAAACCTCTTCTTCTTGCAGCACAATGCGCTGAAGGGATAGACGACGAATCAAGCCCTGTTGCTCTAGCTGATTGAGAGTGCGGGTAATGGTGACGCGAGTGGAGCCGAGCATGTCAGCAATATCTTGGTGGGTGAGGCGGAGATCGATCAGTTGTCCTTGCTCAACTTGACGACCAAACTTTTTGCCTAACCAATTCAGCAGTTTCAGCAGCATCATATCAACGCGGCGATGGCTGCGAATTAGCGTCAACTCTCCAGCTTGTTGAATATGAGCCAGCAAAGCGGATTGAGTTTGCAGCCAATTGTCGGTTTGCAGGCGAGTTGCCTCTACTTTTGTCAAGCACTCCAATTGATAGGGATCGATTTGGGCTAACGTTTTGCCCACGATTTCTCCTGCTCCCCACAAGCCCAGTGTGACGACAGTGCCATCCTCTAACCAGCTCAAGGCTCTAACTACACCCGTCTCGATCTTCCAGCAGCTCTCCATTTCCAAAGGCAACAGCGATCGCGGCGCAAAATGCCGGGAATTCGTTGATGAGGTTTGAGTTCGAGGTAGCACGGAGATAGACATAGTCTTCAAAAATACTATATCCCGATAGACTAACCGGGGTTTAGATAAATGTCAATTTTTTGATAGCAAATCTGAATGAGTTTATTCAAGTTTTTTATCTGTAGCTTGAGAACCAGCTTCAGAAGACAGGTACGAAAGCTAGATACCCGCTCCATTAAGAAATTCTTCAATCATCGAGTCAGAGTTGGCTTTCTCACTTGAGACCCCTGCTTGGGTTGAGGCAGGAAGTGAAGGAGCAGACGCTTGCAACTGCTCGATCTGTTGTTCTAAGAATTTAACTCGCTCAAACAATAGCTGAATTACTTCCGCTTCCACATCTCGTAAGCCGCTATTGCCTGGTATTCCCACACTTGTACGATCTTGAGGAATTACCCGCCCAGGAATGCCCACGACAGTACTGTAGCTAGGAACATTTCGCAGCACCACTGAGCCTGCACCAATCCGAGTGTGATGGCCAATTTGGATATTGCCTAACACCTTGGCTCCCGCGCCCACCACAACATGCTCTCCTACGGTTGGGTGCCGCTTACCCGTTTCCTTGCCCGTTCCACCTAAGGTAACTCCTTGATAAATCAAGGCATAGTCGCCCACTATGGCTGTTTCCCCAATCACCACCCCCATCCCGTGGTCAATAAAGACTCCTTTGCCAATCTCGGCTCCCGGATGGATTTCGATTCCAGTTAGAAAACGGCTGAGTTGAGAAATGAGTCGAGGTACCAAAGGCACTTTCAGACCATATAACCAGTGGGCTAAGCGATGGAACTGTAGAGCTTGAAGTCCGGGATAGCAAAACAAGATTTCCAGCCAATTCCGGGCCGCTGGATCTCGCTCATAAATTGTCCGAAAATCCGCTAACACCATAGTTGCTCGACCTCTCAAAAGCTCAGGTATTTTTCGCTGGAGACAAGAAACCAGCTAAACCCGCATAAAATATACGGTAACTCTATCAAGTTATAGTATTTTAGATCAATGACATCCTATCATGCCTTGCAGTTGTAGAGCGAGCTGGCCTAGAAAACCAGTGATTGTGGAGAGCGATCGCCCCTCCTCTTCCACCAAACAACCGTCATTCTTCAGATTTAGCTTCTGTAGAATGAAAAATTCCTGACTTTATTTAGAGCTTGTATTTAGCGATACAACATTCAGCTAGATAGAGCATTTCTATAGAAGAAATATATTGACTCAATCGTTTTGTTTATCGATGCCAAGCGTTCGCGGATTGGTTTGTCAGCGGAATTGCTTGAAAGCTATACACTTGCGGTTTTCCTGTCAGTAAATTTAACTGAGTTCGCAGCTTGAACTACTTGATTGAACTTTGGTTTTGCCTATGGCATTGTCTTAATCAAGCACTAACTACAAAAAACCTATCGATTAACCGTAGTTTCAAGGTATACTGCCTAAGATTCTACTGGAGAAGGTCCTGTTAGTGCCTACATTCATCGCTTTGGGGCAGGCGGCAATCAAGTGCAGTAGGTAAGCTCCTGTACTTCTAGAGCCACTGAATCATTGCTCAAAATTTAGTTCTTGCTGTGAATTATGGACTCAATTGTTCGGAGAAGTGCTGTTTCCTGCTTGATTACAGTGTCCTTACTGTTTAGTAGTGGCTGTTCCAAAGAAGCTACTAATAGCTCGGGTGCTGATACAGGAAAAAAAGTAGTTCGTATTTCTATTGGCACTCAAGATCAAACCATCAATACAGTGACAGGTGGTTCAGTAATTCGTGAAGAAAAACTGCTAGAGAAATACTTACCTAAAACCGGAAAATACGCCAATACAGAATATAAAATTGAGTGGTCTAGCTATACTTCTGCGCCACCATTGACTAACAAAATGTTGGCGAACCAAATTGATATTGGGATGATGGCAGACTTCCCTTCTACCATTAACATCACTACATTTCAAAAGAAGGGAAATGGGGTCAAAACTAAATACATTGCTACCCTCGCTTACAGTCCCAACGGCGCGGGTAACGCGGTAGTGGTCCCCAAAGATAGCCCTTACAAAACGCTGCAAGATCTGAAAGGTAAGACGATTTCTGTACCGTTCGGTTCTTCGGCCCACGGCATGATCCTGAAGTCACTCAAAGATGCAGGAATTGACCCGCAAAAAGATGTCACGCTCGTCAGTCAGTCTCCGGAAGTGGGAGGCAGCAGCTTACAGAAAAGCCAGATTGATGCCCATGCGGACTTTGTGCCTTACGGCGAGTTGTTTCCATTTCGCGGTTTCGCCCGCAAGATTTTGGATGGTGCCCAAGCAGGCACACCCACTTTTCACGGGGTAGTGGTGCGTTCAGATTTTGCTGAAGCCAACCCAGAAATTGTGGTGGCTTATCTCAAAGCCGTGCTGGAAGCAAACAAACTCTTCCGCGAGCAGCCAGAAGTTGTAGCTAGCAACATTCAGAAATGGTCTGGGATTGAAAAAGAAGTGGTTTACATGTTTCTGGGGCCTTCTGGCATTCAGAAACTTGATCCCAGAATTCAGTCTTACCAGTTGACAGCGCTCAAAAATAGCGTCACCACCCTCAAGCAAATTGGCAAGTTAGATGCCAGTGTCAATCCAGATGATGTCGCAACTTGGGCGGATGACAGCTATCTGAAACAGGCAACTAAAGAACTGGGCGTGAGTGAGGCGGAACTTGGCACTCTTGCTGATCAGAATGTGATCGGTGGTAAAGATGCGCTGACCCAAGAGCCGATTACAGAGCCTAAGTTAGCCGCTCAAGTCTGGGTCAAAGGTGAGGATAAGGTAGTTAACTTTGCCTCAATCAAAAACATGGTGACGGCATTGGACAAGTTCAAAAAAGAGGGTAAAACCCCTAGTGTCATGTTCGTCCACGATCGCACCAATGGCTGGAAGTTGTTTGCCGAAAAGTCCTTCTACGTGCAGAACGGTGATGAAGTAGCGGCTTTCCTGTTAGAACCCGATGCCCAAGCCTTTGCCGAGAAAGCAGGTGCTAAGGTCGCTGACTTTAATGGCCTACAGACGCTCTATGCTCAAAGTGCTCAGCCCGCCGCGATCGCTGCTAAGTAAATCGTATTTATCCTGAAACATCACACTTTGTCTATTTTGGGTATTGCCTGAGTTCCTTTCACGGAAAGATGTCGCATGTCTAGCTCCTCTTCTTCTAAGCGTTCTAGCAAAACTACCTGGCTCAGCAGCTTAAGTGGCTTTGTAAGCCAACTGCGAAGCCAATCTCAACGTAGTCAGCGGTCTGCCCGTTTGCCCTTCCCTACAGGTAAAGTACTCAGGCAATGCCTTTCTCTGGTTCTCTTTTTTGGGATTTGGCAATTGCTCTGTATGGCGAAGTTTAATTTCTTTGTCAGCTTTGAGTTTTTGCCATCTCCATTAGAAGTCTTTCACGCGACTGTGGAATTCTTCACGGGCAACGCAATGGTGCATGTTAAGGCCAGCGCAATTCGAGTGTTAGTTGGCTTTAGTGTTGCCACTATATTAGGGGTGAGCTTAGGAATCTTAATCGGCTGGTTCCAGAAACTAGAAGATTTAATCTTTCTGCCTCTAGAAATCCTGCGGCCTATCCCAGCCGTTGCCTGGATTCCCTTAGCAATTTTGATGTTTCCTACGTCCGAAGCAGGGATGATCTACATCACCTTTTTAGGAGCCTTCTTCCCTATCCTCATTAGTACAATTCGGGGGGTGGAGGGAACCGATGTGATTTTGCTCAGAGTGGGGCAATGTCTAGGAGCTAAGCAGTGGCATATCTTTAAGGATATTGTGGTCCCTGGTGCCATGCCTTGTATTGCTAGCGGTCTGGTGATTGGCATGGGGAATTCCTGGTTTTGTTTAGTAACGGCTGAAATCTTGGCAGGTCGCTACGGTGTGGGTTATATCACTTGGGAGTCTTATGTCACTTCTAACTATCCCCCCATTGTCATGGGTATGTTGTTGATTGGTTTGATGGGATTGTTTAGTACTTACTTAGTCGATCGTTTGACTGGCTTACTCATGCCCTGGCGGATCACTCAGAAACAACGAACTTAGCTTCATAGCGCTAGGGATTGCTAATGAATTCGTGAGTGTGGAGAGATGGCAGAACTATGACAAAGTTAATAGAAAAAGCGAGCAAGCCTTCGGTCAAAGGGCTAGTGGAAGTTGAGCAGTTGTCAGTTTCCTTCAAGCGTCAGGGGCATCATATTCCGGTTCTGGAATCGATCGATTTAAGGATTAATCCTGGTGAATTTGTCTGTTTACTCGGCCCCTCTGGTTGTGGCAAGTCTACAATCTTAAACTCTATTGCTGGCTTCATTCGACCTAATCGAGGCTATATCTCGGTTGATCAACGCTTAGTCGATCAACCTGGAGCCGACCGAGGTTTTGTCTTTCAGCAATATTCGCTATTACCTTGGAAAACGACATTTCAGAATATTGAGTTTGGCTTAAAGATTCGCGGTTTATCTAAGACGGAACGCGAAGCACTGGTACATGAATATCTAAATCGAGTTGGGCTTTATAAGCATCGCCATTCTTATCCCCACCAGTTGTCCGGCGGAATGCAGCAAAGAGCCAGTATTGTGCGAGCCTTAGTGAATTCTCCTTCTGTGTTGCTAATGGATGAACCATTTGCGGCACTAGATGCCCAAACCCGACACATGATGCAGGAGCTATTGCTCAGCATTTGGAGCGACTTAAAGACAACTGTTATTTTCGTAACTCATGACATTGAAGAAGCGATTTTTCTAAGCGATCGCATCTTTGTCATGGGTGTAAATCCAGGCCGTATTAAGACTACCTTGACGGTGCCATTACCTCGCCCTCGCCACACTGATGACATCTTATCTCCCGAATTTGTGCAACTCAACCGTCAGATCTTTGATCTGATTCGAGAAGAAACGTTGAAGAGTATGGATATTTAGAAGGAGGAAGGTAGTTCAGAGCTGAGCTTTGGCGGTTTGAAGGAGGTCTGATTGAACCCATTGGTTGAGATCGATCGCTTTTAGGTTCTCATTGCCTGGAATCAAGCTGAGTTCCGCGATATGTTGGGCGATCCAATCAGGTCGAATGGTCATTTCTGAAAAGAAACGTCCTGGTTGTTGCTTCTGGAAGGTACTGCTGAGCAATTGCACAATGATTTCGGCATCAAGTTGGGTCCAACGACTAATCAAGGGTAAAGCCGCAGAGGTGTTAGCGCACCAATATTGAGCCGCTTGCAAGGCTTTCAAGTAAGCAATCACGATCTCTGGATGTTGTTCTGCTAAGACTTCGCTCACTACGACAGCATGAAATGCCGGGAGACCGCTTAAGTCATCGTCTAACAGATAGCGGAACTTCCCTTGCTGGCAAGCGATCGCGTGGAAGGGAGCAAAGTGAGCATAACCATCGGCGAGTTTGGTTGGGTGTTGGAAAGGACGATTTAAGTTTGCTTGATCGAGTGCGGCAATGGTTACGTCTGACAAAAGATTAGCCGCTTGGAGCGATCGCATCACCATGCCATGAGCGGAGGAACTGAAGGGAACCGCAATCACTCGCCCCCGTAAATCTTCTACACTCTGCAATTTAGATTCATGCGGCACAATCACAGCATTGCAAGAGCCATCTGGATTAGCTGAGACAAAACTGACCAAGCGAGTTTTAGAGACTGGATGAGGAGAGTCTGAGGGAGACGTGGCACTGAGCAGAGAAGGATAATCACCCAATAAGCCAATATCTAGTTGCCCTGACTGTAACCCTTGAATAATGGGGGCACCCAGGGAGAAATCTTGCCACTGAATTTGATATTGAGTAGAACTGTAGCGACCGCTCCTGGGTAAGAAATGTTCTAGCAAGCCCAAGCGCTGAATTACTAAACCTCCTGTCACCGTGGGAATCGTGGCATTCTGTATACCAATTCGAATGGTGATCGTTTCAGGGTGGTGAGTTTGATGAGATCGCGTAATTAAGCTGGGCGATCGCAGGCGCACTGAGGGTTCAGTTGCAGGAGACGCAGCCGTTAACTCAGAAGTAGAAGTTTGAGCGGGTTGAACGAGAGCCACAAACTTTTGGATCGGATTTAAGCTTGGAGATTTACGACTGGGGCGATCGCTGGGTGGTATAACTGACTGACTTAAGCGTTGGGGTAATAACAAAAATACATTCCCTGGCAAAGGAAATTCTTGGAGCGGAATGCTCGTCAAAATACGGGATTGTCGCTCAGATTTGAATTCTAAATCTGAAGCAAATCCCACATAGTTTCCTTGGGTTAAATAAGTCCGCACCAAGCTTAAAGTATCAACGGTTTCAATTTGAGGAAAATCAGCAAGCGATTGCCCCAATTCGGTTAGCCGAGATTCCAAAACTAGTCGATTTGCAGAACTAGCAGGTAGCATTACCCATTTTTGCTTTTGCAGCTCCTTTAAACTTAACCATTTCTGTTTGGTTAGAGGATGGTTTGTTGCCACGATCAAAGCATAGTGAATGGGGGCGATCGCTGTAGCCGAGATTTCAGCAAAATCACCCAAATCAATTTCTGAAACACCTAGATCAATTTGGTTGCTCGTTAAAGCTCGATGCAGACTTTCGGCTGAGTCAAACACAACACACTGAGTTTGAATATCAGGATACTGCTGACGATAGCGAAAGAGTACCTCTGGGAGCCAGTGTTCCGCGATCGCAGTAGTGCAGCCAACCTTCAGCTGACCTAATTTCCCTTGTTTAATTTCCTCAATTGTTTTGAGTAAATGGTTCTCTAGATCAATTAGCTTTTGGCCTTCGCTAAATAGAAATTGACCCACTTCTGTAAGCTGGACCTTGCGACCTAAACGGTGAAAAAGTGAAGTGCCAATTTCTGACTCTAAAGATTTAATTTTGGCGCTCA
Source organism: Trichocoleus desertorum AS-A10 (assembly GCF_039962155.1). Classification (NCBI taxonomy): domain Bacteria; kingdom Bacillati; phylum Cyanobacteriota; class Cyanophyceae; order Leptolyngbyales; family Trichocoleusaceae; genus Trichocoleus; species Trichocoleus desertorum. The sequence goes on along the minus strand of NZ_JAMPKN010000012.1, from coordinate 62,041 downwards.
CCGCAGGCTGAGTTAAGTTCAGAGTATCTGCCGCCTCAGTAAAACTTAAATATCGAGCAACTTCCAGAAAAACTCGAACTTGATAAACCTCCACAGCCCCACAATCCTTATTTGAAAATTTTTTGATTTTGCCGATATCAAAGTATTCTATCAGTCAATAAAAGATGTGGATAGAGGAACAGTGATTCTTGATTCAAAATAAAAACATGAGTTTTAGTTTTTTTGTTGTTTGAGATTCAGTAAGATTTAGCTCAAAGATATTCTTGCTAACAATTTTTACTGTTGAAGTAATAGATTATCGCTACTAGAGGGATAGGTTGAGTGGATACTCAATGGCTGAAGACGGATGTTCTAGTGATTGGCGGCGGTACGGCGGGAACAATGGCTGCGATCAAGGCTAAGCAAGCAAACCCGGAAGGAGATGTGTTAGTCCTGGAAAAGGCTAACATCCGTCGTAGCGGGGCGATCGCGATGGGCATGGATGGCGTCAATACCGCTGTGATTCCTGGTCACTCTACACCTGAGCAATATGTGCGAGAAGTGACGATCGCCAATGATGGCATTCTAGACCAACGAGCAGTCTACCAAACGGGCAAACTTGGCTACGAGACGATTCAAGAACTGGAGAGCTGGGGCGTTAAGTTCCAAAAGGATGCTCAAGGCAACTATGACTTGAAGCAAGTGCATCGGGTGGGCAAATATGTGCTGCCGATGCCCGAAGGGAAAGATTTAAAGACGATTTTAGCTCGCCAAGTGAAGCGCCACAAAGCCAGAGTCACCAATCGTGTCATGGCTACGCGGATTTTAGTCAAAGACGGTCGGGCGATCGGCGCAGTTGGGTTTGATGTCCGCAATGGTGATTTTGTGGTGATTCAAGCCAAGGCTGTCATTCTCTGTACTGGAGCTTGTGGGCGCTTGGGCTTACCTGCTTCTGGTTATCTCTACGGCACTTACGAGAACCCTACCAATGCAGGAGATGGCTACTCAATGGCCTACCATGCAGGTGCCGAGCTATCTAACATCGAATGTTTTCAGATCAATCCTTTGATGAAGGATTACAACGGTCCCGCCTGCGCTTATGTAGCTAGCCCGTTTGGGGCTTATACCGCTAATGCAGAAGGACATCGCTTCATTAGCTGTGACTACTGGAGTGGCCAGATGATGCTGGAAGTTTGGAAGGAACTGAACTCTGGTAAAGGCCCTGTGCAACTCAAGATGACTCACTTAGATGAGGACACAATTTCTGAGATTGAGTCGGTTCTTTGGGCGAATGAGCGTCCTAGCCGAGGGAGATTTCACGAGGGGCGAGGTGAAAACTATCGCACCCACGGAGTCGAAATGAACATCTCCGAGATTGGTCTGTGCAGCGGTCATAGTGCTTCTGGTGTCCGGGTAAATGAAAAAGCTGAAACCACGGTACCTGGCCTTTATGCGGCGGGGGACATGGCGAGTGTGCCTCACAACTATATGATTGGAGCCTTTGTCTTTGGTCGCTTGGCAGGTACCAACGCCGTGGAATACGGCCAAGATTTAGAGCATGTTGAGCCTGATCAAGAGTTTCTGGAAGCCGAGAGACAGCGCATCTACGCTCCTTTAAGCCGCCCCGACGGTATCCCGCATACGCAAGTAGAGTTTAAGCTACGCCGCTTGGTGAATGATTATCTGCAACCTCCGAAAGTAGATCACAAAATGGAGATTGGCCTCAGACATTTTGTGCGTTATCACGAAGCCCTAGACCAAATGGGAGCCCGCGATCCCCATGAATTAATGCGCTGTATGGAGGTTCATTTTATCCGCGACTGTGCAGAGATGGCGGCAAGAGCTTCTTTGTATCGTCGAGAAAGTCGCTGGGGTCTGTATCACTATCGCGTAGATTGCCCAGAAAAGAACAATGAAGAGTGGTTCTGCCATGTCATTGTGCAGCAAGATGAGACAGGGGAGATGAATCTGTTCAAGCGGCCTGTAGAACCTTATGTGGTGCAGGTAGATTTGGAACGAGAAGTTTATGATGTGGCGGTTCGTTGAAACCGAGCCTCGGGGCACTCGCCCCCAACCCCCGTTGAGGGACGGTTGCATCCCTCAAACTCCCTCCAAAAAAGGTTCGACAGCGTAAGTGAAGCATAGAAAAGGTGGCTACTTAAGAGTTGTAGCAACAAATAGAGAAATGGAATGTAAGTTTGGAGAATATATTATATGGCGTTAGCGACACAACGGGTAGATGTGCCTGTGATTGTGGATGAGTCGAAGTGCTTGGAAAAGTGTACAGCTTGTATTGAAGTATGTCCGCTAGATGTCTTGGCGAAAAACCCTGAGACGGGGAAAGCCTATATGAAATATGACGAGTGTTGGTTCTGCTTGCCCTGCGAGAAGGAGTGCCCTACCAATGCGATCACTGTGAAAATTCCATTCTTGTTGAGGTAAGGAAGAGAGATGTCTGTGGAGACGAATCAAGAACTAAAACCGTGGTTGGAGATGTTGCGATCGCCTGAGGTAAGCGATCGCTTGGTAGCTGTCAAAACTCTGCAACATTTGGGAGATGAGGCAGCGCTAACGCCCCTGGTGACAGCATTGCAAGATGAAAGTACTGTAGTGCAAAAGTTGGCGGTGACAGCGCTTTGGGAGTTGGCGAACCCAGCCGCAGTGCCAGCATTAATCAGTTGTTTGGCTTCTCCTGATGAAGAAATTCGCGAGGAAGCGCAATCAGCTTTAGGCGAGTTGGTTTCTCCCGGTCATCTACTGTTGTTGCTGGATGCTTTGCAGCAAAAGGATACTAACTTACAGTTCCATGCAATGGTGCTGCTGCGTAAAATTCATGATGTGCAATCTCTTCCTTATGTGTTGCCATTTTTTGCTGCCGAGCTGCCAGAACTACGGGAAGCGGCAATTACGACCTTGCGCTACCTAAACCAAGTCGATCGCTGCCAGCCTGCTTTGGCACTCCTACAAGATGCATCAGAAACGGTACGACGATCTGCCGCTTTAACTTTGGGGCATTTGAGCGATGCAGAAGTGGTGCCTTTGTTGAGCCAAGCTCTGACGACTGACGCTGATTGGCAGGTACGCCGGAATGCGGCTAAATCTTTAGCAATTCATGCAGCACCAGCCGCTACCCCAGCGCTTCAGCAAGCCTTGAGTGATGAGCATTGGCAGGTGCGAAAGGCTGTGGCCCAAGCACTTCAGCAGACACCTGATGAACAGGTGATGCCTGGCTTAATTAGGGCCTTGGCGGATGAGTATTCTGATGTGCGGCGAGAAGCGGCGATCGCTCTGGGCAACTTATTGCATCCTGCGGCCATCAATCCCTTGAAACAGGCGCTAGATGATCCAGACAGGGATGTATGCATCTACGCCCAACGAGCTATCCAAAAAATTCAGAACTCCCTCAACGCGACTCCTAATGTTTAGCCACTCTTCTCCTTTTCGTTCTCCTAGTCTCGCCGAAGCACCCCCTGAAGCTGCTTCTGATCCATCATTGCTAGCACGTAAATCAGAGGTAGTGGCTCGCCTCAAACAGGTAGTAGAACCTGTTTTACAGAATGACATTGTCAGCCTGGGTATGGTGCGGAATCTCCGCATTGTGGAGGATTATGTTTATCTGCGGCTGTATGTCGGGGCTCATCAACAGGAACTAGAAGCCGAAGTGCGATCGCGTTTGTCTGACTTAATCTGGTGCAAAAAGCTCTATATTCAGCTTTGCACGATTCCAGGTGTTAAGACCACGTTGGCGATTTCTAGCGGCAAAGGAGGTGTGGGTAAATCAACAGTGTCGGTAAATTTGGCAGCAGCACTAGCCCAACAAGGAGCGAAGGTTGGAATTTTGGATGCTGATGTCTATGGTCCTAATATTCCACAGATGTTGGGTCTCGACCAGACAGAAGTACAGATTGTGGAGACTCCAGCAGGACAAAGATTTGTGCCACTGAAAGCTTACGGTATCAAGGTGATGTCGGTGGGACTATTGGCAGAACCCGATCATCCCTTGGCGTGGCGGGGGCCTGTACTTCACAAAATCATCACTCAGTTTATCCAAGAGGTAGAGTGGGGCGAGTTGGATTACTTATTGATCGATCTCCCACCTGGCACTGGTGATGCCCAAATCACGATTATTCAGGAGAGCCCAATTCGGGGTGTCTTGTTGGTTACGACTCCTCAGCAAGTTGCAGTTGCGGATGTCCGCCGGAGTATCCATATGTTTCGACGGGTGGGAGTTCCGGTGCTGGGCATTATCGAGAACATGAGTTACTTGGTTTGTGGTAGTTGTGGCGATCGCACCCCTATTTTTGGCAGTGGCGGCGGCCAGCAGTTAGCAACTGAGTTGCAAGCGCCTTTACTCGGAGAAGTGCCGATCGCGGCTCCTATTTGTCAAGGCGGAGATGCAGGCCAACCGATTGCGATCGCAGACCCCAACGCCTTGGCGAGTCAGGTATTTCAACAGATTGCAGCTGGCATTCACCAAACTTTCCAACTTCCGGGGATGGGTAACTAATGGGGAACGGTAGCTGTGGGAGTTGTGTCTACTTCTACAACTCTCCTCTTACCCCAAGACTCACAGCATGTCTCGTTGGTTCCAATTCTGGCTCTCTCTCAGTGTCCTCACGATCACCATTGCCGAAAATCTTGCGCTCCCTAGTTACCAAGCGATCGCTCAACTGCCTCCAGTCGCAGCCTGCAATTTGGCATCGCCACAGGACAATGAAGTCTTAACCCTTCTGGATCAAGCCCGTATTGAGTTAGATAACAGAAATACAGAAGCTGCAACTCGCTACTTGCAAGCAGCCTTCCCTAATGCCCTCCAACTGAGCAATGCTGGTAAAGCAGAACTAATTCAGCAATGGCTTTTAGATCCCTACGAAGGACATTCGGTTTCACGGTTACAGCGGTTGATGCAGCAAGCGGAGACCCAAAAGTCATCGGCTTCCATGCGACCTCTGCTAGACCAGCTCTTGCAGCTCACCAATCGCCTCACCGCCAGCCATAGTTTTGTCAAAACCAGAGGCCTAGCCGCGATCGCCCATCATTATGTAAACCTGGGTCAGCCTCAACAGGCAAAATTGGCACTCAGCCAAGCACAGCAGGCAGCTCGCTCGATTCAAGGTCCCATTTTTACAGCCCAAGCCCTTACGGATGTGGCAGCAGGCTATGCGGCGCTGAGTTCGAGCAGTGCTGCCAGTAAAAACCAAGCCCAAACGGCTCAGGCAGTCTTAGCTCAAGTTGAGCAAGCGATAAAGCAGATTCCACCCAACACGTCTGAGTCTCTGCAAGCCGCACTTTGGCCTCGGTTAGCTGCTATCTACGCTCAGATCGGCGACTATGCGAAAGCCAATCAAACCGTTGCTAGATTGCCTAAGAATTCTGAGTCCCAATCCTTTGCTCAGCGTGGCGTGGTAGAAGCTTACATTGCCGCTCAAAACCTCAGCACCGCCGAACAACTGACTCAAGCGATCGCCACGCCTGTTCAGAAAGGATTGGCTTTGGGAAAACTCGCTGTTGGTTATAGCCAAGCGAAGCAACCTCAAAAAGCCACTCAACTGCTACGCCAAGCGGTGCAACTCGCACAATCTCCCACGGCAGGACTTGATGCCATTACTCAAGACGCTCTGCTAAAAGCGATCGTGGAATCCTATTTGCAAGTAGGACAGCGAGATGAAGCTTTCCAGTTAGCCAAAACTGCGCTGAAAGGGTCTCAGACTGAAGCTATTAGAGCGGTGGCGATCGCCTATGCTCAGGCTGGGCAAAACAATTCAGTGCGCCAATTGTTATCTGAGCGACTCCGCACCATTGAAGCGATGCCACCAAGCTGGGATCGGCAGTTGGTGTCACCGAGCTTGCTGCAACTGGTGATGGATACACAACAGTTTGAATGGGTTCGTCAGGAATGGCCTCGCCTTGCCGCCCTGGATTACGGTCTACAAGATGATCGGGTAGTAAAAATGGCCACTGCTTACGCCCAGTCAGGACAGCACCATCAAGCGCTTCAGTGGGCGAAGGAGCTTCCCATCAGCGATCGCCCTTTATTACAGGTTAAGCTGATGACCGCGATCGCCCGTGAGGCTCACCGTCAAGGTGAAACCCAATGGGCGAATGAATTGCTCCAGCAAACTTTACAAAGCCTCGACCCATTGCTGCGAGCTTATGACGAGCGAATTAAACGCGAAGGAGGCGATCTCCTCGAACGCGATCGCTTTAAACCCCAATCTTTGGCCCTCGTGGCCCTTGTCTATGCTCAGAGCAACCAAGCAGAACCCACTCGCAGATTGCTCCAGCAAGTCAGCCAACTGGATGTTAATATGAGCGATCCAGCGATCGCACCTCCAGACCCCAATCCCTTCGCCCTCTTTATGGCAACCGAGCAATATGTCGGCGCTTTACAATTGGCTCAAGCGACTAAAAACCCAGAAATTCGGATTGCCCGATTACAAAGCAGCGCTACCGCCTTACTGAAGCAGAATCGGTTTGATTTGGTGTTGCCAGTGGTAGATCAAATCACCGCTGCCGATCGCAAAACTCAAATGCTGCTGGCGATCGCCCAACGCTACGGTGAACTTCAACAAGTAGACAAAGCCTTGCCGATTCTGGCGCAAGCCTTCCGTGTCGCCCAAAGCATTTCTGGAGAGGAATCTCGGGTGGATCGCTTCGGAACCGATGGTGCAACTGTCATGGAGGCATCCGATGACCGGGGCAGCCTGATAGAAGCGATCGCAGTGCAGTATGCTCGCTTCCAGCAACCCACCCAAGCCCTGAAAGTTGCCAACACTTTGCAAGCCAAAGAAACTCGTGAGCAAGCCCTTCAAGCCGTAAAGTGTGCTTTTAGTCTCAAGGTTTGATCCAACTTGTAACCATCGTGCTGTATCAACTTTGCCCCACAACTGCTTAGAAATCGAGTTAGAGCGATCGCGAAGCTACAAACAGCAGAGTGCGCTCAAATTCCAGTGCTGCGCCTCAGACCAGAAGTTGATATTGCCCAGACTGCCTAATCTCAGCAATCAGTCGTTAGCTGGAAAATTGATGGACTTAAGAATTGCTTAAATCTCCCTATGTATCAATACTTTCATCCGTTTAAGTGTTCACAATAAAGGTGAAGTAATGGGACGAAGGGATCTACGTGAACGGGGACGAGTTTATTGAACAGATTCACGATGTGCAGCAACGAGTAGCAGAACTCCAAGAGGATGCGACCCAACTGCCATCGCTGCAAAAAAGCCGATTGACAGAATCCCTGGAGAGGCTGACCGCAGCTTTAAGAGATTTACAAGTTGCTGAGGAAGCCATTCGGCTGCTACTGTCTGCTGTACAGCAATCGCGCGACTCCATCATCATTACCACGGCCCATGTCGATCCGCCAGGGCCAGAAATCGTTTACGTTAATCCCGCCTTCAGTGAGATGACTGGTTATGCGAGCGAGGAAGTGCTTGGCAAAACTCCCCGGTTACTCCAAGGCCCTGATACCGATCGTCAGCTGCTTCAAGACTTACGCCAGCATTTGATTGATGGAGAACCTTTTCACGGTGAGGCAATCAACTACCGAAAGGATGGAACCGAATATTATGTGGAGTGGAACCTCACGCCGATTCGGGATGTGCAGCAAACCATTACCCACTTCGTCGCAATTCAACGAGATATTAGCGATCGCAAACGCTTAGAGCAAGAACGAGAGCATTTATTACAGCAAGAGCAAGCTGCGCGGAATGAAGCAGAAGCAGCGAATCGGACCAAGGATGAATTTTTGGCGATGCTCTCTCATGAACTGAGAACTCCCCTGACACCCATTTTGGGTTGGGCTAAGATGTTGAGAACTAAGCAGCTGTCAGAAGCCAAGCGACAAGAGGCGTTAGATGCGATCGAGCAAAGTGCGAAACGCCAATCTCAAGTCGTAGACGACCTGCTCGATCTCTCTCGGATTGTCCAAGGTAAATTAACTCTCAATCTCACTTCAGTATCATTGGCAACCCCCATTACTGCGGCGTTAGAAACGGTGCGTTTGTCTGCGGAAGCAAAATCTATTCGAGTAGAGACAAAGCTAGACCCAACGGTTGAGCCAGCCATTGGTGATACGGGCAGACTGCAACAAGTGTTTTGGAATCTGCTTTCAAATGCCATTAAATTCACCCCTTACAAAGGTCACATTCAGTTAGAACTGAAGCAAGTTGAGCAATATGCTCAAATCACGATTACCGATAGTGGGCAGGGAATTCATCCAGAGTTCTTACCGTTCGTATTTAATCGGTTTCGTCAGCAAGACAGTTCAATTACACGGCAATTTGGTGGCTTGGGGCTGGGCTTGTCCATCTCGCGGCAGTTGGTAGAAGCGCATGGGGGCACCATTACAGTCAACAGCGCTGGAGAAGGCAAAGGGGCAACTTTTACAGTGCGGCTTCCCCTCATACCGCACACTTCCCCAACGGAGGCTCCTAACTCATCACCCGACCGATCGCCGAGTTTGGCAGGCACCCAGGTTTTGGTTATAGATGACGAACCTTTTACGCTAAAGTTCATCACTTTTGCCCTAGAAGAGGCAGGTGCAGCCGTTACTGCTGTCACTTCTGGGCAAGCAGCGCTGCAAGCTCTGAGCCAATCTAATTTTGATGTATTACTGAGTGATATTGGGATGCAGGAGATGGATGGCTATGCTTTAATTCGGCAGATTCGTTCTTCTCGGCCAAATCGAGATCTGCCAGCGATCGCCCTCACTGCTTATGCGACTGAAGACAACTGCCAAAAAGTATTGTCGGCTGGCTTTCAACAACATTTAGCTAAACCCGTTGAGCCAGAAGCTTTAATTGCAGCGATCGCACTAGCCTTAGAACAAACGTCAACTCTATCGCGGAATAGTTAAGACTGTCTTGAGAATATCTTTGGAGGGAATCTCGAAGCGATCGCCTGAGGTAGGATACTTGGCGACTGAAGAAGTATGATCTCCCAAGGTTAGAATTAGCAGTAGACGGTTAACACCATGAGAAGTACCTATGTTCGGCCATGACATCATTGTGATTGGTACATCGGCGGGTGGGCTGAAGGCACTAAGCAAAATTGTGGGTAACCTACCTGCTGACCTCAATGCTGTCATCTTTATTGTTCAACATATTGCCCCAGATAAGCCTAGTTTGCTGCCAAGCATCCTAGAAGATGTTTGTGATTTTCCAGTTACGCATCCCCAAGATGGGGAGAAGTTTCAAAAAGGGCGAATTTATATTGCCCCACCTGATCATCATTTGTTGGTGTATCAAGGGCAAATGCGAGTGGTGCGAGGGCCGCAAGAGAATCGATTTAGACCCGCGATCGATGCCTTATTCCGCTCAGCCGCACGTGCCTATGGCCCTAGAGTTGTAGGTGTGGTGCTCACAGGCTATCTGGATGATGGCACTGTAGGTCTCCAAGCAGTTAAAAAGCGGGGCGGAGTTGCTATAGTGCAAGATCCTCACGAGGCACAGTATTCTAGCATGCCTAACAGCGCCTTGAGGTATGCCTCAGTAGACCACTGCCTATGCTTGGCGGAGATTGCAGAGTTATTGGTGTCTTTGACGAAGGAACCCGCAGCGGAGGAGAAAACGTACCCAATCACTCAAGAAATAGAGTTTGAATCTAATATTGCTGAACAGCAGATGAATACGCAGCAGTTTCTAGAGAATGTTGAGAAGATTGGCCAGCGTACAACCTATAGCTGTCCTGAGTGTAACGGCAGTATTTGGCAAATTGGTGATGGGGATTTACTGCGGTTTCGCTGCCATATAGGGCATGCTTTTACAGCGAATATCTTTCTGTCTGAGCAGACTAAGAATATAGAGAATACTTTATGGTCGGCTGTGCGAGCTTTGGAGGAGAAAGTGACGCTCTCACGCCAAATGGCTCAACGGATGAAAAATATCAATCTGTCTACCGTAGCAACAAAATACGAAAATAACGCGCAAAAAATAGATGAAGAGGTGTCAGCGCTGCGGAACTTGATTCTTACGGGCTTTGCCACAAAACAAAATATATTCTTCAAAGATGAGGAGTTAGAGGAGGGGCTGTAACCTTGCGATCGCCCTCTATCCTTCAGGCCTCTCCCTAAATCCCTCTCCGTTTGGAAAGGGGTTATGAATTCTTATCTAACCCTCGCGCTAGAGATACTTTGTTGGTTGGAGATGTCTAATAGGAGAGCATAAAAGGAAAGTTGACGATCGCCAAGCTAGCCGAATCGATTGAAACTTATGTTGTTAATTGGCACCAGTGGTTGGGTCTATAAACATTGGATGGGATTGTTCTACCCAGCGCAGATGCCTGGTGAGCAGCAGTTACCTTTCTATGCAGAGCAATTTCCTAGCGTAGAAGTCAATTTCTCCTTTTATCGCTTACCAGAGCGATCGGTGTTTGAGCATTGGCGGGTGCAAACTCCGGATAAGTTTCTATTTGCCGTTAAAGGTAGCCGCTATCTCACTCACATGAAGAAGCTGAAAGATCCTGAAGAGCCCTTAGAGCGACTAATGGAGCGAGCTAGCGGTCTGCAAGAAAAGCTGGGGCCGATTTTGTTCCAGTTTCCTCACACTTGGCATCTCAATCTCGATCGCCTGCAACCATTTTTAGACTTGCTCCAGAATTATCCGCAACAGCATTACACATTAGAGTTTCGCCATACTAGTTGGCTGATTCCAGAAGTTTACCAACGATTAGAGAAGGCAGGAGTAGCGCTGTGTCTCCCTGTTAGCCCCGCCGTTCCCTTAGACATTTGCCTCACCGCTCCCTGGACCTACATTCGGATGCACTCTGGTCAGGAAGGTACAGGCTACAGCGATGCGGAATTGCTAACTTGGGCGGCCCAAATTCGTTCGTTCTTGGCGCAGGACATTAATGTCTATGTCTATTTCAATAATGATCCAGAAGGCCACGCCATCCGCGATGCCCTACGTCTCAAAACATTGATTGATTCCGATGCCAAACAATAAGCGATCGCCCTACGTACCTAGTCCCCTTTCTGCGCGGGAAGGGGACTAGGGGGTTAGGTTTATGTTCTCTGGCAAAGATACCGATCAATCGCGTCATCTAGAGATGGCAGCAAGATTCCCCGTTCGCTACTGAGGGCGCTGTAAACGGGTCGAGAAGCAGCCCAGCCTAAATCTTTGGTAGGCCGAGCCTCAATCACTGCGGTATCCAATCCAGCGAGATTTGCCACAGTTTGGGCTAACTCGGACCAAGCGATCGCCCCTGAGTTCGCCAAGTGCCAGATGCCACATTCCCCATCAATCAGGAGATCCAGCGTGTTATTGACGAGATCGGGGACATAGGTGGGGGATACTACTGCATCTTCCGCTGCGATAAAGGGCTGACCGGAGGCCAGAGTTCGCAGGGCGATCGCGAGAAAGTTATGTTCATCCCAAGGACCGAAAAAGGCGCTGGTACGAATCACTAAGGAACAGGGATGGTTAGCAAGTACCCGTTGTTCGGCGATCGCTTTGCTGTGTCCATATACATTTAGAGGTGCCACTTCACAGCTTTCGACATAAGGTTCCGCTCGGTTGCCGTCGAACACCAAATCCGAAGAGAAGGTGACGAAGGCAGCTCCATGATTCGCACAAGTCTCCGCTAAAATTGCCGCTCCATCTGTATTAATGAACCGACATAGGTCTGGTTCTCGCTCCGCATCATCAACTCGGACGTAGCCTGCCGTATTCACCACCGCCCAAGGTTTTAGCTCTGCGATGACGTGATCAACAGAATCTGGATTGGTGATGTCCATATCCTGACGAGACAGCAACTGGTAAGGAATGCCACGGACTTCACAAAGGCGGGCAAAAGCCTTGCCTAGCGTTCCAGTTGCACCCGTGATCAAAAGCGGTGGCGTTGAGGCAGCAGAAGTTTGGGCACCTCCCAACGCTTGGCTTCTAGTACTTGGCTTCCAATGCTTGGCTTCTGACTCGTGCCTATTGGTTTTTGATTCCTGATTTTTACCTTCTAGCTGCTGATCTCCTGGTTCTCCTGTGTAGTTCACAGGTGGATACAGCAACCGTTCTGGGCGTTGCCACCAACCGGGAACAGTGAGCAAAGGATGATGGAATTCGTTGCCTTCAGCTAACTGACGTAGCATCTGAGCTAAGGCAGTAGGCCGAGGCTGAGGCGATCTGAGGTCAAATACACCGGGTTCGTAGTAGCCGTCTGATCGCGTTAGCAGGCTATTCCAGTCATAAGCCCCTAGCAGCGACCAGGCGGTAACGGCTCGAATATCTACACCGTCAATTCGAAGTTGTTGAGCTGCTTCCCAGATTTCCTTGAGCCAGCGCAACTGTTCTTCTCTGGTGCAACCCAAATGTACCTCTGTCACCGCGATCGGTAACTGGTAGCGCTCCCAAACCTCTTTGAGTAGGGTCTGGGCATCGCAAATTCCTTCTACGCAGACCCGGACCGCTTCTACATCGGCATACTGATGCTTGCCGTTGCCTCCGTGGGTATGACCAGGATAACGCTCTAGCCGCTCATCTAAAAAGCGATCGCTCGTGAGATAGCGGTTAATGCCCATAATGTCCGGTGGGCAAGGATGGTCCAAAAACCAAGTGAGTTCGGCTTCGCCAATCCCAACTAGCTCTCGCAGATACTCCCAAAGGGGATGCTCGCGATCGACTCGACCGCAGAGTAGATCAAGACTGAGCCAGCGACGATTGTTCTCGAATTCTGCCTGGTAAGCCAGCAAAGGAGTGCTGAATATCTTGCCTAAATCTTCGGTTTGTACCAGTTGGGCGCTCGGATTAATTTGCCGAATCGCTTGCATCGAAAGCACAACAGCGCGGCATTGATTGAGTAATGCCTGGATAAAAGCCAACCCATCCCGCTTGTGAGGATACCAGTGGCCGTAGAGAGCACTGAAGCGAGCTGTGGTCAGAGGTTCATTAACCGGAGTGTAATGAGTAATCCAGGGATAGCGAGTTGCTACCGCATGAGCAAATTCCGCTAGCTTTTCCGGAAAAGCGGGATCAAGCAAGTTGGTATCTCTGGGACCGCTACCATGATGCACAAGCCCCAGAATGGGTCGAATGCCCAAATCATCCAATCGTTCTAATCGCTGGTCTAACCAAGACCAATCTGCTTGCGCTAATCCATTGGGAGCAATTCGTTCCCAGAGGGCAGGATAGCGGATGGCTGTAATGCCTAAAGAATCGAATAGATCTAGATCTTCGATACGATTAAGGTGACCGTTACGTTCTAGTTGATCAAAGTATTGGTCGCCGATACGATTTACGGTGCATTCAATACCAGCCCACAATTCCAGGTTAGCGGCTGAATTTGCGCTATTGGCTACTGAGTTACTAGACGCAACATTAACTGGAGAAGACTGCTCCTCACTCCTCGTATTGGCTATCATGCTTGTTTATTCTGGGTCATGCTAAAAAGTGCATTAAAGGTCAATTAGCAGGTGGATCTTTCGTTGATGACTGATGAAAGATCCACCGCTAAAGTAGGCGTTCTAGTCTGCCTTAGTAGATAAGGATTTGCTGGAACCATTCTTCTCTATGTTTTTAGCAGGAGATGAATTGGCAGCATGGGTAAGAGAAGTTTGATCCAAGTTGATTTCGGATCTGCGATCGCTGCTAGGAGATTTAGCCGATACGCGAGCGGCAACGCTTGCCTCTTCGGGGTGCCAACTGGGTCGCTCTGTGATTTTGGCGTAGACGGATAGGGCTTGAGCGACTACTTGATCCATGTTGTAGTACTTGTAGGTAGCCAATCGTCCGACAAAATGTACTCCAGGTGTTGAGTCGGCTAGTGCTTTGTACTGCTTGTAAAGTTCAGCATTCTCAGGGCGAGGCACGGGGTAGTAAGGATCTCCCTCAGCCTTGGGATATTCATACACTAGGCTGGTCTTGGTATGCTCCTGACCCGTGAGATATTTGAACTCAGTAACACGGGTGTAGAGATGTTCGTTGGGATAGTTAACCACTGCTGCGGGCTGATGCACGGATTCATTCAGCGTTTCATGCTTGAAGTCGAGCGATCGGTAAGGTAGCTTCCCGTAGCGATAATCGAAGAACTCATCCACGGGGCCAGAGTAGATCATTTCCTTGAAAGGAATCATCTTTTGGATTTCTCGGTAGTCCACATTCAACATCACTTTGATGTTGGGGTGAGACAGCATGTTTTCAAACATGCGAGTGAAGCCGTGCAATGGCATCGCTTGGTAGGTATCGGTAAAGTAGCGATCGTCTCTATTGGTACGAGTCGGAACGCGAGCTGTGACCGACTTATCGAGTTCCGAGGGATCGATGCCCCATTGCTTGATCGTGTAGTTGCGGAAGAACTTCTCGTACAGTTCCCGTCCTACTTTGCTAACTACTACATCTTCGGAGGTGCGGATAGATTCTTTAGGTTCCGCAACTGAGGCAAAGAAATCATTCAGTTCAAAGGAAGTGAGATTTAAGCCATACAGCTTATTGATAGTGTCCAAGTTAATGGGCATGGGCACCAATTGACCATCGACACTAGCTAGAACTCGGTGTTCGTAACGCCGCCACTCGGTGAAGTTGGACAGATACTCAAAGACATCACGCGAGTTGGTGTGAAAGATGTGAGGGCCATACTTGTGTACTAAAATGCCCGCATCGTTGTAATGGTCGTAAGCATTGCCACCAATATGATTGCGGCGATCGCAAACCAATACCTTTTTGCCTAACTGGCTTGCCAAGCGCTCCGCCAGAACGCTACCTGAGAATCCTGCACCCACAATTAGGTAGTCGAACATTGAAATACCTCTCTTTTAGTAAATGGTTGGAGCTTTCGTTGCCATCTTTGGCATCGCTGAAAGCTCTAGTTTCGGTGTCTGAGCCATTCGTCTTCACAGTGCCTGTGGGCACCTATGACTCATCACCGCAGGTTTGTAAATGTCTGTATTTGTCTTATGTCTTAAATCGCTGGCATCTAGTCATCTAAAGCTTGAAGACTAGTGACGAACTGGGTTGGCTAGACACTCGAAACAGATTCTGAGAGAACGGCTGTCGGCTTGGGCGTTGACTCGACCTGCTTACTCGCGATCGCCGACTCAATCAGTTGCAACATCGCCGCCCAAGTTTTATCCCAAGAAGTCTGGGCCAAGAAGGCGTCCACTTGATGCCGCCATTCTATATCTTGCTGAGCCTGTTGCATGGCTGCTTCGGCGGCTGTCACGAACTCAGATGCCGTATCAGCGATATGAACTAAGCCTTGCTCTGCGTAAGGCCGCACCACATCTCGAATTGAGGTGGAAACCACAGGCTTGCCAGCAGCGAGATATTCTGGAGTTTTGGTCGGGCTGATGAAGCGCGTCGATTCATTCAGCGCAAAAGGCAACAAGGCGACATCCCATCCTGCCAGATATTGCGGTAGCTCTGGATAGGATTTGCCACCTAGATAGTGAATGTTCGGGTGGCGGGGCAGAGTCTCTGGGTCGATTTTGACCACAGGACCAATAATCACCAAATGCCAATCAGGTCTGGCTTGAGCAATGCCATCTATTAGGTCCAGGTTCATCCGTTCGTCTATAACACCATAGAAACCTAGACGAGGATGAGGAATAGCTGCTTGGTCGGCTGGATCTGTGGCGATCGCTCTGGCTTGGGCAAAGTGTTCTGCTTCAATGCTGCTAGGGAAGGCGTAGGCATGAGGATGCTGATGGCGTTTCGCTTCGTACAGGCTTTGGCCACCTGTAAATACCAAATCAGCTCGTTGGAATAGTTGGTCTTCAAACTCTCTGAGTTCCGGGGGGGCTCCCTTAAAGGCAGCTAGTTCATCCATACAGTCATAAACGACTGCTGCGGCCTGCAAATGACTGGTGAACGCCAAGGCCATCGGCGTGTAGTACCAGAGAATCGGGTTGGCGATCGCATACTCAGCAAACAGATCATCTATCAAGCTCTGTTGCATGGCAGTGACCATCTCTGCTTTCAAGCCACTGGGGAGATGGGGCACAACTACTGACACGCCACATTCCCGTTTGCCGACTTCCAGCCACCAATCATCTCCTGCTTCAAAGATGGGTTCCTCAACAAAAAAGACTCTACGTCCCTGAGCACAACGACTTAAAAGATGTTGCGGTCGCTGATAAACAAAATCCCACCGTAAGTGGGACAAACAAACCAAATCAGATGTACCTGGGAAGAACCATTCAACATCTGAAAGAGAAAAGCTAGCAGTCTGCGATTCTGATGTTGATGTATCTTGCAAAGATAACTTTCTTATAGGTCTCATCTTAGTACTATTACTGATTGATGCGGGGTCAGGTGGAGTCATGATTCAACCTAGTTTTATTTAGGTGGAAAGCTCTAATCTTAATTCACAATAATTCCTTATTACTTTTAAAAGCTTCTATTCAACGGTAGATGTGAAATCTATCTTCAGACAGAGATAAGTATTAAAATAACTTGTAGCTTCGAGGCTTTGTAGGCGCTAAAGTGATTTAATATCAGTGTTTTTGGCTTTTTATCTAGTTTTGTTGCAATATCTACAATTAGGGACACCCAGATTTACGTCATTAGTAGGATATGAAGCTTTTGAGAAATCTGAGTTAATTGCCAAATTGGATGCCAAGTTAAATGTCAATTACTAGATTGATGCAAGTAATTAGATTTGGCTTTGAATTTTATATTGACTCATCTTCAATCTAAGGATTTGCATGTTATTGATTGATATAAAAATTTTATTTTAGAATTAAGACAAATTAAGTTTTTAATTCTGAAGCATTTCTTAAATAGAAATACCCAAAGAAATCCACATCCTATCTATCAAGGCACACCAATCTCATGATTTTAGTAACCGGGGGAGCAGGGTATATTGGCTCCCATGCTGTTATGGAATTACAACGAGCAGGTTATGAGGTGATGGTTTTAGATAACCTCTCTTATGGCCATCGGGAAATTGTTGAGGAAGTCTT
This sequence comes from Trichocoleus desertorum AS-A10, assembly GCF_039962155.1. Taxonomy (NCBI): domain Bacteria; kingdom Bacillati; phylum Cyanobacteriota; class Cyanophyceae; order Leptolyngbyales; family Trichocoleusaceae; genus Trichocoleus; species Trichocoleus desertorum. Next base: position 45,177 of record NZ_JAMPKN010000012.1, on the reverse strand, counting down.
ACGAGTAAAACTAGTCGTAGGGGATATTAGCGATCGCGCCCTACTCGATCAACTATTCTCTACCTATCCTATTACCGCAGTTATGCACTTTGCGGCCTACATTGCTGTAGGTGAGTCTGTTACAGATCCCGCTAAGTATTACCGCAACAACGTTACAGGCACTCTAACGCTCTTGGAAGCGATGACCGCAGCGTCTATAAAGCAGTTTGTGTTTTCTTCAACTTGTGCGCTGTATGGCATTCCTAAGTTTGTGCCAATCACAGAAGAGCATCCGCAAGACCCGATCAGCCCCTATGCCACTACAAAGCAGACCGTGGAGCACATTCTGTCGGATTTTGATGTAGCTTATGGTCTGAAGTCAGTTCGCTTCCGCTATTTCAACGCAGCTGGAGCGCATCCCAATGGTCAACTCGGTGAGGACCATGCGCCTGAAACCCACTTAATTCCTCTTGTGTTGATGGCTGCCTTAGGTAAATTACCCGCCATCCAGATTCTAGGGACCGATTACCCTACACCAGATGGCACTTGCGTCCGTGACTACATTCACGTCAGCGACCTGGCTCAAGCTCACGTTCAAGGATTGCAGTATCTGGAAAACGGTGGGGCCAGTGACGTGTTCAACTTGGGTAATGGCCTAGGATTCTCAGTCCGCGAAGTGATTGAAGCCGCTCGCGAAGTCACTGGCCGAGAAATTCCTGTAGTAGAGCGCGATCGCCGCCCTGGAGACCCTCCGGTTTTAGTGGGTAGCAGCGACAAAGCCAGAAATGTGTTGGGTTGGAAACCCGAATACGCTGACTTGAAACAAATTTTGACTCACGCTTGGCAATGGCACCAACAACGGCATGGTCAGCATACGCCTGTGCCACAGTAGCCACAATGTGAAGCTTATGAAGCTTTGAAAGCAAGCTCAAGTCCTAGCAAGGCCTAACCCCCAGCCCCTCTCCGATGTGGAGAGGGGCTGGGGGTTATATAGGGCTCCCCTGCCCTATCAGGGAAGAGGCTGGGGGTTAGGTCTCACAGTTTTTAAGATTCTGGAACAGAAGGATATCTCACAGTCAGCACTGTAGAGTCTTCCTCTGCCAGCCAACCATGAGAGAGACCGGGCAACCACAGGGCGTAATCCCCTTCTTGAGCCAGCACTACCTCGCGATCGGGGAACTGCAAGCGAAAGCGACCCTTGATCAAAATTGAAAGCGTCGTCGCTTGGTGATTGACCCCCCATTCTTGCCTACTGTCCCCAGCGGAGTGAGTCCCCCACTTAACCTCCACAGCCGACGTAGCGCGGGGATCATCGGCTGGCGTCACAAAGTACCCCATAAACCAACCGCGACGGGTTTTTCCTTCGGTGTAACTATTGCCAACAATAATTTGTGGTGAATCAGCCATTTTTTTAAGAATTTTCAATAACAATTTGGTGAATTATAGCTTTGAGAATCGTCAAGTTTTGTGTTGATAGTTAGTAGTGATTGTCACACTATTTATTCAGATTCAATTCAAAAACGTACTATAAGTATTCTTAATTTCTTGCTAGAAGGATTTTCGTTTGGTAATCAAAGGTAGTTTTGAACCTGAATTCAGGCTTCTATCTCAGGAATGATTGTAATTAGGTATGATTTAAATAGGTAGTTTGACTAGACCTTGATAAAAGCGGTTTATGTCAGGGAATGCAGTAATTCGCTCGGACACAAGAGTAGGGTTACTGTTGATGGATTTTCACTGCTCTGAAGTTCCCCTAATTAAAAATTCCTTTCCGAAGAAATAAAGGCTCGAAAAATTTTTAGTTTCGAAGCTGATAAATAGATAAATCAGGGGTAGCAAAGGGCATTCTTCGTTAAGTAGCTAGGGTTCAAGTTTGATGAAATTACTCGGCAGAAGCCTCGAAATCAATGCCCCCTCTGATTCCAGCGCGATCGCGATGTTTCGCCAGCTTGAAACGGGGTATCCTCGTCCACAGTTACAGCGAGCTAACTGGCTCAACCTCAATGGAGCCTGGAAATTTGCCTTCAATAATGAAAGCAACTGGGTCCAGCCCACCGATGTCGCCGAGTGGACCCACACAATTGAAGTTCCCTTCGCGCCAGAATCACAACGCAGTGGTATCGGTGACACAGGGTTTCATCCCAACTGCTGGTACGAGCGCGACTTTGAATTAAGCCCAACTCAAAGCGCTCATCCTGCTCGTGTGTTGCTACATTTTGGTGCGGTTGATTACCACGCTCGCGTTTGGGTCAACGGTCAGTTCATTGGAGAACACGAAGGGGGGCACACTTCCTTCAGTTTTGATATCACCCCAGCTTTGCGCCCTGAAGGCCCTCAGCGAGTCACCGTTTGGGCACAAGATGACCCCCAAGACCTCGCCAAGCCCAGAGGTAAGCAAGATTGGTTGCTAGAGGCTCACAGCATTTGGTATCCCCGTACCAGTGGCATTTGGCAGACTGTCTGGATCGAGACGGTACCAGAAACCTACTTAGAAAAGATTCGCTGGACTCCTCACTTTGAGCGCTGGGAAATTGGGTTTGAAGCGCTGATTGCTGGCAACACCTGCGATGATTTGCGCCTCAGTGTCCGGTTGACAGTAGATAGCCGCTTACTCGTGAACGATGTTTACGAAGTGATCAATGGTGAAATTCATCGGCGGATTGCCCTGTCTGACCCTGGCATTGATGATTACCGCAACGCTCTACTTTGGAGCCCCGAAAAACCAACTCTGATTGATGCTCAGGTACAGCTCTGGCGTCACGGTGAGTTGTTAGATGAAGTCAAGTCCTACACGGCGATGCGGACTGTCTCAATTCAGCGCGATCGCTTTATGCTCAACGGGCATCCTTACTATCTCCGTCTGGTGCTAGATCAGGGCTACTGGACTGATACACTCATGACGCCGCCCTCCGATGAAGCATTGCGTCAAGACATTGAGCTGACCAAGCTCATGGGCTTTAACGGCGTCCGCAAGCACCAAAAAGTTGAAGATCCTCGCTTCCTTTACTGGGCCGATGCGATGGGCTTACTAGTTTGGGAAGAAATGCCTAGTGCCTATCGCTTTACGCCCAAAGCTGTGGAGCGGATCACTAAAGAGTGGACAGAAGTGATTGAGCGGGATGCTAGCCACCCTTGCATTGTGGCTTGGGTTCCTTTCAACGAATCTTGGGGTGTGCCTAACCTCACTGAAACTCGGGCGCATCAGCACTATGTCCAGGCACTTTATTACTTGACCAAAACCTTAGACCCCAGTCGCCCGGTGATTGGCAATGATGGCTGGGAAAGCACTACCACTGATATTCTGGCGATTCACGATTACGACAACAACCCGCAAAGATTAGCCAAGCGCTATGGCCCAGAAATCAAGATTTCTGATTTGCTGCACAATCAGCGACCCGGAGGACGTGTCTTAACGCTGGACTGCTATCCTCATCAAGGCCAGCCGATTATGCTGACCGAGTTTGGTGGCATTGCTTATACCCGTCCCGCTGATACGGAAGCTTACAAAGCTTGGGGTTATGCCCGCTCATCAGACACCTCGGAACTGCAACAGCAATACAGCGCTTTGCTTTCAACTGTGAATCGGGTTCAGATGTTTAGTGGCTTCTGCTATACCCAGTTGACAGATACATTCCAGGAAGCCAATGGTCTTCTGTACGCCGATCGCACACCGAAGTTTCCGCTAGAGGCGATCGCATCTGCAACTCTAGGTAGGGACAATCCAGAAGTGGAGAGATCTATACTGCCACCATCAGTTACAACCCCGTGGTCCAGTGCAGAAAATGTACCTCCAGGAACTCCTCAAGCCGGATGGTCGCAAGCTCACCCTGTACAGCAGATGCCCCATTGCAGCGGGCATCCAGGCTCCCAGTCCTGGTAACGAGCCGATTCAGGCAAATCCTCACCTCCGTTGGCATCCGTTGCGGGGTGAGTGGGTGGCTTATGCCAGCCATCGCCAGGGGCGAACTTTTATGCCACCCCCTGAGTACAACCCACTCGCCCCCACAACAAATCCTGAATTCCCCACAGAACTTCCGCAAGGCCAGTACGACATTGCGGTGTTTGAAAATCGTTTTCCATCACTGGCAGTCCAGGCCCACGATCCACCGCATCTTATTGTGGATACCCTGCCTGCTAATGGCGCTTGTGAAGTGGTGGTCTTTACCCAAGACCCCAGTAAATCACTTTCTAATTTAGAACTAGATCACCTCGATTTGCTGCTGCAAGTTTGGGGCGATCGCACACGAGCTTTGGGCGATCAAGCTCAAATTCAATACGTGCTCCCCTTCGAGAATAAAGGGGTTGAAGTTGGCGTGACGCTGCACCACCCACACGGGCAGATCTACGCTTATCCTTTTGTGCCCCCGGTGCCCGCTCGGATGCTAGAACAGCAGCAAGCTTATTACCAGCAGCATCAGCGGGGCCTCCTACAAGATTTAATTCAGCAAGAGATTACCGACGATCAGCGGATTCTTTATCGAGACGAGTGGGCGATCGCCTTTGTGCCGATCTGTGCCCGCTATCCCTATGAGGTGTGGGTGGCTCCAATTCAACCTGTGCCGACTTTGGGCGAGCTGACTCAGGAACAACGGAGAAGTTTAGCGAAGGCGCTGAAGACCGTTACTCTAAAATTCGACGGTTTGTGGAATCGACCTTTTCCTTACTTAATGGCTTGGTACCAAGCTCCCACTGACGGTCAACCCCACCCAGAATCGCATCTACACGCGGAGTTTTATCCTCCTTACCGCACTGCTGATCGGCTTAAATATCTGGCGGGTACAGAACTGGCGGCTGGGATGTTTGCCAATGATGCCCTTCCAGAGGAAAAGGCTAAAGATCTCCAAGCCGTGGTGGTGAATTTGGCAGAGTCAGCCTACGCCTAGACTGACAGTGTTGGGTAATTTGCCTTAGTCCTGCCAAGGGCTGATGTTGTAGATGCAAGTTGCAGCTATCTCAGTAATTAAAGAACCTCAATAACCCATCAACCATGGTCATGCAACCAGGAACGGAAATTTCTGAGAAGCTTACGAGCATTCGAGATACTTTAGAGGAAACTGGAGCGGCTGGAGTTCGCTTACGTGGCACGGATTGGTTTGCTTGGGCAACGGGAGGTGCGTCTAACACCGTGTTGTTAGCGGCTGAGTCTGGGGTGGCCGAAGTTTTGGTGACTCCCGATGGGGCTTGGGTGCTCACGGATGAAATTGAAGCCCAGCGTTTTCGAGATGAGGAGTTAACAGGCGATCGCGGTGAATTTTATCAGTTACAGGTCAACCCTTGGTCAGAATCGACCAAGCGCGAAGCTTTTGTAGCGGAGGTGACTGGAGAGGGGAAAGTTCTGAGCGATCGGCCTGTGAGTCTATTGCCTCATAACCCTGAAGTGCTTTTACCTACTGCTTTGGTGCAGCAGAAACGCACTCTTCTACCTAGTGAACTCGATCGCTACCGTCAAGTAGGACGTTTAGCTAGCGAAGCGATGACCGAGGCACTTACTCAAGCCAAACCTGACTGGACTGAACACCAACTGGCAGGAGTAGGAGCCGCCGCCCTATGGAAGCGAGGGTTACATCCCGCTCTAACTTTGGCTGCTGGAGAACGCCGTCTGCCGCTCTATCGCCATCCTACTGCTAGCGCCGCACCGATTGGTCAAGTGGCAATGATGGTCTTTTGTGCTCGTGGTTTTGGACTCTATGCCAACCTGACTCGGTTTATTTGCTTCGGTTCTCTAGCAGCCGAGCAAAAGGAAGTGCATCGGCAGGTTCGAGAGATTGAGGCGGCTGCTTTAGAGCAGTGCCGTAGAGGTACGCCCCTCAATCAGGTTTATACCAGCTTGCAACAGGCTTACGAACAGCAAGGGTATCCTCAAGCGATTTACGAGCATCATCAAGGGGGAACGACGGGTTATCTGGCGCGTGAGGTGGTGGCTAATCCATCTACCACTGATTGTCTCATGGCCAATATGGCGATCGCTTGGAATCCCAGTCTGCGGGGAGCCAAAATTGAAGATACTTTTGTGCTGCACCCAGATGGCAGTTTAGAGGATCTTACCTTTGACCCGAACTGGCCTAGTGTTGAGGTAGAAGGGCGATCGCGACCTGTTCCGTTAGAACTTTAAATTCTCAACTATAAGCTTTCATATGGACTTTCAACAGATCTTTAATGCTGTGCCCAAAGTTGAAGCGAGTGCGCCGGGACGAGTTAACCTGCTGGGCGAACATACCGACTACAACGATGGCTTTGTATTGCCAACCGCTATCCCGCAAAAAACCACTGTTTATCTTGGCCTGAGCCCTGACGATCAACATCACTTCTATTCGCAGGAGCTAGAAGAACAGATCGATGTGAAAGCCTCAGACTCTATTCCAGAGAGCTTTGCGAGTTATATCTTTGGCTGCATTGGTGTACTGGAGAAACAGGAAATCACGGTACCACCGCTCAATGTCTATGTCACCTCGTCTGTGCCAATGGGGTCAGGACTTTCGAGCAGTGCAGCTTTAGAAGTGGCGATGTTGCGGGGCTTGCGATCGCTGCTAGAGCTTGATCTTGATGATGTTCGCATTGCTCAACTAGGACAGAAAGCCGAGCGACAGTATGCAGGTGAGCAGTGCGGCATTATGGATCAGATGGCCTCTAGTCTCGCGGATACAGATCATCTCCTGTTTCTGGATACTCGCACCCTCGATCGCCAACTTCTCCCTTTTCCATCAGGGGCCGAGATTTTAGTGATCGACAGTGGTATCCCTCGCACCTTGGCAGGTAGTGGCTATAACCAACGTCGAGCAGAATGCGAAGAAGCGGCGAAACAGTTGGGAGTTAAGGCACTGAGGGATATCAGTGATGTCGAGGCGATCGCCCATCTCCCTGAACTCCTCAAGCGGCGATCGCGTCATGTGATTACAGAGGATAACCGAGTGCTAGAAGCTCGGGAGGGTGTATCAGCCGAGCGCTTTGGCGAACTGATGAACGATTCCCACGCGAGCTTAAGGGATGACTACGAAGTTTCGATCGCAGGGTTAGATCATCTAGTTGAAATTTTGCAGAAAACCCCTGGTGTATTTGGTGCCAGGCTGACAGGAGCAGGGTTTGGGGGCGCTTGTGTTGCCTTGACGGTGGCAGGGAAAGCTGGGGCGATCGCGCAACAAGTTTTGGAACAATATAATCGCGCAGAACAAATAGGTCGTGTTTTAGTTCCCTAGCCTGAATGGCTCTCAATCATTACATTAAGAATGGTACAAGGGCTTTCTTTAAGGCAAGCAGTGTGATAGTGAATACAGCATCCTGTAAAAGAGATCCTATCTTTGTCTAGACGACATTTGGGGAGGAGTACAGCATACTTTATAACAACAGCATTCGTGGTGTGAGGTGTATCGCTGATGAGAGCCTATGGATGATTGCCAACCCAGACTATTAAGATCAATCGTTTGATCAAATCTTTTAGTAAGAACTCAGAACTACAAACATAAATAAGTTGGTAAAACATTATGCAGCTCCAAATTGAACCGAATAAGTTTCCCTCCAAAAGCAGTCTTTGTCAGCTCTGCGGGCAATCGTTTGCCATGAAAGAAGCGCAAGTGATTGTCTGTAACGAACAAGGCAAGAGTCAAGGCCAGGTTTGTTCAAGTTGTATTGGCAGGGGATTTAACTGGATTCAGCAACAATTTGAACTGCTACAGTAAGCTTCAAATACAGAACTTTAACTTTTTCAGAACAGTATCCCAACTTAACTGAATACCATGCCGTTCAGCATGATGTTTACTCGGTTGGCGAATTCACATCCTACAATTTCCCTTTAGATCCTTTCAAATTAGGATTTAAGGGGAAATTGCTATGTGGATTGACTTAAGCCATTGCCACGCTTTTCCAAAGTTTGGATCCTTTGAAAATAGCTGTAAGCTAGTCGGTGAAAAGAGATCAGTCGTGGAGCCGAGAAAAATGGTAGAAGCAACAACCACAATCACTGGATTCCACGCTCACATCTACTATGGTCCTAAAACTCGTGATGTTGCAGCGCGGGTACGGGAGGGACTGGCTGCTTTTGAGGTGCGTTTGGGACGGTGGCACGATCGCCCGATTGGCCCTCATCCTCAAGCGATGTACCAGATAGCTTTCCTACCCGATCAGTTCGTAAGGGTTGTTCCTTGGCTGATGCTACATCGCGAGGGGTTGGATGTTTTGGTGCATCCGGAGACAGGCGATGATGTCTTGGACCACACAAACCATGCTCTATGGCTAGGCAATAAATTAGAACTGAATATTGAAATTCTGCGTCAAACTAGCAGCGCCTAAGCGCAGCCTCCAACTTCTAGATTGCTCAATTCCTGTAAAAACATAATTTCTATAGAAGCAACCGCTACCTTTGATCTACCTTTGGATAGGCGACTATAGCTTAATGGGCCAAAAACCTCAGTGTTTACATTGAATTATTAATTAAATAATCGCTTGGCGCTACACATTTGGTTAGTCAACTGTATTTAGACAGAGAATCCAATCAATTAAATTTATCAACTCAAGAACTATATATATTTGCTTCTATCTTCTTTAGAAACTAGCTTATAAATATAAACAATTCAGTATGACAAGTTGCTATGGATACACATCCTATCGCTAATGAGATTGATTGGAATCCGATTCTGCTACGCTTGCAAATGAAGGAATCACGGCCTACACCAGCTTACCCAGGAGATTTGAAGGCGGCATTACTGAATCACGCAGGTCTCTTTAATCACCCCAAGGGTGAAGCAGCATACCAAATGGCAGTAGAAATTGCTCGGCTTACGACCTGCTGCGATCCAGAAGTCGTTTATTGGTTCTCACGCATTGTATCGTTGATGGATGCTTAGGCAGTTAGCCTAACTGGTGACCCCATCTGTGTCTCATCAAGTTTAGAGATACAGATAGGGCAACGCTTACGATGATTGATGCCTCGTCTCAGGCTTGCTGATTAACGATAGGCGAGTTAATCAGGCCACAGCAGCGAATTCAGCTTTGACAGCGACGTAGGCCCAGTCAAGCCAGGGTAGGAGAGCTTCGATGTCGGAAGTTTCTACCGTGGCTCCGCCCCAGATCCGCAGTCCTGGAGGTGCAGCCCGATAGGGAGCAACATCATAAGCAACACCTTGCTTTTCTAAAGTTTTCGCCCATTTCTTGGCAAAAGTCGCTTGGTCTTCCGCACTGAGATTTGTGAACCAAGGGTCAGCTACTTTTAGGCAGATCGAGGTGCAAGAGCGAGTTTCTGGTTTTTCAGCCAAGAAGTCTACCCAATCGCGTTGCTCTACCCAACGAGCGATCGCGCTGAGGTTGGCTTCACTGCGCTGAATCAAACCAGATAAGCCACCCACACTCTCGACCCAATTCAAACTGTCGATCGCGTCTTCCACGCACAACATTGAAGGTGTGTTGATGGTGTCACCTTTGAAGATGCCTTCAATCAATTTACCTTTTTGGCTGAGCCGGAAAATTTTCGGGATTGGCCAGGTGGGTTGATAGCTTTCCAGGCGCTCGACAGCACGAGGAGAAAGAACAATTACGCCATGTTGGGCTTCACCACCCAAGACTTTCTGCCAGGAGTAAGTCAGGACATCGATTTTGTCCCAGGGGATGTCCATTGCGAATACTGCGGAGGTGGCATCGCAAATGGTCAAGCCTTGGCGATCGCTGGGAATCCAGTCACCGTTGGGCACTCTCACGCCTGAGGTGGTACCGTTCCAGAGGAACACTACATCGTGGCTAAAATCCACTTGGCCCAAGTCGGGCAGACTGCCGTAGGGAGCTTTGATTAGGTTGACATTTGGTAATTTCAGTTCATCTAAAACATCTTTTACCCATTCCTGACCAAAACTTTCCCACGCTAAAATATCGACAGGGCGCGGTCCTAGTAGTGACCATAGGGCCATTTCGACTGCACCTGTGTCGGAAGCAGGCACAATGCCCAACCGATAATCTGCGGGAACGCCCAAGATTTTTTTCGAGCGATCGATGACTTCTGCGAGTTTAGCTTTGCCGTCAGCAGAGCGATGGGAGCGACCCACACAAGCATTTTGCAAATTGGTCACACTCCAGCCAGGGCGCTTGGCACAAGGACCAGAGGAAAAATTGGGGGAGTTGGGTTTGGTGGTTGGAGGAGTAGGATGTTCTGACATGGGTGCTGAATGCAGCATTCATTAGGGTAGGTAGTCATTATATATATTTCTTTTGCACCTCCAACATCCGGTGTTGCACTGGCTTAGTCAAATCACAAAAACTTCTGACCTTCTACACTAGAAATCAGTGTTCAGTGAGGGGGATATAGGCTCAGTCATGAAAGAAATTACGCGGCGTCAGTTTATTACGACTGCTGCCTTGGCAACTGGCTTTGCCTTAGCAGTAGAACCTATTTCGGCCAAAGTTATTCGGACAGACGGCAAGGGATTGATTGCGGGTGCCGTAAAAATTCCGGTCAAAGACGGCAACATTCCCGCTTACAGAGCGATGCCTGCTAAAGGCCAAAATTTTCCTGTCGTTTTGGTAATCCAAGAAATCTTTGGCGTGCATGAGCATATTCAAGATGTCTGCCGTCGCTTTGCTCAGTTGGGATATGTGGCGATCGCTCCGGAATTATTTGTGCGGCAAGGCAATGTGCTGAAGCTAAGCAGTGTGGACGAGATCCGTAAGGTAGTGGCAAAAGTGCCAGATGCTCAAGTGCTGTCTGATCTCGATGCCACGGTGAATTGGGCAGTGAAGTCGGCTAAGGGCAATGGTAAGCGTTTGGGGATTACAGGCTTTTGCTGGGGCGGGCGCATGACTTGGCTGTATGCCGCACATAATCCGCAAGTGAAAGCAGGCGTGGCTTGGTATGGCCGCTTAGTCGGCGATCGCAGCCCTCTTACACCCAGACATGCGGTTGATATTGCGCCCCAACTGAAGACCCCAGTTTTAGGACTTTATGGTGGAGAGGATACAGGAATTTCTCTAGAGACAGTGGAGGAGATGCGCGATCGCCTGAAATTGGGTCGCAGCAAATCCCAAATCATTGTCTATCCTGATGCACCTCATGCCTTTTTTGCCGATTATCGCCCCTCTTATCGCGATAGAGACGCGGAGGATGGCTGGAAACGGCTTCAGGCTTGGTTTAAGCGATATGGTGTGTAATTTTCCCGAGCAATATTAGGAGACAGCATCATGATTGAGCTTTATTACTGGACGACTCCAAACGGACACAAAATCACTTTGTTTCTAGAGGAAACAAATCTGCCCTATGAGTTGGTACCGATTAACATTGGTGCAGGCGATCAGTTCAAGCCCGAATTTCTCCAGATTGCTCCCAACAACCGGATTCCCGCGATCGTCGATCGTGAACCTGTGGGAGGTGGTGATCCGATTTCTGTGTTTGAGTCTGGAGCCATCCTGCTGTATTTAGCAGAAAAAACTGGCCAGTTCCTTCCTGCCGATCTCCGAGGTCGGGTTGAGACCTTACAGTGGTTGTTTTGGCAAATGGGCGGGCTAGGGCCAATGGCAGGGCAGAACCACCACTTTAACCAATATGCGCCAGAGAAAATTCCCTATGCGATTAATCGCTATGTAAATGAAACTGCTCGTTTGTACGCGGTGTTAAACAAGCAGTTGAGCGATCGCGAATTTGTTGCAGGAGAATATTCGATCGCGGATATGGCGATTTATCCCTGGATCGTGCCCTACGAAATGCAAGGCCAAAAGCTGGAAGATTTTCCGCAGGTGCAACGCTGGTTTGAAGCGATTAAAGCGCGCCCAGCTACGATCCGAGCCTATGAAAAAGCGGCAGCTTTCAAAGACCAAGCACTCAATATTGAGCGATCGCGGGATCTATTGTTTAATCAGTCTGCCAATACAGTGCAATAGATTTTCTAGCCTGTGATCCCATAATCTTCATCTCCGCTCTTTAGACAGAGGGTTGCTTAGATAGCAGTCGTTACTCTGCTTATGGGGCGGTCGTTTTTTATGACTTTAGATTCAAACGGTCAAGCTGGTTCAATTTACTCTTCACATCTAGGTTTAAGCGCCATGAAAGGACTCAACTACTTTAATAAAGCTACTACTCTTGTGGGAGCAGCAGCCCTCACATCACTGATCGGTTTTCCAGTGCTGGCGCAGATGACTCCTCAGCCTAGCACCCCAGCTAATCGGCCTGCTCAAAGCACAACAAATCAACAACGGGGCGCTGCGACTGCACCCACCGCTTTAGACCGCGAATTTGTCCTGATGGCAGCTCGCGGGAATAATGCTGAGATTCAAACCTCTCAACTAGCCTTGCAAAAGTCATCTAATCAGATGGTGAGAACCTACGCGCAGCAGATGATCCGGGAGCATACTCAGGCAAACCAACGCCTGTCTCAAGTGGCAGCCCAACATCGGATCACGCTACCCACTGATCCTGGCCCCCTTAATGCGGCGATCGCCCAGCAACTGGCTCAGCTCTCTGACGCAAACTTCGATCGCGCCTATATGGGCACCCAAGAAAATCTGCACATGCAAGCGATCGCTTTGTACCGGACAGAAATTCAGCAAGGAAAAGCGGCTGATGTGAAACAGTATGCCTCAGCCCTGCTGCCCAACATCAACAATCACTATCAAATGGCCAGTCGTGCCATGACTGCAAATAGCCCGGGAAACACAGGACGACCTCTCCAGTAATCGACCCACCTACTTTTAACTGGGAGAAGCTGAGGAATGCCTTGGCTTCTCGTTTTTGTGTCACCTGATCTCGCTGTGTCATAGAGGCTTCCAACCAACTTTGCAATCCCGCAGACCCTTTCATTCCCTAGACAGAACGCGACAGTTCTAGAGCAAGCTCTTTAGCCAGAGGTCGGCAATCTTTTCGCTGCTTAGGATGAATGTAATCGTTAGCAGTTCGTCTGCGGGTAGGGCTTCAGCCATGCTAGAAAAATCGATCGCCGAACTAGCTGATGCAGTACGCCAATGCGCCCACCCTCTCACAGGTTCTCCTTCAGATTATGACCCGTTGATGGATCTAGTTGGGAATGCTCGGTTTGTCTTAATTGGCGAGGCGACACATGGCACCCATGAGTTCTATGAGCAGCGGGCTGAAATTACCAAGCGGTTGATTCAAGAAAAAAGCTTTGCAGCAGTTGCAGTAGAAGCTGACTGGCCTGATGCTTACCGAGTTAACCGCTTTGTCCAAGGCGCGAGTGAGGATGCCACCAGTAACGAAGCACTGGGTAACTTTCATCGCTTCCCGACTTGGATGTGGCGAAATACAGACGTGCTGAATTTCGTTAACTGGCTGCATCAATATAATGCAGCTTCGCCGCCAGAAAGAACTAAAGTTGGTTTCTATGGTCTCGATCTTTACAGCCTCTACAGTTCCATCGAAGCAGTACTGAAGTATCTTGACCAAATTGACCCAGAAGCAGGGCAGCGAGCGCGTTCTCGCTATGCTTGTTTCGAGCATTTCGAGGAGGATTCTCAGAGTTACGGATATGCGACTAGCTCTGGCATGGCAGAATCTTGTGAAGGTGGAGCGGTAGATCAACTTCTAGAGTTGCAAAGACAGGCGAGTGAGTATACGCGAAGAGATGGCCCCTTAGCAGAGGATGAATTCTTCTATGCGGAGCAGAATGCTCGACTGGTCAAGAATGCCGAGGAGTACTACCGCTCTATGTTCCGAGGGAGAGTGTCTTCTTGGAATTTGCGCGATCGCCATATGGCAGAAACGCTTGATCACTTATCGGCCCATCTAGAAAAACAGCAGCAACCCGCCAAGATCGTGGTTTGGGCACATAACTCTCATTTAGGCGATGCTAGAGCTACCGATATGGGGGAATCGGGTGAATGGAATGTCGGTCAACTGGTGAGAGAGCGTTACGGTGAAGATGCCGTGTTGGTTGGCTTCAGCACATATACTGGCACCGTCACAGCAGCGACCGATTGGGATGGCCCTGCTGAACTCAAGCAAGTGCGACCTGCACTGCCCAATAGCTACGAAGCGCTCTTCCACAAAACTGGACTACCCCGCTTTTGGTTGAATCTCCGCCAAGATAATCCGGCGATCGCTCAGCTACGAAAACCCCGCTTAGAGAGGGCAATCGGCGTGATTTACCGTCCTCACTCCGAGCGGCTAAGCCACTATTTCCACACCCAGTTACCCAGCCAGTTTGATGCCATCATTCATATTGATGACACCAGTGCGGTTGAACCGCTAGACCGCGATGAGCCTGTCGAGGATAATGAATTGCCCGACACTTATCCCTCAGCGCTCTAGTTCTAACCTTGACTTTGGAGAGCTTGCAGCTTGGCTCGAACTGTTTCAATTCGTTTGCGGTTCACACCTAAATCCGATTTGCCCAAGCGAGAGGCCGATCGCACGTGAATCACTTGCTGAACTTCATCCAGGTAAAATTCCACATCATCCACATACCCCATCAAAGCGCTTTTGAATTCTGCGTACAAGTAGTTAGGCCTTTCCGTAACAATGGTTGTACGCTCTAGATTTTGGATCACCGTTTTGAGGTCAGCGATCGCTTGGGTTGCTGTAGAGGTGTAGGTCAAAGGGGCAATCTGACAAGTTGGGCTTGTACTTTGGCTATTGACACAGTTGGGGGTATTTGGGCAGGGTGCTAAGCTACCATTTTGAACGCCAAGATTAGTGGGCCGTTTGCCAGCAAACACAGTTCTTCCTCCAATGCATTAACCAAGACCTTTGTGAGCTTACCATCCCTAGCCCTTGCCTCTGCTAAACTTCCCAACAGGTACCCATGATTTGCGCATAATTTGATGGAGGAGATTTGGTTATGGCTGATCCATTAACCCCTAGTATTAGCGATCGCATTTGCAAACATATGAACGAAGACCATGCCGAGGCGATCGTGCTTTACGCCAAAGCCTATGCTGGAGCGACCAGTGCCACTGCGGCGGAAATGGTTTCGATTGATGCCCAAGGAATGAACTTGATGGCTCAGGTTGAGGGAGCGGCAACCCCACTTCGAGTTGAGTTTGATCACGAACTGCAAGATTCGGAGGATGCTCACCAAACTTTGATTGCCATGGTGAGACAAGCTCGGACCCAGCCCCAGTAGCACGTCCGCCAGCCACCGCAGTCCTAAGCTGCAACACATTAAGATTGAAGAGAAGACTTTAGTACAGATGTACGTTTATGGTTCAGTATACGCTAGCGCAAAGCCCTGAAATTATTCTGACTGTCTCTGGCAAAGATTCTGCTAAAGCCCGTGAAAAGGCAATGGATCAGCTGATGGAGCTGATGGATTCAGGCAAGTTACCGACCGATTTGGCAGAAGGATTTGGCCCTCAACAATTTATTGAAGTGAAAGAACCAAGCTCAACGGTCTCTGCCGACGAAGATGCTGTCACCCAGGCAGTACAAATTCTCAGCAACTTGGCGACGCTCAAGCTGAAGGTGCAAGAATTGCGTTCTGAAGCAGTCAAAGTGCGAGAGCAGGTCGATATTCTGTTCACAGATGAGTCGGTGAGCGAGGAGGCGATCGCCAACCTCAAAGAAGGCTTCAAAACCTTGAAGACTTTTGCTCAAACCAACCTCCGTTACCGAGAAGCTAGAGCCCAAGCAGAAGAGGCGCGGACTGTACTGGACCAAGCACTCCAATCGCCGGACTCTAAAGCTTCACCGGACCCTAAAGCAGATAAACCAAGTGACGCCAAAGCGAGTGACAAAACTACTGACACCAAGGCCGAGAAATCTGGCAAATAGTGTGCTCAGATTGTTCCCTGCGCTTTAGCCGCTCCGGGTAGTTGCCACCAAGCTAGCTGCGGATACTCATGGTGCTCCTCGTGATAGCCAAAGTGATAGCAGGTAATGAAAGACCAGAAAACTGGAAGGGGGTTACTTTGAGCCCGATGGTGATTTTTGTATCCTCCTTCTGGTTCTCGGTGCGGCAGGTAGGTGCCAAAGAAAAACAGTTGTACCGAGCTGGAGATCGAAGGAATGACCCAGAACAGCGTCATGTTTTCTGCTGGCAAAGCCAGCGTTAAGCGAATGGTGTGAAAGAGCGCAATTAACGCTAATATTCTGACCCAGCTCCAGTGGGATTTCATGAACTGAAAGTACCAAGCAAAAAAATTCTGGTGCTTGCCATTGTGAGAGTCTGGGTCTCGTTCGCTCACTGGATGCTGATGGTGTTGCCAATGTTTTTGCTTTAGCTTCTCGAAAGAAAACAGGGCATAGCAAGATAAAGCGATCGCTCCCATCCCATCATTAATCTTGGAGTTTTTGGGATAGACCGCTCCATGCATCGCATCATGCGCGACGATGAATAACCCTGTGTAGAGAAACATTTGCCAAACCATCAGCGGCAGTTTCCACAACAAGGGCCACGCGGAGATATCTAAGCTCAACAAGCAAGCTAAACTCGTCGCCCAAAGGCTTAACATGCCTATTGCAGTGATCAGGCTACGGTTTGCTTCTTTCGCGGGGTCAGCGATCGTTACCTCTTCTTTTAATGGGACAGCGGGTGGGGATACTTGCTCAGAGGAAATCAAATCTTCAGCTCCAGATAACGATTGACTTAAGTAGGCAGATACAAAGCTAAGCAGCCACCGCTCAGCGTAGGTAAACAATTTCTATGAAGAATATTTACTTTAATCCCGTCTGCCTCCTAAACCAAGGTTTTCTGGCAGAACTAATGCAAAAAGTGGAGTTGGATGTGTCGATTTTCCAACTTAACCATTCCAAGACTCTAGATGAATAGGACATTGGGCCATAGCAAAACCTTGTGGTCAGACTGGCAACTTAAGCTGAGTTAAGGCCACCAGTCTAACGACAAGGTTGGATGCTTATGACTTATTCAATGATTAACAGTCAGTTACTAACGAGCCAGTTACTAACGAGCCAGTGACTAACGAGCGATGTACTGGGGTAAGAAGTGAAGCACGTCACGCAATACACTGTAACCGTTCAAATCCCACAACAGATATGCCAAGAAACCAATCATGGCTAGACGACCGTTCCATAGCTCGGCTTGGGGATTCCAACCAAACAAAAAGGCGTTCCGATCTTTGCCGTTATAAGCGTTAGCAACAGTGGGTAGATCAGCAGAAGGACGAGATTCCATATTTACATTCCTCAACGAACTTGTTAACAAACTTGTTATGTCCCTATAGTATCGAGTTGCCTCTAAGCCGCAGTCTGCCTAGGGTGCGAAACTATAGGCCCTCCTTCTGACCGATGTAAAGAAACTTTAAGCTAAAACGGCTCTAACTAAAGATGAGTACAGGCCAGTACAAGCCCAAACTCTACAATTCGACAGAGGCTGAGTCGGCAAGGGCAGGTGCGTTAAAATGGCTCAACTTTAAGGATTGGGGTTTAAGAATCGAGGGCTGATTTAGCCAAGATTTACTTTGCTGCACGCGATCGCTTGAGAGAGCCATGACAGAAAACACCACCGCAGAAGCTCAACGGCTAGAAGCAACTCGTCAAAGACAGGCGCATTGGCGCAGATGGGGGCCGTATCTCAGCGATCGCCAGTGGGGAACTGTGCGGGAAGACTATAGCGCTAGCGGGGCAGCCTGGGACTATTTCACCCATGACCAAGCGCGATCGCGGGCTTACCGTTGGGGAGAAGATGGCATCGCAGGCATTTCGGATAATCATCAACGGCTTTGTTTTGCGATCGCCCTCTGGAATGGCAATGCCGCAATTCTCAAAGAACGGCTGTTTGGCTTGACTGGGAAAGAAGGCAATCACGGTGAGGACGTTAAAGAATACTATTTCTACCTCGACAACACGCCGACGCACTCTTACATGAAATGCCTCTATAAATATCCACACCAGGCATTTCCTTACGAGCAATTGGTGGCCGAGAATGCTTGTCGAGGTCGCGATCAATTAGAGTTTGAGCTCTTGGAGACAGGCATTTTTGACGAAGAACGCTATTTTGATGTCTTGGTTGAATATGCTAAAGCGGCTCCAGAAGACATTCTGATTCGCATCACCATTACGAATCGCGGGCCAGAAGCTCAAACCTTACGTTTATTGCCGACGCTGTGGTTTCGTAACACTTGGTCTTGGAGTTGGGAAGGGAGGGACAAGCTTGCTTGTCCCTCCCTTCCCAACTCCGACAAGCCCTTACTGTCTAAAGCGAAATCTAAGGACAAGGACAATTACAGCGTCATTGCCGCCTCCCATTCCAGCTTGGGTGACTACTGGTTGTATTGCGACCCACCGACAGAGCTGCTATTTACCGAAAATGAAACCAATACAGAGCGTGTCTTTGGGACGCCTAACGTTTCGGCTTATCTCAAGGATGGCATCAACAACTATGTAGTTCAGGGTGAGCAAACTGCTGTCAATCCTGAATTGGTTGGCACCAAAGCCGCAGCACACTATATCTTGCAGGTACAGGCAGGCAAGACGCAAACTATTCAACTCAGATTAAATCAAGTGGCTCCAGCGCTTGTCACCGCTTCTCCCTTGGGAGCTGAGTTTGAGCGGGTTTTTAGCGATCGCCAGCGGGAAGCCAATGAATTTTACCAACGGGTTTGCTGTTTCACGCGATCGCCCGATTTGCAAAACATCCAGCGTCAAGCTTTTGCGGGCCTATTGTGGAGCAAGCAGTTTTACTACTACGTGGTAGATGAATGGTTGAAAAACGCGCCTGCTGAGCCATCCGTATCCCCGGAGCGGCTGAAAGGGAGAAATTCTGAGTGGATTCATTTATTTAATGATGACATTCTCTCGATGCCCGACAAGTGGGAGTATCCCTGGTTTGCGGCTTGGGATCTGGCCTTTCATGTGATTCCCATTGCCATGATTGATCCAGAACTGGCTAAATACCAGCTGGATCGCCTGACGCGAGAATGGTACATGCATCCCAATGGCCAACTGCCTGCTTATGAATGGGCGTTTGGGGATGTGAACCCTCCTGTTCATGCGTGGGCAGCGTGGCGAATCTACAAGATTGAACAGAAACTATACGGTCGGGCCGATAGTGTTTTTTTGGAGCGGGTATTCCAAAAGCTATTGCTCAACTTTACTTGGTGGGTGAACCGCAAAGATGCAGCGGGCAATAATGTTTTTCAAGGCGGCTTTCTAGGTCTGGATAATATCGGTGTGTTCGATCGCAGTTCCGAACTGCCTACCGGAGGTCGCATTGACCAATCCGATGGCACCAGTTGGATGGGCATGTATAGCTTGCATATGCTAGCGATCGCCTTAGAGCTATCAAAATCCAATCCCATTTACGAAGATATTGCCAGTAAGTTCTTTGAGCACTTCCTCTATATTGCGGAGGCTATGAACCGCATGGGCCGAGAAGAAGCCTCCCTCTGGGATGAGGCAGATGGCTTCTATTATGATGTGCTGCATTTTCCAGATGGACATCAAGTGCGCTTAAAAGTTCGCTCCGTTGTCGGCCTGATTCCTCTCTTTGCGGTAGAGCCGATCGAAGCAGAGCTTCTAGAACAATTTCCTGGCTTTTGGAAGCGCACAGAATGCTTCATTCGTAATCGTCCCGATCTGACTCAGAACATTGCTTGTATGAAACGCCAAGGGGTAGGCGATCGCAGGCTTTTGGCGATCGTTTATCGCGATAAACTGCGGCGGATTCTAGAGAAAATGCTAGACGAAAAGGAATTCCTCAGTCCCTATGGCATTCGGGCTCTGTCCCGTTATCACGCCGAGCATCCTTACATTTTTGAAGCGCAAGGTCAGGAACACCGCGTTGATTATGAGCCAGCGGAATCCACTAGTGCCTTGTTTGGGGGCAATTCTAACTGGCGTGGCCCGATTTGGTTTCCCATCAACTTCTTGCTAATCGAATCGCTGCAAAAGTTTCATCATTACTTAGGTGATGACTTTAAAGTGGAATGCCCGACAGGTTCTGGGCAATGGATGAACTTGTGGGAAGTCGCCAGCGAAATCTCCCAACGACTCATAAAGATTTTTACCCAAGATGCCGCCGGTCGTCGTCCCGTCTATGGAGACACAGAAAAATTTCAAACCCACCCACACTGGCAAGATTTGATTTTGTTCTACGAATACTTCCACGGCGACAATGGTGCTGGAATCGGTGCGAGTCACCAAACTGGCTGGACTGCTTTGATCGCTAAATTAATCCAGCAGGTGGAGGAGCACGAAGATAGGGCATAGCCTTCAAGCTAGAGGTGGTTCCTGCAACTCCGCCCGATACTCAGGCTTGAGCAATAAGCTCCACTGAGGATTGTAAGGATGCACTTTGGTCGTAGGCTGCTCGGCTTGCCAGAGCGGTCGCGCTTCGTTGGCCCACTGAAAAATGCTTCCTTCCAAGTCATAAACCTGCGTGAAGCCTGCTTGCGCCAACTGAGCCGCAACTTTTGCACTGCGATACCCGATCGAGCAGTAGACAACTAGGGGCGTATCCTGATCAATCTGGCCTAGAGCAGCGAAGTCAGGCGCGATCGGATCGATTTGCTGAGCAGTTGCCAAATGGCTGACAGCATACTCAGTTTTAGTTCGAGCATCTAATAGGAGCGGTTGCAATCGGACAGGATTGCTGAGCCATTGAGCGAGTTCTGCGGTCGTGATCCACCGAACCTGCGGAAATTGCATTGCAATCAAGCGCCTGATTAGCTTGAAGATGAGCGATCGCCCCATGCCCATGATTTAGATTCTGGCCTCTGGCAACACCAGCATGGCATCCCCAAATGAATAGAAACGATACTGTTCCGCGATCGCCTCTTGGTACAACGCCATCAAGCGCGGACGACTTACCAACGCACTCACCAGCATCAGCAAACTGGAGCAAGGCAAATGGAAATTGGTAATTAATCCCTCCACCACACGCCATTGATAACCAGGGTAAATAAATAGATTCACCTTGCCTTGGTAGGGCTGCAATTCACCAAACTGGTTGCCATTTTTCTCAGTTTGCTGCGCCACTCCTTCCAAAGTGCGGACGACCGTCGTACCCACAGCAATCACGCGCCCCCCTTGGGCTTTGGTCTGCTGAATTTTGGCGACTGTCTCGGCTGGAACTTCTACCCACTCACTATGCATGGCATGCTGGGTAATATCCTCCGCTTCGACGGGCCGAAAGGTGCCGACTCCCACATGTAAGGTAACGAAGGCTTGGTCAATGCCTTGAGCTTGTAACTTAGCCAACAACTCAGGGGTAAAGTGCAAGCCTGCGGTTGGGGCTGCCACAGCTCCAGGTTGCGCAGCATAAACCGTTTGGTAGCGTTCTGGCTCTGCTTCGGATTGGGTAATGTAGGGTGGCAAAGGTACTTGGCCGAGTTCCTGTAGTCGCGTCTGCAATAACTCCCCATCGGGCACCTCGAACTGCAAAATCCTCCCTCCCGTGGGCGCATCCGTCGCTAAGACCGTGGCTTTTAAGCTCGGTGGCTCAGTTGGGTCTGGACCAAACTCAATTGCCGCTCCGGGTTTCAGCCGCCGACCGGGTTTGACTAGAGCCAGCCAGCAATTAGGTTGGGGTTGGGGTTCTAGGAGCAAAACTTCGATCGCGGCACCCCCTGGCTTACGACCGTACAACCTGGCGGGAATCACACGGGTATTGTTGAGCACTAGTAAATCTCCCGATCGGAGGAGATCTGGCAAGTCCCGAAAGATGCGGTGGCTATGCTGAGTTGGGGAGTCGAGGACGAGCAACCGTGCCTGATCCCTTGGCTCTACGGGGTTTTGAGCAATCCTTTCTTCTGGTAGCTCGTAGTCATAGGCGCTCAGTAATTGGTCGGAGGTAGGCTCGGACGCGATCGCCGGAGTGACAGGCTGATCTGAGGAACTGAAATCGTGAGGTTTGGCCGTGAAGTTCATACCAGCGTAGGGCTGCGACAAGCAATGAAGTGCAAAACTTATAACAACATTGGGTGGAACCCCCCATAGGAGGTCGGGGGCTTCTCCCCTATTGGCTTCAGCAAATCCCCGTAAGAATAGAAATGTAGCATTCGCTGGGTCCGAAGAAACATGGAATATCTCTACTACCTTGGCAATGCCAGCCTCACCCTAAGAGTCGTCGAACACCTACATGGCACCACGCTAATGCCTGTTCGATTCATGACTGTAATTCATCAGATTGATGGCTGGGTCGTCAAGGTCAAGATGAATCGCTACTTGAGCCCCCAAGAAGATGGAGATTTCCGAGCTTTCTTGAATGAGCTAGGCATTCCTTACGAGCCAGAAATTCGTATTCAGATGGCTTTGTGGAGCCTGGAAACGGGTCAGTCTGCCATTGATGTGATGCGGCGCTATCAAGTAGCGGTGGTTTCTCACGGTAGCCCCGATCGCGGTGAAATTGAAGAATTCCGTAAGCAGTTTGTTCTAGGACTGGGCTATTGTCCTGAGACGCTAGCTTAGGCTGCAACGCTTGGCAAATTCTGGCTGGTTATCATCTTCCAGCAAGTGTTGAAGTAGCCTGACAACGGCAAATTAAGTGAAAGCTGCTTGGATATAATCTTTTAAGCTTAGTTGATAACCTCCGATCGCAATAGGCTGCCCTTGGGCGATCGCTGCTTGATTCTGGTTAATCACATAATTCATTGCTAACATCGCAGCCTGAACTTGATCGACACCAAGCTTTTCAGGTTGCGATCGCGCTTTTGAGGCAGGTTGCACTGCTACTAGGGCCACATCGAAGCGGCAAGGTAGTTCTGCAAGTTCTGGATAATTGGACAAAAATAATTCTGCTGTCTGCCAAAGTTTGGCTTGCTTTTGGGCCGTGATCGCTAGCAAGCCGTCCGCATCCCAATTGTTGCCGCTACGAGTTTTAACTTCCACAAATACAAGCGTGGCTGAGGGCGATCGCATCTGGTTAGGTGCTATAGGTCTAGGTGCTATAGCCCTAGGTACTATGGGCTGTTGGGCAATCAGGTCAATTTCGCCCCAACGACAATGCCAGCGTTGATGTAGCAGTCCCCAACCTTGAGCTTGCAACCATTCTGAAATAAAGGCTTCTCCTAGCAACCCGATTTCGCTCTTAGATTGAGACGGGCTGCGCGATCGCGAGGGTTCAGGCTTGCCAGAATTCATGCATTTTACTCAGATTTCCTCGCAGGACGAAATAGTCAGACTTTAACCTTCGTTACGAGTCTAGTGCTTTTTCCCCAAGGAGACCGACAGCTTCGGGTAGGATCAGGGATGGGACCGCTCAGGTCAGTCTAGGCTGCGCTTAGCGCTAGCCTATAGATTGATGTGGCTCCCAGACTCACTGATTCGTCACAGTCACTTAGTAAAGTACGCGAGATGGACAGAAGGTACGGTTTCCCATTGATTCAGCAGCCAATTCAGAAACCAGTGAAAACAGCCTGGTATCAACGCCTAGCCACTGCTTGTTTCAGCTTATGCTGGATGACTCTGGCGGGGTTGCTGGTTTGGGGGGCGATCGCGACTCCTGCTTTGGCTGAGGACTATAACAAAGCTTTCTTGGTGGGGGCCGACTTTTCAGGCCGTGTTTTAATAGACTCCAGCTTTACTAAGGCCAATATGCGCGGCATCAATCTCAGTCAGAGTGATTTGCGCGGAGTGAGCTTTTTTGGGGCTAATCTGGAAGCTGCCAATTTGGCAGGGGCAAACCTCAGCAACGCCACGCTAGATACGGCTCGCCTGTCCGACGCAAATTTAACCAATGCGATTCTGGAAGGAGCCTTTGCCTTCAACGCCAAGTTTGAAGGAGCCGTGATTGACGGCGCAGACTTCACCGACGTGGAGTTCCGACAAGATGCCCAAACTTTGCTCTGCAAGGTGGCGAAGGGCACTAACCCAGCGACAGGACGCAACACCCGCGACACGCTCTATTGCGACTAACCCAACTGCGGCACTTCTAGTAGATCGGCTGGGGTGATGCAGCGCTGGCGATCGAGTTCTTGCAGATAGCGTCGTTCGTCGTAAAACAGCTTTTGAAATCGCAAGGCTTCGGCATCGAAGGCCGCATCTAGGCTTTGTTCTAGAGAATCTAAGATTTGTAATTGATTAGGGTCAGCCAAGATCGCTTGCGTGGCTTCTTCCCACATCTTCAGCAAATGACGGCAGCGTTTCTCGCACATGATCCGCTCTAGGCTAGCAGTGGCAGTGCGAATCGCTAGACTCGGACGGAGAATATCTAACTTTGCTGTCTCATCGAGTTGCAGAATGTGCAGAACTCGCTTAATTTCCTCTGGCGACTCAGTGCAGCGGTCTTGCAGGGCCGTGAGTAAGTCAACTTCTGTGGGCTCTTCCCAACTGGCGTAAGACTGAGGCAGTTCGGCCTGAGGCGCTTGATTTTCTGTTTCTTCAATGTCTAGGATCTGCCGCCACAGAAAGCGGTGATGAGACAAGCTAAACTCCAGCTCACGCTCTTTGAGGGCGTTGTGCACTTCTGGACGATGAGCGGGGCAATGAACGTAGATACGGAGCAGTTGGGCTTCTGCTGCTTCTCGCAAGCTGTAATCGGTGGGTTTTTCCCATTTTTGCGATCGCCCGTGCCAACGCTGCCCCCGAACTTGGGTGCGGAGGTTTTCTTCCAGTTGCAGCGCAAACCTAGCATCGCCTTGGCTCAAAAACCCCGCACACTGATGAATATAGTGGGTTCGTAAAGGGGTATTGGGTAAATTGCCCAGGAGCTTGACGATCGCCTGAATCGACTGCTGAAACTGGTCAGCTTGCTTCAAGTCTTGGCCGAGGAGTGCTTGCTGAATCTGCCAATCTAACCAGAGGGGCGCTCTTTCCAGCAGGCTGAGGTAATGCTCTGAAGAGTGTGTGTGCAAGAACTCATCTGGGTCTTTGCCTTCTGGGATATTCAGCACTCGCAACTGCACCTGACCTTGATAAGCTAAGTCAGCCACTTCCCCGATCGCCCGTTCTGCCGCTTTCACCCCCGCCGCATCGGCGTCAAAGTTGAACACAACTTGCTTTGACTCGCTATAGCGCAGTAATTGTTTGACTTGGGCCACACTCAAGGCAGTACCCAAGGAGGCTACGGCATTGGTAATCCCGGCGGCATGCAGGGCAATTACGTCAAAATAACCTTCTACGACCACTGCTTGGTCTTGCTTGGCGATCGCGGCGCGGGCCTTGTCTAACCCAAACAGAGTTTTGCCTTTGTCAAACAGGTCGGTGTCGGGGGAGTTGAGGTACTTAGGTTGCTCATCGCTCAGGGTGCGGCCCCCAAACCCAATCACACGACCTTGAATATCCAGAATCGGGATCATCAAGCGATCGCGGAAACGGTCGTAGTAACCACCCCCAGATTTGCGCGGCAAAATCAACCCAGCTTGGTCTACCAACTCCACTGGGTAGTGTTTCTGTTCCACCAAATAGCCATACAGCGTTTCCCAACCCGCTGGAGCGTAACCGAGTTGAAACTGCTGAATCGTTTCTTGGCTCAGGTGCCGAGAGTTTTGTAGGTAATCTAAAGCGACTTTTCCTTGGGGTTGTCGCAGTGCGTGCTCGTAAAATTTGGCCGTCAGCGACAAAATCTCATACAACTGCTCCCGCACCGAAAGCTGCCGTTGCAATTCTTGGCGCTGTTCTGGAGCTAAGGTTTTGACATTGACTTGGTAGCGGCGAGCCAGATCCAACACGACATCACTGAAGGAGTTTTTACCCAACTCCATCAGAAACTTGATCGTGTTGCCGCCTGCTCCACAGCTAAAGCAGTAGTAAAACTGCTTGCTGGGACTGACGCTGAAGCTCGGAGACTTGTCATCGTGGAACGGGCAGAGCCCGACAAAGTCTTTGCCCTGTTTCCGCAGCACGACATGCTCAGAAACTATATCGACAATGTCAGCTTTTTGCTTGACTTGCTCAATAGTGTCAGGATGCAGCCGAGGAATGTCCATTGACGCTGTGCCGAAAAGTAGAACTCACTTACTATTGTCACCGCTCTCTCAGTTTCAGCCAAGCCGTTGTGCTTTGAGAAAAGCCGTGCTGTGACTTCATTTGCCTAAACCCGTTGGTACAAAAGGCTGAAGTTCGAGTATTATCACGGTGATCTCGCCTGGAAGCTGTATTCTGGCTTTGGGTTGGGCATAATCAATTCGTTAAGGGTAATTTCATTTATTTAGAGTCATGGGTAGAGGGCCATTCTAGAGGTCAAGCTACAGCAGTTTTATTAAACAAAAACTAAATATCAATAATTTTTAGCTCTAGAGGAAACAGCGCAGATGGGACGAATCTTTATTTCGGCAGGTCATGGTGGAAACGAGAACGGCAGAATCGATCCAGGCGCGATCGCAGGCGGCACCACAGAAGCCAGAGAATTGATTCTGCTGCGGGATTTGATCGTTGCCGAACTGCGATCGCGGGCGTTTGAAGTTTTGGCCGTACCCGATGACCTCAGCCTAGCGGGGACGATCGCCTGGATCAACAGTCGCGGGCGCGTGGGTGACGTAGCCCTAGAAATTCACGCTGATGCTTTTTCTGACCCCTCTGTGCGGGGAGCCAGTGTTTTCTATATTGCCAATAACGACGAGCGCAAAGCTCACTCGGAGCTGTTGTTGCTGGCACTGCTGCGTCGGGTGCCCCAACTGCCGAGCCGAGGAGCTAGACCCGACACTGCTACCGGAGTGGGTAGCCTAGCTTTTTGTCGCCAAATCATTCCTGCTTCTCTGTTAATGGAAGTGGGTTTCTTGACCAATCCAGACGATCGCTTTTTGATTCAAAACCGTCGCCGCGATATTGCCTTAGGTTTGGCTGATGGTTTAGCAGCCTGGAGCCGAGCGGTAAGTGGGACAACTCCTACGCCCACCCCCACACCAACCCCTACTCCTACGCCAACCCCCACGCCCACACCTTTACCCACGGGCACCTATACTCCCGCCAACATCAATATTAATGGCTCTATTTATGGTGAGCAGGGCATTGTGGTCAATGGCAATGCTTACATTCCAATCGACTTGGCCGATCGCCTGCGGGTGGATTTGACCAAAGCCCCTAATATCCGCCGGATCAACTACCGCAACATTGTCTATATCCGAGCGGTCGATCTGCGGGAGGTTAATATTTCTGTGGGTTGGGATAGCGTCAGCCGGACAGTGATTTTGCGATCGATCCTTTCAATTTGTCCCGGTCAACTCGATCGCATCATTAGCAACGGCAACACATCGGAAGTCCAGCTAATGATGTTCCTCAAATCTAACAATGAGAATGCTTTAGCTCAGTTTCCCGACTTACCGAAGCTGTACCGAGAAGAAGCCAGCGTGGAAGGCGTAAATTATGATATTGCTTTCTGCCAAATGTGTGTGGAGACTGGCTTTCTACGCTTTGGTAGTGAAATCAAACCTTCGCAGAACAACTTTGCTGGCTTGGGAACAGTTGGTGGTGCTGAGGTAGGTGCATCTTTCCCCAGCGCTCGCATTGGAGTTCGGGCGCATGTGCAGCACCTCAAAGCCTATGCCAGCACCGAGCCTTTAGTTCAGGATGTGGTTGACCCGCGCTTCCGCTTTGTCACTCGCGGTATTGCCCCTTTGGTGGATCAACTGAGTGGTCGCTGGACTGCTGACTTACAATACGGCACTAAAATTACCGCTACCCTAAGAAGGCTCTACGAAACCGCTGGCTTACTGTAAGGCTCGTTGGATTTAGAGTTGCGATCGCGCTCAACTGTTTCTAACTCAAGATATCGACTTTGCAACACTCGAGACTGAGCGGCCAATACCTGAGATTGAGTTCGCAACCTTTGAAACTGTGCTTTTAGCGCTAGAGATCGGGCTTTAAGGCGGTCGTGGTCATCCTTAAATGCGATCGCTTGTTTGGATAAAGGGTAGGTGTTATCTGTGCCAGAAATACGAGGTTGCGGAGATGGACATCTCCGCAACCTTCCCAGATCCCTAGAGCTACCATCTCGGTCATAAATTAGTTGAAGCAACTTGGCCAAAGCCTCTCTGATAGGCTCATCCTCATTGAAAATTTTTTTCGCGATCGCTCGATTATCGGAGACTTGATCGGAGTTTAAGGCCTGACATAGTTCTTGATTCGTACGTTGCAATTCCTGATAGCAGGATTTCAACTCCTTAGCCTGGCTCCACAACTGCTGATACAGAGCCTTCTTTTGTGCTTTCAGTTGTGTTGCTTCTGCTTCTATCTGCTTGACCTTTTCCTCAGTTTGTTGAATAAAAAGGTTTAGATAGTCCTCAAAGTTGGACTCTCTACTATTTAAAAACTCATCTTGCAGCTGCTGAATTTGGGCTTTTAGTTCCCTCACCGCCATTAAAATGTCAACTTGGATTTGGCCCTTAGTGGGTTGTGTTTGGTTATCCATACTTCTAGCGATCGGTAGATTTAAACTAGCAAAAGAATACTGATGCTCACAAATTTAGAACTCATTACAAAAACTTGATTCGTCCTTTTGGGCGAATCAAGTTTTTGTGTTTATGGCTACCAGCATTTTCTACTTAGTAGCTGAACTCTTCAGACGAGTTGAAATATTTTTAGTTGATTCCACTAAAATCACACCTACTGTCCCGCTGGATATTGGTTAACAAACTGATCAAAGGTCAATGGCGATCGCGCAACTTGCCCAACCATCGTTAATCTCTCCCTAGGTTTATGGGACTCCTGGCAAATTGGATTTGATGAGTTGAAGTCTACTGGAGGGGTTCTGTCACCCAAGTAGATTCAGCTTCTGTATCCGATTTGCTAAGCTGAGCTAGCTTCCAATTTTTCTGGTCGGGTTGCTGTTGCAGGTAGACCTCGAACGGATTTTTTTCTTGAGTGACTTGGCGGCTGGGAAACTTCAAGGTGAGGTCGTAAGTTCCTTGCAGATGGTAAGCGGGTAAGCCTTGAATCTTTAGGGAGTCTTGCTGGTCGATCGCGACTTGCTTCACTTCCACTTTGGGGGGCTTTTTGAGTCGGAGTTGTTGGGCGAGGGTTTGCTGAGTTTGGCCGACTTGAAGAGCGATCGCTTGTTGAACGACTCGGTCACTCAGCCCCGGAATGCCGTTGCCACAAGCCGTTAATAGTCCCACCAGAACTACTGCCAAAATCGCTCGGATCATAAACTCCACTCTCCTCTGAGTTCTAATTACAGCAAATCACACTCAATATAGTAATTTTGTAGCTGCATTTTTAAGCAAAACATCCCTATGTCTAATAAAACCCTTGATTTAACAGACCAACTGTATAACTATCTGTTGTCCAACTCTTTGCGGGAACCGCAGCTTTTAGCGCAACTACGACAGGAGACCGCTGAACATCCGATGGCTCAGATGCAGATTGCTCCAGAGCAAGGGCAGTTTATGGCGCTGTTGGTGCAGCTACTGGGGGCTAAGAAAACGCTGGAAGTAGGAGTATTTACAGGTTACAGTTCCTTAGCGGTGGCGCTGGCTTTACCCGCTGATGGCAAAATCATCGCTTGCGACGTGAGCGAAGAATATACCGCGATCGCCCGTCGTTATTGGCAAGCCGCAGGCGTGGCTGACAAAATTGAGTTGCGGATTGGTCCAGCCGTGGACACACTAGACCAGCTTTTAGCAGCGGGTCAGGCAGAAAGCTTTGATTTTGCCTTTATTGACGCTGACAAGAGCAATTACTGGAACTATTACGAGCGATCGCTGCAACTCGTGCGTCCAGGTGGGTTGATCGCGATCGATAACGTGCTTTGGTCTGGACGGGTGGCAGACCCGCAAGTGCAAGACAACCGCACCGAGTCGATTCGCGTCTTCAATGCCAAGCTGCACCAAGACCAACGCATCACGCTCAGCCTGGTTCCGATCGCGGATGGCTTAACCTTGGCTCTAAAGCGGTAGCTGAACCAGCGTTAACTAAACAAGAACCAAACACCTGCCCACGCGACCAAAACACCCAGAATGGCCTGTCTGCTGACCACCTCACCCATTGCGATCGCGATCGGCAAAATGAACAGGGGACTGGTGGAACTGAGAGCTTGGGCTACCCCAACTGCCGTAAATTTGAGCGAAGTTTGTTGCAGCCAGATTCCCAAATAGGTGCTGAAAAAAGAAGTAATGGCAATCGCCCCTAACCAAGACAAACCCTGACGGCGATCGCGCTCAAATTCTAGGGTCTGCATCACCAATCCTGCTTGCCGTCGCACTAGTAGCCACACCAGCATCACCAACACCCCGGCGGCTAAACGGACTAGGGTGCTCCACAAGGGGCTGATAGTGCTCTGAGTTAAAGCAGCACGAGATAGCACCGCCCCTCCTGCTTGGCCCAAGGCTGCTAGTAAACCGTAACCAACTCCTAGTAGAGGATGCGTTGGTTTGCCTGTCGCTGAATTGGCTGTTTCGGTAGGCGATCGCTCACTCACCACCCAAGTCACACCGACAATGGTAAGAAAAATCCCCAACCAATTGCTCAGTTTTAGGGTTTCTTGCAAAAACAGTAAGGCGAGGAAAGCGGAGAGCGGGGGTGCTAAAGCCTCCAGTAGCAGAGTTCGCCTTGGCCCCAGTAAATTCAGTGCGGCAAAGTAATAAGTGTCGCCAAAGCCAATCCCTACCACTCCACTCAGGATCAATAGCCCCAAAGCGGTAACGTTAATGTCGAGTAGACTACTGCCTTGAAGCCAGAGGGTAATGGCGAGGAAAGCGATCGCGATCACGCCTTTCACAGAGTTCAAAACCAATGGAGGCACCCGCTGCCCAATGCGAGTGTAGATGACAGACGCGATCGCCCACAAAAATGCCGCACTCAGCGCGGCTAGTTCGCCCTTAAACTGGGTGAGCCAAATTAGCATGGGATTCGTGGAGCTGATGAATCCCTATAATCTCCCAACTTTGAGGTCTTGGAGAATTTCGTTAGCGGCTTGGATGCCAGAGAGAGCGGCTCCTTCCATAAAGCCCTGCCATTCGTAAAAAGAGTTGGCATGTTCTCCGGCGAAATGGAGATTACCGACGGGTTTGCCTTCGTTGCCCGCAATGCTGGTAAATTGTCCGGGCGTGTAGCAGGTGTAGCTGCCTTTGGTCAATGGGTTAGAGGGCCAAGGCTCTAAGTGAACGCGGTATTGACCATTGATTTTAGTGGCGACTGCTTTTGACCCCGGATACACTCGATTGAGATCCGTAAGGAAACGATCGGCCTCGATTTGCACATTACTAACTTTGAGACGCAGAGCGCGATCGCCACTGGAGTAGTCGGTGAGAATTGCCTGAGTACTGGTGGCTTTAGCAGGGTTGGTTTCCCAGGTGGATTGGTGGTTGGGCAGGTCGGAGTAAGAGCTGCCGTTGCTGGCAGGGAGCCAAGGCCGCCCGTTGAAGCCGAGCATCATCTTGGCATTGTTGCCATAACCCAGCTGTTGGATGGCTTGAACCTTCCAGGCAGGCAGACCCAGGCTTGGATCCAACTCGACTTGACGTAGTGTCGTGAAGGGAATGGACAAAACTACCGCATTATAAGTAGCGGTTGTGGTGCGGGAGCCACTCTGGAAGGTGAGTTCAATCTGATTGGTGCCCGTTTTTCGCACCCGCAGCAGTTTCATGCCCAGTTTGACTGGACTTTGTAGGCGATCGCGCAACCCTTGCGTGATTTTGTCATTCCCCTCGACTACGTGATAGCGTTCATCACTAAAGACACCAAAAGGCGTGAATTTAGAGCGGCGATCGGCATGGATAAACAGGAGGAAGTTTAAACAGCTTTGTTGAGCGATCGGTAGGCCATATTCCGCTTCATAGGCGGCTTTGATCGCTGCCTTCACCACATTACCCGCTTGGCGGCTGTCCAGATAGGCTTGTAAGCTGGTGCGATCGAGTCTCACATCTGCCTCGGTGTGGCTATCAGCACTAGGCTCACCGGAGAGCGTCCGTAAGTCTGCTTGCATAGCCGACACCAAAGCTCGGAACTCATCCACTACGACTGATTCTGGGTAGCGCTGACCGTTGAAATAGTAGAAAACTTCTCCTGGTTGTTTGTTGACATCTTCCAGCGTCAAACCGAATTCGCGCGCATAGCCGATCAGGGTTTTGTGCAAGTTATCAATAAACTCACCTCCCCGCTCCGCTACCTGCCCAGGAAAGAAGTTGTTACTCAAAGAATAGCAACGGCCCCCGACGCGATCGCTGGCTTCATGGAGGGTGGCAAGAATGCCATTACGTTGGAGTTCGTAGGCACAAGTCAATCCCGCAAATCCTGCCCCTACAATTCCCACAGTGGCACTTGATTTTGGTTTGGGTGCAGCACTGACCTGACCCATGTGACCCACGATCGCGCCTGCAATTCCCAAACCACCTAACGCTAACAACTCCCGACGACGCAACCGTTGGCGATCGGCAGCTTCCTCAATCGCGGCGAGCCACTCTAAACCTTGGCTAGTCGAAATCTGCTGCCGATCGCAAAATAAAGCAACCCGGATAGCCCGCGCCAAATTGTCGAAGAGAGGGGAGTGACTCATAAGCTTCCTTAACAGCAGTTTTCTTAATAGCGAGTGAGGAAAATAGTCCCTAACTGGAGTTTGTTAGATCTGCTACACGTTAGCCAAAAACTGAACCGACTGTCATCCTAAAGGAGCCATAATTCTCCTGCTAAGAATCCCGTGAGATTATTTTTGCTCGTATGGCTTAGCGCCTTTTTGCTTTAATAAAGCGGCAATCTCTGGCTGGTTTGTGGCAATCGCGTGATCCAGAACGGAGTAATAGCCATATCTCAACCGATGAGGTTCCACAAAAGTTTCGCGACTCGCTGCATCAACTCTTGCCCCCTGTGCTAGTAGAAGTTTCACGATCGGTAATGAGCCTCGCCGCACTGCAAACATCAACGGAGTCCGCCCTAAGTGATGGGTAGGATTGACATTGACTTTTTCAGACAGCAGTCGTTGCACGATCGCCGGATTACCCCGCCAAGCGGCATAGTGCAGTGCATTCTCTCCATAGGCATTAGCTGCTTTTGCATTCGCACCTTGTTGCAGTAACAGTTCCACCAGTTCTTTATTGCCGTGTCCTGCGGCGACCATCAGCACTGTTGTCCCATTAGCGCGATCGCGGTCGTTTGGATTGGCTCCTCCTTTAAGAATTAAGCGGATTGTTTCCATACCCTGATCGCTGACTTGAGGAAACCGATCTATGTGGCTAGTCCAATCTAGAAAGTTAATGTATGAGTTGCTGAATAAGGCTTCTTGCAAAATAGAATCTGTATTCCCATCTTGCTGATTCGGGTCTGCACTGTGCTTCAACAACAATCGAACCAGCGGATCATTTCCTGTACGTACAGCTTGTCGCAGGGGTGAAACACCGTCATTAGCATTAGGGTCTGCGCCCCGCTTAAGCATGAGTTGAATCAGCTCTGGCTGATTGGTCTGAACAGCTCTCAGCATTAATTCAGAGCGCTCAATGTCTTGAGCCGATACAGACTTTAATAACCGTTTGGCTTGGGCAAAATCTTTGTTGAAGAAAGCAGCCTCTAACGCTTCTATTGGGGTCACAGTAGGCTGTAGTTTCAATTGTGAAATAGGTTTTGGTTGACCGGGTGGAGTAAAGGAGACTCGATAGCCACAAGCCGTGAGTAGAATCGCTAGGGCGATCGCTACACTATTCTTACCAAGACATCGATTTATCTTTTTTCCGGGAATTCTATCTGTCATAAACATCGTTCTCAGGCTGCATGAAAATTAGCCAGTCGCCTCAAGACCTGATCATTCATCATCGACAACCAGGGAGATGGATGATCGCGATCGCTTGTTTGGCAGTTGGTGTGGCAGCAGCCCTTAGAACCAGCATTATTTCAGAGATCTCCTGTCAACGAACTGCAACACTATCAAACTGTACTCTGACCTATGGCTCATTGAGCGGTCTCACCTCAGAAAGCGAGATTCAAGTCAAATCCGTTTATAAATCGCCCATCTGTGTACCTCCTCAGCTTGGCTGGACAGGCTGCCTTGACCAAGTAAATGTATTAGAAACTCAGCGGGGTAAAGTTTATGTTTTGGGAATGGAAGCCGATCTCCTAGCTGATGTTGTGAATCAATTTATCAGCCAATCCAATTCGTCTTCGTTACAGCTTGAAATCTATGGTTGGTCGTTGAATCATCCTTCCTATAATCTTGTATTTTTCATTCTGCCCTTTGTCATGTTTATTCTGCTGTCCGATTGTCTAAGACAAGAAAAAATTTACAGGTGCCAGTTTAATAAATCGAGCGGTTGGGTGACGATTGCCTGCATACAGATCTACGGCACAAAGGTAGTCACCACAGAATTCCCCATCGCAGACATTGAAACAGTTCATCTACGTCGATTTATCACCAATTGCCTGCTCCTAAAACTGAAATCAGGCAAACAGGTGCGAGTTGCGGAATTTCTTTGGATACCCGTTCAGACAAAGCGATCGCTCGAAAAAGGCCGCCAGGTAATCACGGAGTTCCTTCAGTGAGAATTTTGAAACAAACCTATCAAGAACTTGTGCTCTGCCATCGGCAAACAGGTCGCTGGTTGGTTGCAGGTGGCTGGCTGTTGCTCCTCTGCTTAGGAGCGATCGTCGGGTTTAGTTTTAAGCCAGAAATTGTTTGTCCAGGTGGCACCCAAACTCCAAGTTGTAGATTAACGTACCGCTCATTTACAGGTTTAGCACTAGAGCGAGACATTCAACTAAAAGCGGCTCGCTCCGAAAGCATCTGTGGGTTTAGCCGCACGCAAAAATCGAGTTGTAACGGTTTCACCGTAATCTTGACGACTGATGCAGGAGACATCTCTTTTCCAGATGACTATCTCCGCTTTCAAAAGAAAAGAGCGAATCAATTTATTCAAAATCCCAGCAAGATCTCATTTCAGATTCAGTCAGGAGTTTTGCCCGTCATAGATCGGCCATTTCTCTTTGTGCTTGGGTGCATGGTTATTGCTGTAATATTGCGGGCGGTAAATACGTCACTGGCAAAAGAAGAAATTTATACTGTGAGATTTAATAAGACGAAAGATTGGTCTACGGTGACGCGCAGACAGCGCTCTGGTAAACCCCCAATTGCAGTGACTGAGTTTCCAATCTCGGCGATCGCATCTGTGAATGTAGGTCGAGATTACCTTGTTCTAACGCTAAAATCTGGGCGAGAAGTTCGGCTTGCTGCTGCAATTTGGGGCAAAAAAACTATGGTAGAGCCTATCGGTGGATCTCCAGTAGAAGTGAATCAAGCTTTTAACGAAACTCAGAAGGAGATCTCCGCCTTTCTGCAAATTTGAGCAGAAGTAACCGATCTCCCGAATTGTGCCTAAAGCTCTAAAGCCACTCAAAGATAACGGGCAACTTGGACTGTGATTTCATTTAGCGGCTTTTGGGGCAATCGATTCGCCTTCAAGACACGGCTAAAGTTGACTGATGCTCCAGCTTGTAATGCCCCAGGAATTTCCAGCGGCACAATCCCTTTGTAGAGAACCTCCTGACTTTGCTGATCTACCAGTTTGTATTCCACTAAAACCAGAGGGATAGGCTGACTATTGCGATTCGTCACGCTACCTGACACGGCAACCAAGCCATTGGCTGTAGGCTCAACCCGCAAATTGGAGAACATCAGTGGTGTCAGTCCAGATACGGCAGGCGATCGCGAGCAAACTGAGCCATTTAAGTCAATCACTGCTCCTGCGGAGTTCAGCATCCAGCAGCCTTCATACTCTTGAGCGATCGCTGGTTGGCCAAAGCAGCCGATTTCTACTAACAGCAAAGCTAAAACAAGTAACAAACGTAAAAAAGTCAGCATGGCAGGATTTCAATAGTCGCGATCGCAGCCCACTACTACGGTGGCAACTTTAATCTAACCTGGGTCGCAACTGAGCTTGCGAATGGAGAGATTCTGCGCTGCTAAATGGAATGCGGCATAGGATTCAAGAGCATATTCGAGTAAATGAAAGAAAAGTAGCATTTCTGGGTATTTTAGTAGCAGTAAGTTGCCCCCTTCGACAGGTTCGCTAGTTTAAGACCCATAGGGAGACACTTCCAGCTATGCCAGAGACAGATTCATCAATTGTTGATTTGACTGACATTCAAGGAATTGTTGCTCAAGCCAGTGAGCTATTTAACCTCATTGACTCTGACAACGCTTTTGGTAGCATTACCTTTCCATCTATCCTGGACCGTGCCAGCAGCATTTCTCAGTTCGTACGCTCTCTAGCAGCAGGGCAAAAAGATACAACAGGTGCATCATTTGAGGAGCAGCTTGAATCTGCTGAAACCATTCTGACAGCACTTCAGTCTAGTCTAGGTGGCATAGTTGACCTTAGCAAACTTGCTGATTTGCTCAAAGACATAGACAGCGCTAACTCGAAGATCAACATTCCCATCGAGAACGCTGGCTTTGAAGACCCAGCTCAGGAAGACTTTACCTTTACCGTTGAGCCACCGCCTGGTTGGGACGTTTACGACCCCAATGACATTATTCCTGATGTAACAACTGACGACTCTTCGGCAACGGGTGTCTTTAACCCCTCCCTCAACAATTATCCTGGTGGCGTTCCAGAGGGAGATAATGTTGGCTATAGCTTCTTAGTTGATCCTGTGGGGAGTGGAGAGGCAGGTTTAAGCCAAACTCTCGATACGCTGCTTGCTCCCAACACTCGTTATACTCTTTCGGTTGCGGTTGGTAATCCCACAGGTGATGATCCAGTTCCAGGAATTTCCTTCCCAGGCTTCTCAGGCTACCGCGTTGAGTTGCTAGCAGGTGGGCAAGTTTTGGCAGTGGATGACAATTCTCTGCATATTCCAGAAGGAGAATTCAAAACTTCCAAGATTACTTACACCTCTTCTGCCACTGATACGGTGATCGGTCAATCCTTAGAAATTCGCCTGATCAACTTGTTGCAGGGACCAGGGATTGAGGTTGATTTTGACGATGTGCAATTGACGGCCAAAGCGCTTCCTGTAGGCAGTAAAAGCTCCCACAACTTGAGCGAGGAACATGGCAGCCTCCTCAATCCGCTGCATCCGTCCTCTAACTTGACCCTCCCTTTAGGAGCCGTTGATAGTTCTAGTTTGCTTGGCTAATTCTGCTTGAGATGAGCGATCGCATCTCTATTTGCCAGAGAGTTAGAGATACCTGTAGGGGCGAACCACCGTTCGCCCTCATAAGCCCTAGAGCCGTAGTTGATCTAGCAATGTCTTGACTTGGTAGGGGGAGACGAGAGTATTGGCACATAAAATCCCTGATGCCGCTACAGCAGGCACGCCAATTCCAGGACTCGTGCTGTCTCCTACCCGATATAAGCCTGCGATCGGAGTTTGGGGTCCAGGAAACATGCCTTGTCCAGCGGCGATCGCGGGGCCATAGGTGCCTTGGTAACGGCGCAAGTAATGGGCATGGGTGAGAGGAGTACCAATCAGTTCAACCACAATGCGATCGCGCAGATCTGGAATGACCCGTTCGAGGGCACGAAAGAGAGTTTGAGCTTTCTCTTTTTTGCGCTCCTCGTAGTTTTCATCTCGCTGCCAGCCTGTAAAGGGTTCTAATGTGTAGGCATGAACCACATGATGACCCGCTGGAGCCAGATCAGCATCCCACACGGATGGAATAGAAATCATGCAGGTGTTCCCCGGAACGGTGATATCTTGCTCAGAGCTATGCACCACCACATGATGTCCGGTGAGAGCTTCTAAACCATTGGCTCGGATACCGAGGTGTAAGTGCATGAAGCTTTCTACTGCTGGTGTGGCGATCGCTTCCTCACAATAGGCCGTAGGCAAATCCTCCAGCTTGAGTAGCTTGGTGTAGGTATCCCAAAGCGTGGCGTTAGAAATCACAACTGGAGCTTTGACGCTTTCACCGTTACGCAGTTGCACTCCTACGGCTTTGCCGTTCTCAACCAAGATTTGCTCCACGTGAGTTTTGAGCCGCAGTTTGCCGCCCCAACGCTCTAAGCCTCGAATTAGCGCTTGGACGATCGCCCCGCTGCCACCCACAGGGTAATCAATCACCGATCGCGATCGCTCTCCCAGCATAAATGCCACCTCTGGGGCGATCGTGCCTGCTGCTTTCAGTCCTGACAGCAAAAAACACTCCAAATCAATTAACCGCTGCACCCAAGGATCTCGCACCGTTTGATCCATAATTTTGCCGACTGAACTTTGAATCATGCCTAGCTGCGGCAACAGCTTGATCAAAGCGGGAAGGTAACGGGTGGCTAGGATGGGTCCAATTTGCCAATCAGCTCGCAGGGCGATCGCTGGAATGCCCCGCAAGGCTTCGTAGAGAGCTAACAATCTGCGTTCAAATTGGGCAAGTTCTTGAGCGCCTTGAGGAGTAATGTGGGCCACAGCGGCTCGATAGCGTTCAGGATTGCAATACGCCGGAAATGTGCCTTCGGGGAAGTGGTAGTGACCCAGCGGATCATAAGCGATCGCCTCTACCCTCTCTTCCAAGACATCCAAAACTTGGCGTAGCGGGTTCAAACTGTTGGGGTCGCTCAAGCCTGCATAAAATGATGGGCCAGCATCAAAATGAAAGCCTTGATAGGTAAAGCTCTGAGCCGCTCCCC
The DNA here is from genome assembly GCF_039962155.1 of Trichocoleus desertorum AS-A10. Lineage (NCBI taxonomy): Bacteria > Bacillati > Cyanobacteriota > Cyanophyceae > Leptolyngbyales > Trichocoleusaceae > Trichocoleus > Trichocoleus desertorum. Next base: position 6,900 of record NZ_JAMPKN010000012.1, on the reverse strand, counting down.
CTGGCAGATTATGGCTTTCGCAGACCAGCACTCGCTTGCCATAGCGTGCCAAAAGAGCCGCAGCAGTCAGGCCACCAATCCCGCTGCCAATCACAATCACATCAAAATCTTGAGCTTCAGAACCTTGCATGTAATTTTCTTGAGAGAACAGACATCAACCAGTAGGGAGACGAGCTAAGCGCGATCGCTAGGCTAAGGTTAGTCACCGTAGCACTCTGACAGAGATTTGATGATTGGGGAATCGGGAAATTTTGCGACCACCCATCAAAGCTTCTGTGAGCAATTACTAGCAAGAGAACGCATATAGGACCCAACTTGCTATGAACATATTATCGACTGAAGAATTAAAAACCTTAGTAGAACAAACCCAAGGTGTGTGTGTTTCGCTATACATGCCGATGGTTCGCCTCGGCTCTGAAACTCAGCAAAACCCAATTCGCTTTAAAAACTTGATTCGGCAAGCAGAAGAACAACTGGTTAACCAGGGTATGCGCTCTACCGAAGCTGTAAATCTGCTAAAACCCGCTCATGACCTTGATCATGAGGACTTCTGGCAGCACCAAAGCGACGGATTGGCTATTTTTATCGCCAATGGTGTGTTTCGGTACTATCGTCTACCGACTAGCTTTAATGAGTTGGTAGTCGTCACCGATCGCTTCCACATCAAACCCCTACTGCCATTCTTAACGGGCGATGGAAAATTTTATCTGTTGACTCTGAGTCAAGAAGATGAAGTGAAATTCTTTGAAGGCAGCCGTTTCAGCCTTCAAGAGCTTGAGGTAGAAAATATGCCCAAAACCTTGAATGAAGCGCTGCATTATGATGGGCCAGATCAGGGGATTGAGCAGCGAATCGCGACTTCTCGGGGCGGCACCAACAACTCATTCCAGCAACCGGGTACTTTCCATGGTCAGGGCAACGATGGGGCAAAGCAAAATGATATTCTGCAATTTTTCCATCGCTTAGATGAAAGCTTGCATGACACATTGCGGAATCAAAAAGCACCCTTGGTTTTAGCAGGGGTGGAATATCTCCTGCCGCTCTATCACGCAGCTAATACCTACCCTCACTTGCTGGAAGAAGGGATTAACGGCAACCAAAAAATCTCCCAGCCAGAAGATCTCCATGACGCCGCTTGGCAGATTGTAGAACCTCTCTTCCAGCAAGCCCAACAGCAAGCAGTGGAGCACTACCGAGAGCTGAACGGCACTGGCAAGAATTCTCACGATTTGAAAGAGGCAGTTTCTGCGGCTTACTATGGGCGGGTGGAACAACTATTTGTTGCAGTGGGTGTGCAACAGTGGGGGACCTTTGATCCTGATGCCAACCAGATCCAAGTTCACACTGATGCTCAACCTGGAGATGAAGATTTGTTAGATTCTGCGGCAATCCAGACTCTCCTAAATGGTGGGATAGTCTACGCCGTTGAACCAGATCAAGTCCCTGAAGAAGCACCTTTAGCCGCTGTCTTCCGCTATTAATTAGCAGAAACTCACGAGCTTTAGAACGAACTACAATCTGCCTCTAGAATTTGTCAGTCTCCCAGAGAAGCCTTAACATGAGGAGTCTTGGGAGACAGATGATAAAACCGCAGATGATCGTTACAGCTATCGTCATAAACAAATTAACCATAGGCACCTGTGGGCAAAAATCCTAAGAGTCGCTTTAGGCGTGGATCTGCTTCTTCATAGCAATGACTAGGCATCTGGTAATTCATGAATGACCCATACTTGTGTCCGATTAAGCGCTTGGCATAAGTCACTTGTGTAATGTAGCGAGTCACCGCCGAAGAGTTCCGCGAGCCACGGTGCCAAACCTGATTATTGAAGCACACCGCCGATCCCATCGCTCCTAAGCAATGCTGGATAGAATCTTCATGGCCCGTAATATCACCATTACAAAACCTACCAAATAGATGAGAACCGGGAATGACTTGAGTAGGTCCGTTTTCTGGAGAAAGCACATCTGTCAGGTAATAATTGATGGTGAATGCCAAAACATTCAAACGGATGTTAGTTAAGGGTTTGCCATCTAGAGAAAGCATATGCGGCGTATCATCTTGATGCCACACATTGTTTCCTAAACCATCTGTTCCAGCAGGGATTTTGAACGAGTTGTTGTGAATGACATGGACAGTATTGGCATTGGGAATACCATCACTGATTGCATAACCTGGCCCATTTGCCCCACCGATGAGATGTTCAGCAAAGGTTGCGATTGGTTCCAGAGCAAATAGATCGAGGTTAGCTTTGGATTGCTCAAACATCCGCATCACAATCGTTCTAGAACATTGATAGTTGTCTCCCTCAGCTTGTTTCAGAGCCGTATCCAAATCATTCCTCAGTAACCTACATTGCTCTGGCGATAGGACATTGGGAATGACTAGAAAGCCATTGGCATGAAAATAATCAATCCACTGCTCTAGCTGCGCTGCGGTGGGCTGTCCCATTGTTAAATATTCCGCCATTGCCTTAAACCTTCCCACAAAGTCTGATTTTGCTCATTGGTGCCGATTGTGATCCGCAGCTTATCCTTTAGGCCAGATTGATGGAAATAACGTATCCAAATGTCTTGTTCCTTTAGCGCTAGAAAAATCTGCTCAGCGTTTTTCTCAGGCGGCTCTACCAATAAGAAATTAGTTTGAGAATTCCACACCCAGAAACCTAAGTGCTGTAAATCCTGAGCAAGCTTGGTTCGGGATGCTTTGACTTTGGCGACACAAGCATCTTTATAGGTTTGGTCTCGCATCGCTGCCGCACCCACTAGGGCAGCGATCGCGTCAATGTTGTAGCTATCTTTCACCTTCAGTAATCCCTGCAACAGTTGAGGCTGAGCAATGCCAAAGCCAAGCCGCAGCCCTGCTAAAGAGTATCCCTTAGAAAGGGTACGGAGGATAATCACATTCTCAAACTCCTGCACTAGGGGCAAGGCCGTCTCTTCAGCAAAGTCTACGTAGGCTTCGTCAATCACCAATACTCCGGTTAGTCTAGCGGCTAACTCCCGCAGCTCAGCGATCGCCACTCCATACCCAAAGGGGCTATTAGGTGCAGTAATGAAGGTTACGGCTCCATTAGCTGCGACCAGTGACTCAATCGGCAAATGCCCATCTGCTGGATCAGCAACTTCAACGCGATCGGCGGGTTGGATCTCCGTCAACAAGGGATACAGCATGTAAGTGGGCGTGGGGTAAACCACTTGGCGTTTGCCCTCAGCGCAAGCTCGCACAACTACATGCAGCAGTTCGTCACAGCCGTTACCTACAATGATCCAGTCAAGGGGAATCTGGAGTACTGCTGCGATCGCTTGCCGCAACTCATTGGCATTAGCATCCGGGTAACGCCGCAAGTATTCCAGATCTAGATTTTGTAGAACAGCACGAATGGTGGGGGAAGGAGGATAAGGATTTTCGTTGCTATTAAGCTTGATGCTGGGGCTGCCAGGTTTAAGGTAGTGGCTAGGGGTATGGCCTGTCATGGCCTCAACATTCGGGCGGAAATAACTAGACATGGCTGGGCAGCATTTAGACTGGTTGCAAATAGGACACCCTCAAGTTTAGATATTCCAGTTGCCCAACTGTCTGCCAATGAAGCTGCCAATGAAAAACCCCTGGGCGTCTTTCCGTGTTTCGACTCCAGGGGTTCTTCAGTTCTGACTTTGCTCCTCACACATTTATATCATCGTGCTAAATCGGTAGAAGCGGTATCTGCCTTATGACAGATTTCAAACTGGCTCACTACCCAGTTCTTTCTAAAGTCGTCCTATCAATCGCTCAGCTCGCCTGGAGCAGGACAGACAAAGCTGACAAGCTGCTGGGTTTGAGGATGGGTAAAGGCTAGTTGATAAGCATGAAGATGATAGCCACAATCTCCGGGTACGGGTAATTCCTCGGACTCTGTTGAGGCTGGATATTGTGGGACACCTCCCACACCGTAAAGCGGATCGCCTACCAGCGGATAGCCGACAGACGCAAGGTGAATCCGGATTTGGTGAGGTCGTCCAGTCTGAATAGTTACTTCCAGCAGCGTGCTGGCGGCGTTGCGTTTAATCACTCGACAGTCACTACGAGCAAATAGTCCATCTGGCGTGGCCCCATAGATGTACCCTAAAACCGGGTGTGGAGTTTTGCCGATGGGTTGGGTAATAGTGAAGCGAGGCTCCAGATTTGGAGCAGGGCCAATCAAAGCTCGATAAACTTTATGAATTTGGCGATCGCGCATTTGCTGGCTCAAATTAGCTCTAGCCAAAGGCGATCGCGCAATTAGCATTAAACCTGAGGTGCCTCGGCCCAAACGATGAATGGGAACGGGTTCTGTTTGGCGATAGCGCTGTTGTAGTTGCCACAGCAAGGTATGTTCCAAAAAGCCACCGCCTGGTAACACGGGCAGACCAGAAGGCTTTGCGACAATCAGCAAATCTGAATCTTCGTGCAGCACCTCAAAATTCAGCGGCACCTCAGGTTCTTCCCAAGGGGGGCGGTGATAGGCCAAAGATTGTCCGGGTCGTAACTGGGTATTAGCTTCAACCTGTTTGCCATCTAGCAGAACTTGCCCAGCGGCAATCCGTTCCTGCCATTCTGCTTGACTTGAGTGGCGATAGTGTTGGGTGTAGTACTGCAAAACGCTCAAGCCAGCTTTGGCGCGACTCACTTGTTCTCGATAAACCCAACCCCGATTCATATCGTTTGGTCTGATGCCTCCATAAACCAGTCCAACTTAGACTGTACGTCTGACTGTAACAGGCATCAATTACTAGGCATTATTAAGTATTAGTAGGCATTGGAGCGATCGCAAATGAAATTAACCGATTTGCAGCGAACCGTTTCTCCCACAGACAGTAGACTGCTGACAAGATAGACAGGTAACGTTGGACTCAGCAGTCTAGTCAAGGCAGGGTAGAGCAATGGTGCGATTACAGTTGTGGCAGTGGGTCGTATTAGCACTTCCGATCGTCAGCATTGTTGGTTTTCTGCTCATCGCCGCAGGCGTGCAAATCCACGAATGGCATCTGAACTGGATTTGGGCTGTATTTACCCTCGGTTTGGTCGCTTGGCGGTGGCTGCTGGTGCAGTGGACTCGACCTGCGATCGCCCAGCTAGAAGCAGTGATGGCGGAAATGAGCGCGGAACTAGAATCTTCCTCAGATGTAGCTACTCAGTTGCCTGGAGGTAAAGAAACTGCCAGTACAGCAGAATCAGCTTTCCAAGAAGTTCTGCAAGCTGCCCAAAGCGATCGCCCCATTTGGGAAGATTGGCAAACCTTCTGGAACCGATGTCAGGATTTGGTGGCCGCGATCGCTCACATCTACTACCCAGATGTAAAATATCCCCTACTCAACATCTACGTGCCCCAAGCCTACAGCTTAATTCGGGGTACGGTGGATGACCTCGATCAGTGGATGCAGAAGCTCTCACCAGCGTTGAATCAGGTAACGGTGGGCCAAGCTTACCAGGCTTACGAGGTGTATCGAAAACTGGAACCTTCGGCTCGTAAGCTATGGCAAGTTTTAGGCTGGGCCCAATGGTTTTTGAATCCTGCTGCTGCCTTGGCGAAACAGGCCAGCCAACGCTCTAATAACCAAGCTACCCAGGAACTCCTAGTGAATTTGAGTCAGATGCTCCGGGAAGCAGCGCTGCGAAACTTATGTCGGCAGGCGATCGCGCTTTACAGTGGCGACACCTTACCCACTGCAACCTTCTCTACCGCCCCTCCTACTCTCCCGCAAGCCAAAACCCAAACCCTCCGTGACATCCTCTCCCAAACTGAATCGCCGGAAGTGGTGGCACAAAAACCCGTCAATATGTTGTTGGTCGGGCGCACCGGAGCGGGCAAGAGTAGCTTGATCAATACGCTATTTCAAGCTGAGCTAGCCGAAGTAGATGTTTTGCCCAGCACTGATCAAATTCAGAACTACCATTGGCAAGCCCAAACAGGTGAAACTCTAACGCTGTGGGATACACCAGGATATGAGCAGATTAATCGGGCTGAGTTACGCGAGCAAGTGCTGGACTATGCCACGACAGCGGATCTACTCCTGCTGATTACGCCTGCTCTCGATCCAGCTTTGCAAATGGATGTGGACTTCCTGAAGGAGATCAAAACAGAGATCGCAGATTTACCTGTGATTGTGATTGTCTCCCAAGTCGATCGCCTACGTCCAATGCGTGAGTGGACACCACCCTATGACTGGCAATGGGGAGAACGCCCTAAGGAGAAGGCGATCCGAGAAGCCACGCAGTATCGCTCTGAGTTATTAGGAGAGTTTTGCGATCGGGTGCTTCCAGTTGTAACTAAAGATAGCAAAACCAATAGAAATCCTTGGAATGTTGATGCGCTCTCAATGGGATTGGTGGAAGCGATCGCTCCTGCAAAGCAACTGCGTTTGGCTCGTTTTCTGCGCGATCGCGAAGCTCGTACAGTGGCAGCAGCCAAAATTATTGACCAGTACACCTTCCAAATGGCAACGACTCAAGGACTCACCGCGTTACTCAAAAGTCCAGTCCTCCAGTTTGTCTCCACCATGACCACCGGATCTCCTGCCCTAGCCCAGTTGCTCATGCAAAAGATTCCAGTTGAGCAGTTGCCTGTAGTAATCGGTAAGTTACAGATGGCTTATGATTTATTCTCGCTATTGGGCACAGGAGACGCCAAAACTCGCAATTTTGACTTGCTCACCCTCTGGCCTTTGCTCCTAGACAATCCTGCGTCTCCGGAGCGAAACGCTTGGGCTTTTGGTCACGCCTTAGTGGAGTACTGGGCCCAGCATCTCACTGTAGAACAGCTCCGAGAGCGCCTTGAATTCTATCTGCAACAGATTTGAACTGGCTGCATCAATGATTAAGGGGGGGTGAAGCGAAGCGCAATGCACCCCTCTACAATCCTACTTCTGGAGGGGGTCTGGGGG
>NZ_JAMPKN010000011.1:0-191261 GCF_039962155.1 Trichocoleus desertorum AS-A10 | reverse complement strand
GTTGATTGGTTAAGTCTTTTCGCGAGATTGGATTGCGTGCGACCAATGTCTATTAGGTATCTTTGAAATACGGTTATTTCCATTCTAGGTTAGGGTTTTAAAACACGTCCTAGTTTATACAAGGATTTCAGAGTTTTTGGCGAACCTAAGGGGGATTTTATTCTCGCTTCGGTTTGCCAAAGTTTAGATGGGTTCACCCTTGCTCGGGGCGTTTGGTAGCTGCCATGATAAAAGCATCTACACCTCTATTATCCAAGGTGGGCACTCAAGATTACAAAGACATAGCTCCCTGATGCTAGGCGCGACTTAGCATCAATTTGCAGGCAAGCCTACGATAGGAACTGACAGCTATCCTGGGACGGAAAGCAATTAAACTGACCCATACTTACCCTTGTTCAGTTCAAATGAACTCAAACAAGTGCGCTAAAAATTATTTTATTATCAAGGTTCAAAATCCGTTCAACTTTTTGGAGCTTCTCGAGTGTAATAGGCAGATAGAGCAACTTGAGCGGCCTTCTCTTGCAAAGTGCCTTCAGCAGGTTGCTGCCCTAGCTCCACTGGAATGGCTACTTTAGAAGCACAGCTTTTAATGCCTTCTGCAAGTCTGCTGTAGCTCCAGCGATGAATACTGTTGCGGAAGTGCTTAGCGTAGCGTTGCTGTCGCTCAAACTCATTGGGAAACTTGCGTTGAGCCCTAACCTTAATATCAGACTCAATGCTTTCTCGAATATCACCTATTTTAGGCAAAGCAATACTACTGGCTTGCCATTTCAGAGCCAATTTAACGATTCTGGAAGCAAGGAGGCGATCGACATACTCTCCTAAATTTGACTCAGCGTTCGACTCAGCATAACGGTTCTGTTTTTGCTCTTGCGTTCGGCGTGCTGCATTTTTTTGTTGCTGTCGATGATGGCGGCTGATTAGTCGGTATTTCTCTAACCGCAGCTGCGTAGCACTACGATTACCACGTTTAACTTTAATAGTGCGATTAGAGAGCAATTGCCTGACACTTTGATACTCCACAACCTTTTGTGTGGTCATATCCATGACAACGACGCCTACAGGCTGCTCTCGATTGAAACTGACTCCAACTAAAATGTGAGGTTGAGACTGGTAGGAAAGCTTGTTGGGCCGCTTTGGAGTAGGCTGTTGTAGGGCAGTTAGGGAACTAGTACTTGCTCTAATCCTATCTTCGCGATTTTTCTGCTTCTTGGCTGAATCTTCAGATCCTTTGCTAAGTTCGATATCCTTACGAAGTTGCTCAGTCATCGCCTTTTTCAAGCCGTCAAGCTTTTTACCTGTTTCAGTAATTTTTTCCTGTCTGACTGTTTCTGTTCCTTCAGCAGTAAGCAGTCTCGGATCAATCGTGAAGTGAAGGTATAGACGATGTGACTGCCAAGGTTCAATTGGTTGCTCAGAGTGACTTTCATTAGCTGTTGAAGCTTTCCTTTTAGACATCTTTTTGTAAAGCTTCTGGTCGTCTTGGTTCCAAAGCAGTTGTGCCGTTTTCAGCACCATTAAGCCAAGGCTGTACTTTTTCTCGTCAGGCAGTTGATGATAAGCCTGCCAATCTGTCACAATCTGCTGGAGGATAGGGAGCTGGCGGCGATCGCATTGAACTTTGAAAACATCATCCGATTGCTTCAAAAATTTTCTAAACCCATTGAAATTAACGCAGATTCGATCGCTCGATTTCTTTTGCTTCTTTTTACATCTACGTTTTTTGGAGCTTTGTTTCTTGTGCTCACTCCCTGATATTTCCAGTTCCTCCTCGCTGGTCTGAACAGACCAGAACAGGTCACTGCCACTACCAAACAGGACTGGATAGTGCAGAGTATTAAAAAGTTGAATTTGCCTTTAGAAGCTGCTCAGATAGTTAAAGATGAGGACGAGCGTGTCAAGATACTAATCGCACTAGCCAACAAACTGCCCCAAAATCTTCTGCCCATAGCGCTAGAAGCTACTCAGGCAATTAAGGATGACTTCTCTCGTGCTCAAGCATTGACAGTACTGGCAAGTAAATTGCCTGAGGTACTCCCTAAAGCGCTGGAAGCTGCTCAGGCAATTAAGGATGACTTCTCTCGTGCTCAAGCATTAGCGGCACTGGCTCTCCATCTAGTTAATGCTTCAAATTGCTTTAATGTCTGGAAAAGTTTAATGCATTTTCTCTCCTATCGTACTCGTCCTAACCTGCTAAGTGACATAGCAGCTTTGAATCTTGTAATTTCTGCTCTAGGTGATGAGGCAGCTATTACAGAAACGGCTCAAGCTATTCAAGATGTGACTAAGTGGTAGCCATAACTTATGGCTAAACCTATTGCGACCCAATTACAAGTGATTTCCTTCCCCAACCTTCAACAATCCTCAGAAGGCTTCACAGGTCGATCGCAGCTTCTCAAAGAAATGACCACTGACTCAAGCAACAAGACCAACAGTTCTTCATTTTGATGGGAGAGCTGGGAGTAGGGAAAAGTGCGATCGCTGCTCACCTCATCTAGAACCTGCCAATGGCGACAGAGTATGCAGAGGTTGCGATCGCCAACTCTAATTTGTGGATCCAATATCTCAAGGCTTAAATATGAGACATGATTCGGTTTAAAGATAAAAAGGTAATCGAAAAATTTATGACATCATTCAATTTAAACTCTTGAACAGAAATATTTGAGATAAAATCTGGCCTAAATGGTTACCTAGCTAAAGCTTCAGCCAGGTTTAAACTCTCAAGATAAATGGACATTAATCCTTTAAATGCGACAAATAATTCTTTAAAGGACACCATTTGTCTTTATAAAGAATTAATGTCCAATTTTACGAATTTTGGGGGTTTCAGCTTCTAGCAGGCAATTGACCCCTTCAAAATTCCGGTTTAAGGAATTAATGTCAGTCGATAAAATTATATTGCATTTGTTTCTCGGTGGGCTGTCTGAGGACAGTCTGTAGCGTTTGTAGCAGCTCTTGAATGGTGTAGGGCTTGGCAATAAAGTTCTGGATGCCGTTTGCCCCCTGCAATTTGTCGTTCGAGACAAAGCCACTGACGGCAATCGCTTTAATCTGCGGATTAATTTTTTGCAGCGTTTGAATGGTGGTGGGGCCATCCATCGATGGCATCATCATATCGACTAGGGCGACAGCAATCTGGTCTTTGTGGCGAGCGCAGAGTGAAATCGCTTCAATGCCATCGTGGGCTGTTAGCACATGATAGTTATAAGCTTCCAGCGCCATTTTGGTTGTTTCTAAAATCTTTGTTTCATCATCGACCACCAGAATCCATTCGGCATTGCCATTGGCTGGATTAGCAGGTTCTACTTGAATGGGAACAGATGCTTCTACTGCTGGCAAGAATACTTTGAACTCAGTTCCTTGACCCACCTTGCTAGACACATCTATGAATCCTCTATGACTTTTAACAATGCCCCTCACCGTAGAAAGCCCTAATCCTGTGCCTTTGCCCAGCTCTTTAGTAGTAAAAAAAGGTTCAAAAATTCTATCTACAATGTCCGGTGGCATGCCAGTTCCGGTGTCTCTCACAATCAGTCCAATGTAGGAACCCACCGAGGCATCCAGATGCAGGCGGGCATAGGGTTCGTCTACAAACAGGTTTTTGGCAGAAATAGTGAGTGTACCGCCGTGAGGCATGGCATCACGAGCATTGACGACCAAGTTCATGAGCACTTGATGCAGGTGCGTGGCATCACCAGACACCAGCCCAAGCCCTGGTTCCACGTCGATGACCAGCTCAATAGATTTAGGAAACGTCTTTTCAGCAATCTGCTTCACTTCGTGGATCAGGTGTTTCACTTGCACGATCGCCTGTTTACCCTCGACCCCACGCGCAAATTGCAGCACTTGCTTCACCAGAGCCGCTCCCCGTCTGGTATTCGTTTCAATAATTTCAAACAAATGCTGACTCTGCTGATCGGCATGGGGAAACTTGAACTGTAACAATTGGGCTGTGCTGAGAACGGGAGTCAGAATGTTGTTGAGATCATGAGCAATGCCACCCGCCAGGGTTCCCAAACTTTCCAGCCGTTGCGTTCGCAGAAATTGACTTTCGAGCTGTTTCTTTTCCGTGATGTTGGTATTGACGGTCAAGATCGATTGCGGTTCTCCTTGGGCATCATGCATTAAGGTCCAGCGACTCGCCACAATGATTTCTTGACCTTGGCGATCGACTTGATACAATTCACCTTGCCAGGTGCCAGATGCTTTTAAACTGCTTTGAGCACTTTCAAGCTGATCGAGCGAGTCTGAGGGATACAATAGCTGATTTGCGTCTTGGGCGATCGCCTCTTCCGCACTCCAACCGTAAACCTGCTCTGCGCCCTTGTTCCAATACTGAATTTTGTTATCTAAATCTCGGACGAGGATGGCATCCGTGGTGATGTTGAGCAGAGCTGCCTGTTCCCGGATTTTATCTGCTGCTTGCTTATGCTGTGTCAGGTCCAGCACAAAACTCACGATCGCCTCTTGCGATTCATCCAGCAAAGCGCCACCGACCATGACTGGAATCCGGTAGCCATCTTTATGGAAGTACTCCTTCTCAAAGGCATTAAACGCTCCCGAACTGGCGAGTTCTGCCACTGCGACTTGGCTGAAATGGTTATATTCTGGAGGGGTGAGCACTTGCCAATTGATATTACCCGCTTCTAAGTCAGCGCGATCGTACCCTACCATTTGCAAAAAGGCAGCATTTGCGTCTGTAATACTGCCGTCTAGCTTGCTAAAAATCACGCCAATCACATTGGATTCGATCAGATATCTAAATCGAGCTTCACTGCGCTGTAAGGCTCTAAATGCTTGCTCATGTTCTACCTCCAGGTGTTGGCGTTGTTGAATCTCCTTCTCTAGTCGCTCATTTTGTGCTGTTAAGCGCTTGGTGAGGTTTTGCAGCCGCACATGAGTATTGACTCGAGCCAAAACTTCTTCATGATGTAGCGGTTTCGTGATGTAATCAACTGCGCCCAGATTTAAGCCTTTAACTTTATCTACGTTATCGCTAACTGCCGTGAGAAAAATAACTGGGATCTCTTGGGTAGCGGGGTTTGCCTTCAAGCGGCGGCAGGTTTCAAAGCCATCAATTCCAGGCATGAGAACATCGAGCAAAATCAGATCAGGAGGTGCATACTCTGCCAGAGCGATCGCTCTTTCTCCGTCTTCTGCGATCACCACTTTGAAACCCGCCGCCTCTAGTAAGTCGAGCAGCACATCTAAATTTGTGGGCATATCGTCCACAATTAAAATCACATCTTCTTCAGTTATGCCTGTATTCATAAACGCCTCTTAAAGTTGGTTTAAAAATTCCAAAATTTGCCGCCCCTTAAATTCTTTGGCTAACTGTTTTAAGTGGGTGGTAAACGGCCTCAACTGTGGGTCTGACTCTTCTAATTGGATCGCTCGTCGGGCAATGGCTCGTAAATCTCCTCGCATGACTAAATCCAGAAAGATAGCCAGTTCTTCAGCGGGTGGAGTGGGGAAGTCAGCCGCAGCTAAGGAGGACATTATGAAGTTATTTTCTGGCTGATCTTGTTTCCAGGGTGCCCCAGTTTCGTTAGCATTTTCGTAAATCCATTCTAGTTTTAAGTGTGCTTGTAATTTCTGGAGTAACGCGTCTTCTCGGATGGGTTTCGGCAGAAAATCGTTGCAGCCTACTTTGAAGCTCTGTTGCTGATCGAATTCAAAAACGCTAGCCGAAACTGCAATCACGATCGTGTCTTGCAGAACTGGCATCAACCTAAGTCGTCGGGTGGCCTCAAAACCATCTAGATTTGGCATCACCAAGTCAATCAAGATAGCATCGGGCCGAAATGATTGCGCCTTGTTCAATCCATCTTCACCATCCACAGCCTCTAACATCTCAAATCCGAGCGGCTCCAAGAGATTGACGAGGATGGCGCGGTTTGTAGGCTTGTCGTCTACCACTAAAATTTTCCGCTTGTCGCCTTTGATCGCGGCGATCGCTCCCTTTGAGGTAGTCGTAGCCTCTATTGGTGCCTGAGTTTCTGGTAGCTCTAGATCAAACCAGAACGTGCTGCCTACCCCCAACGTACTCTGGACCTGAAGCGTGCCGCCCATCATCTCTACCAATTGACCGCTGATCGCCAGTCCTAACCCGGTTCCTTCGGTTTTGCGGCTATTTTCACCGACTTGTTGAAACGGCTGAAAAATCTCCTCTAGTTCATCTGAGGCAATGCCAATGCCAGAGTCTGCAATTTGAAAGCGAATTTTCTGCTCGTGATAACCTACCTTAAAAGCGATCGTTCCAGTTTCGGTGAATTTAACCGCATTGCCCAGCAGATTCAGCAAGACTTGACGCAAGCGTTTGTCATCGGCTCGAATCACTTTAGGTAATGGAGACAAAGTTTGGTAGCTTAACGTAATCCCTTTTTGCTCAGCTTTAATTCTGCAAATCTCAGCAATGCTATGTAAAAACTCATCAAAATGAAACTCCCTCGGATACAGTTCCATCTTGCGGGCTTCAATTTTAGATAGATCTAAAACATCGTTGATTAGGTTGAGGAGGTGCTCTCCGCATTGATGAATGATGGCAATGCGATTCTGTTGCTGTTGGGATAGTTCTCGGTCTTTTTGAAAAATCTGGGTATATCCCAAAATGCCATTCAGCGGGGTCCGCAGTTCGTGGCTCATGTTGGCCAAAAACTCACTCTTGGCTTGGTTGGCAGACTGAGCAATTTGCTCTGCCTTTTGGCGATCGCGTGCTTCTTGCTGTAGCTGTACCGTCCGTTCTTCAACTTTTGCTTCTAATGTTTTGCTGTAATTCTCTAACTGTTCGTGGGATCGCTTCAAGTCGGCATTAGCAAGGGCTAAATCTTGATAAAGACGGGCATTTTCAATGGCGATCGCGGCTTGTGAGGATAAAAGCTGTAAAACTTTAACTCGTTCTGCTGTAAAAGCACCTGCAGTTAAATTGTTTTCTAGATAAAGAATGCCAATTAGCTTGCCTTGATGCACGATGGGCGCACCCAAAACAGATTTTGGTTGGTGATCGAGAATGTAGCGATCGGTGGTAAAAATCCCCTCGCGAGTTGCATTATTTAGAACCACACTTTCCTGAGTTTGCCGCACATAATTAATGATGGACAGCGGGATCTGCTGGCTGGTTTCTACCGCGATCGATTGCTGAACAATAACTTCATTTTGCTTTGCCTGCCCAGTCGCTTCAATAAAGAGTTGTGCATCTTTCTCTAAAATGAGTACCCCTGTTTCCGCACCCGCATTTTCTAGCAAAATTTGCATCAACGTTGTTAGTAGTTTACTAAAAACGATCTCACCCGAAAGAGCTTGTGCAGCTTTCATGACCGTGGCTAAATCCAGGTTGTGCTCCGTTCCAGGATGATTGGTTGTCCTTTGAGGGTTGGTTGTGTGTGTGCCGCTCTTAGTAGCAGCTTTAGCAAAAAATTGAGGATATTTTTCTTCTAAATGCTCCACTTTAGCTTGAGCACCCCAGATTTGATAGGCGTAGTGCGCTTTTTGAAAGTAGAGTTGGGCGATCGCGTCTCTACCCCACGCTAAATAGAACTTAGCAGCTAGTTCATCAGCTAGAGCTTCTTCATTGATGTACTCATTTTCTTTGGCCGCAGCAATGGCTTTGTCATATAGTTCCATTGCTTCTATTTTCTTGCCTAAAACGCGATGCCGTTCTGCCTCTACTAAATAGTATTTGTGTAAATGATTCATGGGGGCATGATGCGCCCAGTTTTGCAGTTTTTCTTGATTGGTTTGGACGCGTTCTAGAATATTTTGTTGCTCAATATGTGAAGCTTCAGAATAGCTAGCTAGTCGTACTAAGGAATCATAAAAATAGAAGATTACAACCGTGAGTTGTCCTGTAGATGCTCCGAAAGAACTCTCTATATGAGGGATATGTTCTAGAGCTTCTCGGTAATTTTCAAATCCATAACAAAGCACCAGTTTGTGCAAATATAGGTAGTGGAGTGCCAGTTGGTTATTGGTTTGCTGATGTAGTGGCAGCATTTTCGCTTCGTCGTAAGCTTTCCCCTTTAACTGGCATAGATTTTGGGTGCCTTCCATCAGGTTTAAGATGGCTTGCCAACAGATTTTTGTATTATTCAGCGCTGTTTCTTGGCTGATATTATGGAGTGCATCTGCGTAAGTTACTATTTCTCGTTCGAGCTGTATGAGTGGTTGACCCGCAAAAAACGAGTAATGACTCCACACCATAACGGCATAGCCAGCATATTCTAAATCTCCAGTTTCCAGTCCACTAGAGAAGGTTGATAGAAATGGTTCTAACGTAGTTCGGACATGGTCTTTCCAGTGTTGAACGCCAGCATAGACCAAATGGCAGGTCTTGGCTGCGATTTCTTTGGCATTCAACTTCGACACGAGACGTAACGCTAATTGACCGAACTCATAGCCCCGCTCAATCTCTCCTACCGCTCCACAAAGCAGCAGACTGTAGACAGCATAGGCAAAGGGAGATACAGCAGCGTTGCCGTATTGCACAGATAAATTGACTTGTTTGCATACGGTCAGAGGCACCAGTGAGGGCATGCCAGAATAGCAAGCAGAAAAGATACTGGACAAAATCCTGATCGCAGCGAGTTGATGAGGATCGCTCATTGCAGGGAGATCAATTAATGCCTCAGTTGGCGTTCCGCTCAAAATTGCGGCAGTTTCTCCTAGAGCCTGCCCAATATCCGCTGGATTTGGCACGTCAGGAAACTCTATCCCCAACTGCTTTAAGACTCGCAATCCTGTATTCAGTGCTGCTAGTAGCTGTTGCTGCCCCATATTAGCTTGAATCTGGATTTCGTACACTTTGACGCTGTCCAACAACGTTTTGGCGCGGTTTTGCACGATTGCAGCCAATCTCTGCATCTCTTCAAAGCCACCGCTCAAAAATGCAGCCTCCGCTGCTTCAGTATGCAGGGATAATGTCAGGTCATATTGATGGTTCCAGCTATCTTCGGCTAACAACTTCAGCCCAAATTGCAAATACGCGATCGCCGCTGCATAGGCCGTTGCTGCCTTAGCTTTTTGGCCAGCAATTAAATTAAGTTTGGCAATCTCAATCTGTTCCGCTTTATCTGTAACTAGCTCAATGCCTAAATTGAGGTGATCGACAATTTCAAATATCTTTTCTGATAATGTTTCTGGGGATATGTTTCGCCAAAGTAAACGACCGATTTGCCAGTGAGTCGCTTGCTTAGAAGTATCCTCAATCAAGGCATAGGCCGCCTGCTGCACCCGATCATGGAGAAACCTAGATTCTAGGCTGGTTAGATATGTATCTGTGAGATCTGGGGGAAGGGTTAACTCAGAGGCGGGTAATACTAATCCTTCTGCGATCGCTGATTCTAGATCTTGATAGGTTGCAACTGGCGATCGCTTATAGATAATTGCTAGCGTTTGCCAGTCAAACTGGTTGCCCACACATGCAGCTAACTGCAACACCTGTTGAGTCGATTCAGGTAGTTTTCGCAGCTTCTGAATCATCAATTCAACGACATTATCGGTAATGTCAAGCGACTCGATTTGGGTAATATCCCACTGCCAGCTAGCTTTCCCGTGGTTCGAGAGCGGATTGAAGGTTAGCACGCTTTCCTGATATAGCGTTTTGAAAAATTGATTCACAAAGAAGGGATTGCCCGATGTTTTGCGAATCACTAATTCAGCTAAGGATAAGACAGACGTGATATCACTATGCAGCGTATCCGCAATCAGATGGCTAACATCCGTGAGAGTTAAGGGAGCCAGAGTGATTTCATGAATAACAACGGCTTTAGCGCGTAGTGTCTCTAGAGCGATCGTCAAGGGATGGCTCAGACTCACTTCGTTATCTCGATAAGCGCCAATTAAAAACAAATAACCTATTTCTGCATCAGTCAATATTACATCTAGCAGCTTCAGCGTGGCGGCATCAGCCCATTGCAAATCATCGAGAAACAGAACTAAAGGATGCTCAGGCGAACAGAATACCCGGATAAAGTTTTGGAAAACCAGATTAAATCGGTTTTGAGCTTCCGTAGGTGCTAACTCCGGAGCAGGAGGTTGTTCGCCAATAATCCGCTCTACATCCGGAACTACATCAATCATGACAGAAGCGTTGTAGCTCAAAGCGGCTAAAAGTTTAGTTTTCCATTGCGCTAGTTGGGTTTCGCTTCCCGTCAGAAGTTGTTTTACCAGTGACTGAAAGGCGCTGATGAGGGCAGAGTAAGGGACATTGCGCTGGAACTGGTCAAATTTGCCAGAGATGAAATATCCTCTCGCGCTAACGATCGGTTTGTGAACTTCATTGACTAACGAGGATTTACCAATGCCAGAGTAGCCCGTAACCATCAAAGCTGCCGTTTTGCCAGCATTGACGTGATTGTCCTGCGGACACGCTACGCGAGCGAACGTACTCATCAATAAATTAACCTCGCGATCGCGCCCATACAGCTTTTCTGGAATCGAAAACTGGCTAAATAGATCGAACTCTCCCACCTGGAAAGGAGAAATTGTGCCAGTTTGTAGCCTCTCTAGACACAACTCCAAGTCAGCTTTCAGCCCCAGCGCACTTTGATAACGCTCCTCTGCCGTCTTAGCCAGCAACTTCATGACAATGTTAGATAGTGCCTCTGGAACTCCTGAATTGACCAGATGAGGTGGAACGGGGGTTTTGGCAATGTGACAGTGAATGATTTCTAGCGCGTCGGTTCCTAGAAACGGCAACTGCCCAGTCAGCATCTCGTAAAAAGTAACGCCTAGAGAGTAAAAGTCAGTGCGGTAGTCGATCGAGCGGTTCATTCTCCCAGTCTGTTCGGGAGACATATAGGAAAGTGTGCCTTCCAAACCATTAATGCTGCTAATCGTTGAATTTTCTCTGGATAGACGGGTAGCAATCCCAAAATCAATCAGCCTGACTTCACCTGTTGCTGGGTTCACCAGAATGTTGTAAGGCTTAATATCTTTGTGAACAATATTTTGCTGATGCAACTGCGCCAAGATTGCAGCTAAATAGATCGCAGTTTGTAAAAAATTGTTTAACTCAAAAGGTCGAGTGGCGCTCGCTTTTGCTAAAGATTCTCCATCAAAATCAGACAGAATTAGAGCTAGCCCATTGCCGTAATTTTCTAATGCTAAAGGCTTAACAATTTCTTCAATTTCTAAGTCTTGCAGAATTTGATATTCATGCCTCAACTGATTCAGCTGATTCACCGTTGGATATTCGGCTTTCAGTGTTTTGATAATGACCGTTGATCCCAGATCACTTTGAGATGCTCTTCTAGCTCGATAAACGCAGGTTGTAGCCCCTTCATAGAGAACTTCGAGCAAGTTGTAGCCAGCGATCGTAGAACTCATTTTCTTTTTTGTGGTAATACGGGTGGGTGGTCAATGCTCGACTGTTATCTAGGCTCATTCTTGAAAGAGTTACTGAATGAGCGATTGGACACGACAAAGTTAGCAGCATTACGATCACGTCTATCTCTAGAATAGATGACAAGATTTAGAGACTATTGTCGAAGCGGCCCTGCGGTGCTGTTGTGAGTATTAAAGCTCTACGAAAGGATTACCAAAGTTCTAGCAGAAAAAAGGTATCAGGGTGGTTTAGCAACTCTGGTCAAGCAAGCATTTGGGGAGCATTAAATGGAACTAGAAATTAGCCAACATGCTGAGGAGACGAAAGGCTTTCAAGTGGAACCCAAACGATGGATGTTTGAGCGCCCTGGGACATGGTGAGAGAACGCTCGTATTCTGACTCGTGACTACGAACGCTTATCAGCGAATCACGAAGGCATGATTTATGTGTTCATGATCCGGCTGATGCTACGACCATTAACTAAGAATTGGCGGAGATGGGAATCAAGCATTGCTTGACGCTCTTTTACAAACACTTTCTGACAAATAATTCTTTAAAGGACACCATCTGTTTGATCTAAATTGGCATTGGCTTGCTTGAAAGGAAGGGCTTCGTTGATGCCATCCATTTCCTGCTGCTCTAGCTCATTCACTTCCCGGATGTACGATCGCAGGATTTGGCTGAGGCGCTTGTCGTAGAAACGGTGCAGGCTATGGTTGGGCGTGGCAGGGAAGCCTCGGCGTTTTTTGTGACGACCACCCGCGCCAGGGTCGAAAGTTTGAATACCATTGGCGATCGCCCATTCAATTGGGCTGTAGTAGCAGGCATCGAAATGAAGACAGTCGATGTCTTGCTGACTGCCCCAGTAGCGTCCATAGAGCCGATCACCTTTAGTGAGACAGAATGACATGCCCATCGGTTGATGGGGGTCTTGTTCACTGTAGGCAGCGACGAAAACGACTCGGTGACGGTAGTGGGGCTGGAGTTGCTCAAAGAACCGCCGGGTTAGATATTTGCTACCCCACCAGCCGAATTTGTCGCAGGTATCGGCATAGTAGGTATACATCAGTGGGAATAGGGAGTTGGGGATGTCATCTCCAGTAAACGTTTTCAGCGTCAGACCTGCTTTCTCAACAGCTTTGCGTTCTCGCTTGATGTTACGGCGCTGGTTGGCATTAAAAACATTGAGGTAGTCATCAAAGCTTTGGAAGCCGAGGTTACTCCAGATGAAACTATGATGCAGCCAAGGGGTGAAGCCGTGACGTTCTAAAACAGGTCGCCATTCCGGATCGACATAGAGGAAGTGACAACCAGAGATGCGATTGCGATCGCAGAAGTGATCGATTTCGTCTAGCATCATTTCTACGATTTCGTCTTCATCCTCGCCAGGGGCAATCAGAAAGCGATAGCCTTCAGCAGGAGTGAAGGGCGACATCCCTAGAAGTTTGGGGTAATAACTGATGCCTAAGCGCTGGGCTAAATCGGCCCACTGCTGGTCGAAGACAAACTCGCCATAGCTGTGGCCTTTGATATAGAGCGGGGCAGCAGCGATCAGATGGCGATCTCGCCAAACAGTGAGGTGATTGGGCAACCATCCCGCTTTGGCGGTAGCGCTGCCCGAGGTTTCCATGTTGTTGAGCCAGTCCCACTCAAAAAATGGAGTGTTCAAGGGCATGGCTAATGCGTCCCATTCAGCCTGGGGCACTTCAGAAACTTTGTTGATCCAAGCGAGGGAATACCGGGGCTGGAGTTGTTCGACCATGATTGCTGGAGTTAGGGCCATCCGCTCTCTAGCGTAATTCAATCTTTTCAGCGTTGCAGGCGATAGTGGAGAAAAACTTCGGGGCCGTTAGCTTCCGCCGAGAGCAACTCTAAGCGGGGCGCTGATTCTGCCGAAAAACCTAAACCTTGCACTGGGCTAGGCGCGATCGCTCCACCCAGAATCAAGGGGCAAACCGTCAGCCACAGTTCATCAATCAAATCCAGAGCCATCAAGGAAGCCACTACCTCGCCACCTCCCAGCACCGCTAAACGCCGAATTCCCAACGTGGCTAATTGCTGAAAAGCCTGCTCCCAGTCCAAGGTTTGCTCAGGTACCTCAGGTGCCTCAGCCACCAGAATGCGCTCAAACTCAGCTCTCTCCTGCCAAACTTTTGCCCCAAGGGTAATTGTGAGCAACCAGCGGGGTACAGGTTGAGCAAAGAAACGCAGGTTGGGGTCAAATTTGCCAGAGCGAGAGCAAACTATTTGCACAGGTTGAGCGGGTTTGCCCTGCTGCGATCGCATCTCCAACAGTTCCGAGTGAGAGACCCGCAGCGTCGTGCCATAAGCACGCAACGTACCCGCCCCAAACAGTACTGCATCTGCTTGAGCCACTTGTTTTTCCAAATGAGCTTTGTCCGCAGCAGAACCAAACCGAGCGGGCGATCGCCTTACATCGGCAATTTTGCCATCTGCACTCATTGCCAACACAACTGTCGTATGGGGTCGAGCCAAAGCCGAGTCAACCATAGAGTTTGTTTAGACTAGGTAAGGTTGAAGAGAATAGTACTTATGGTGTCAGTTCGAGAAGCAGATTATTGGCAGCAACGGTATCGCGAAGGTACAGACCGTTGGGATATTGGACAAGCTGCACCACCGTTTGTCAAGTTGCTAAACTCATCTCCTGCTCCTAAACCAGGCCGAACTGCTGTACTTGGTTGTGGACGAGGGTATGATGCGCTGTTATTTGCGGCTCATGGTTTTGAAGTGATGGGGTTTGACTTCGCGCCAGCCGCGATCGCTGCCGCCACCGCCCTAGCTCAAACTAGTCAGAACCCAGCCCAGTTCCTCCAGCGCAATATTTTTGATTTAGCCACCGAATTTCCTGGTAGTTTTGACTACGTGATTGAGCATACCTGTTTTTGCGCGATCGCCCCAGAACAGCGAGCTGACTATGTGCAACTCGTCCACACCTTGCTTAAACCCCAAGGACAACTTCTAGCACTGTTCTTCACCCACGACCGTCCGGGTGGTCCTCCCTTTGGCATCACACCCGCCCAGATTCAGCAGTATTTTCGACCTAGTTTCCAAATTCTAGAGTTAGCACCTGTCGCCAACTCAATCCTAGAGCGCCAAGGAGAAGAGCACTTAGGCCGCTTCCAGCGCCAGAATTAAAAGATAGCCCCAGCATGTTCAACTCAATTCGCAAGAGAGCTGGTCTCTTCGTAGAATGTAGTCAAGGTCACAATCAACGTGCAGAGAAATTGTCCAGAGATCGCATTCCCATGAATCCAATTGTTGAAGCAGTTACCGTCCTCGACAACAAATTATCCAACCGCTATATCGACCTCGATCCAGGCGGCTACTTCATCATCTACATCGATCGCGAAACCAACCAAATTTGCGCCAAGCACTACACCAACACCATCAACGATCGCGGGTTAGCCGTTGACCCAGAAACAGGCGAAGTCATCCCAGTCCGGGGAAAAGTAGAACGCACTCACACCAAAATCTACAGTGCCAGAAGTGCCAAAGAACTCTGCATCCAACTCTTTGAGTCCAAAGAACCTAGCCTCGTCACCAAACTCGATCACGCCGCCTACCTAGGCCGAGAATTCGTCCGAGCTGAAACCGCCATGCTCGCTGGACAGGAATATGTGCAGGACTAGAGAAGGATGAGGGAGGAAGGATGAAGGGAGTGAAAGGTGAGGAGTTAGAAGCCAGGAGCTAGGAGCCAGAAATTAAGAAGTAGCTAGGAGCCAGAAATTAAGAAATGGCAACCCAAGACTCAAAACGCTAACAGTTAGGCTCGTTTGGAGGGGGTCTGGGGGACGCAACCGTCCCTCAGCGGGGGTTTGGGGGCGAGTGCCCCCAAGGCTCGGTTCTATGCCCGAGACTGTAAAAACAAGTAGAAATAGTAAGTCGCCATTGGAATCACGGTGGCAGCAACCAACAACCCAACCACCCAAACCAAAGAATTGCCTCGCTCCTGCTCGGTTTTCTCCGCCGTGGCGAATGTTCCTTCCACCCGTACATTGTCCACAACTTGAGGTGGACCCGGATCAGGCCGACCCGAAAGCACTGCTACCAAGCGATCGCTCACATCTAAAAACGCCTGGTTATAGTTGTCACCCTGCACCAACGGTACCAGCAACGTTTCCTGGGCCACACTAGTTGCGATCGCATCCGACATCACCGCTTTTACTTGGTCACCCGTGCGGATTGCCGCCTGATTCGTCACTTTATCTAGCACCAAAAGCGTTTGCTTGGCTTGGGCTTCAGGGGTGGGAAACCACTTCTCAAACAGCTTATTCGTAAACCCTTCTGGACTCTCATCGTAGTCAAGGCGACGGATCACGACCAAATGAACTTCGTTCCCAGTTTGCTGAGATAAATCTTCTAATTCCTTAGTAATTTTGCCTTCGTTGAGGCGACTAATGACATCAGCTTGGTCCAAAAGCAGCGTTTGTGGCGGCGAGCTAGGCATCTCATAAATTCCAGTGGCGCTAGCAGGTGAGGCCACCAACTGCACAGCCAACATAACTAACGCTAGGCATAGAACCAGGCGTTGAAGCAAACCACTCCAACAGCGAATGTTAATGAGGAAGTGTCTCATACGCACGTATCTCTAAACCAATGTTTTCACGATACACCGCTTAGACGAATTATGAACAATTGTTACAGAGATTAAAGAATGCAGACGGAATCCGTAAGGGAGTGAATCAGAAAATTAGCGATTTGGAGGAGTAAGAGCGATCGCAACTTTTTAATCAAAATTTCTGAAAATTCTTGATTAAAAAATCTATTAAGAACTGCTACTACATTTATTCTGTGAGCTTTTCATGCTTGGCTACTATAACCTTGAATGGGCTAGATTTACGCCAAATTCTATGTCTAAAGGGCTAGATTATGACTCTCCGTCATTAGAAGGAAAAATTTTCTCTTTTAATTCTTAATTATCAATCCTTAGTCGGAGGAAGCGGTACATCTGTTTTTTTAGGCTAGAGACAACAAGTGAATCACTTGTAATGATTTTGGGTTTCAACAAAGTTTAATAGTCGCTGAAGCAAGGAGTCTTTCTATGGCAAATAAAAAGAAGGAAGAGAAAGGGAAACAGGGGTTTGCCTCCATGGACGAAAGCAAGCAACGTGAGATTGCTAGCATGGGTGGCAAGGCTGCACACGAGAAAGGCACTGCTCATGAGTTTAGCCCTGAAGAAGCTAGAGAAGCTGGGCGTAAAGGTGGCGAAACAGTCAGCCAAGACCGCGATCACATGGCAGAAATTGGGCGTGAAGGCGGTCGGAACAGCCATAAAAACCGTTAGGCTTGAAGCATGCATCTATTGAAGTTCTAACTATAAAAGCCCTAGAAATTACTGGGGCTTTTATAGTTAGAGAATTCTAATTTATTAGTTATGGTTCATCGCAGTCTAATTTTGCTGGCGATCGCCCCCCATCTCTGCTCCCTGCCTGCAAATATTTCTATAACGAATGGCTGCTATTTTTAGTAGAAAAAACTATTCATTGGGCCTGAATTTGGCATAGAAATTGGGTGCTTTTTTATTCGGTTAGGCGCGATCGCTCCCATGCTCCCGACTCACCCAGTTGGGTCATTTACTTGGAGGATTTCTGTCATCGACTTAAAGGAGTATCTTTAAGATATGAAATTGAGCTGAGGGGCTACTGCAATGGCAGAAAAACTCTTGCTAGCAGCGGTCATTACTGGTTTGCTGAGTCTAGGACTAGGAGCAGGGGATCTGGAAACTACACCTCCAGCATCCTCTTTCTTAAGCTTTCGAGTTACCTCAGGTTTAAGCTTACCTCTCTATCCTTAGTGAGCTGAGTCGCTGGAATGAAGGGCCAAGCGAGGTTAACTGAGGGCGATCGCTACAGATCTGATGTTGGCCTGAAATGGTTTTGGTTTGAGGTGCTTAGTAGCTGGGATCACCTTAAGACGGAGGTAAGTTAACCCTTCAATCACTAATATGAAGGGCCATAACACCTCCACCTAAAAAATAGTTTTATGTCTCCTACTCAAGCTCACCCCCCAGCCAAACGCATTTTAATTGTTGATGACATGCCCGATAATTTGTCTCTTTTAGAAGCAATTTTGATTGAAGAAGGATTTGAGGTTGATAGTGCCAGAAATGGTAAATCTGCTCTAGCTCTTTTAGAAGCGTCACCTCCTGCCTTAGCCCTGATCGATGCCATGATGCCTGGTATGGATGGTTATGAACTAACCCGGCGCATCCGTCAAAATAAAAGCTTACCGTTCATCCCAGTGATTTTGATTACTGCGTCTGAGAGTGCCAGTGCTCCAGCAGGATTAGACTTGGGAGCCAACGACTTCATCCGCAAACCAATTGACTATGACGAGTTAATGGCTAGGATTAATGCGTTTTTACGTTTGAAAGACACAATGAGTCCCTCGCAGTAGCCACTTGTGAGGGTTTAGTAGAGGATTGCTTTTTTGTGCTCCATGGAAAAAGCAATTCTTAAATATAGACCTTATGCTTCCTAAGCTTGAATTTTTAGAGGCAAGATCACAGTAAAGGTAGAGCCTACTCCCAGCTGAGATTTCAGCTCAATTTTGCCTTGCATGAGATTGACGAGTTGGGAGACGATCGCTAAGCCTAATCCAGTACTATCTGGCACATGCACTTCGTTGTTCTCAGCGCGGTAAAAGGGATCAAAAACCAATGACTGCTCTTCTGGATCAATCCCGATTCCGGTGTCTTTAACTGCCAACAACCATTGGCGATCGCCTAAAGTCTCACAGGAGAGCCAAATCGTGCCTGATTTGGTGTAGCGAATTGCATTACTCAGGAGATTGGTAACAATTTGCTGTAAGCGTAGAGAATCTGTATACACCGCTGCAGGGGCACGATCGCAATCAACCACAAGCTCTAGAGCTTTGGTATCTGCCAAAGGCTTGAGCATCTCTACCACATCCTTAATCACAGAACGTACTTCAGTGGGTTCTGGATGCAGGTCCATTTTGCCTGCCTCATAGCGGGAAATCTCGAGGGCATCATTGATCAGTCGTAGTAGCTGTCTACCATTACGAACGACAGTCTCAATATGCTCTACATGGGACGTGGTGTCTCGTGTCTCTGGCACCTTGCGAGACGCTCGCAACATCAACTCTGAGTAGCCAATAATGGAATTGAGGGGGTTTTTTAGCTCATGAGCTAGTTGGGATAGATTGTCTTGATTCGCTTTCACTAAGCGAGTGAGTTCCTGGTTTGTGAGTTCTGCTTGGCTTTGGAGTTGGTGCAACTCACACAAGCGCTCTTCCACATAACTGTTGAAGCACTGGGTAATCGCTTCGTCAATCATGGTGTCAATTAAGCTATATGCGCGTATTACGTCCGACACCGTTCCTTTGAGAAAATCGGTTTCCAGAGTAGCAAAGATGACCCGACGTAGAAGGTGATACTCACGAGCAATTTCATTGGGTGCAAAACCTTGAGCCGCCCGTAAGACCCCATGCTCTAAACTTCTTTCAACAATGGATTGAATATCATTATTTTGAGTCTGGGAGAGAATGCTAACCATGCCTACAAGCACATCAGGAAGATGATCCCGAATTGCCGATCGCGGTAGCTCGTCAACCGCCGGAATCTGTAAATCCTGGCGAACTGTCTCAATCCAGGTTTGTACAATGATGTCTCGTTTTGCAGCTAGCGCTTGACTAAAATCCATCGTGCCTCAGGTTCAAAGGATGGAGCAGGCTCTAGCATCATTCTAATTGAGCAGCTACTTGATTAATCACGCGATCGCCCCCCTAAAATAAGGCCAATTCCCTTTGTGCCCGTTTTAATTCAGCCCCCACCCAGTATGACTCTAATTCTCACCAATGATGATGGTATTGATGCCCCTGGAATTCGAGCTTTGCAAAAGGCCGTGAATGGAACAGGTGTGCTGGTCGCTCCCAAATTAGAATGGTCTGGTTGTGGTCACCGCGTCACGACTACCGCTCCCATTCATATTGAGCAGCGATCGCCCGCCGAGTATGCGATCGGAGGCACTCCTGCCGATTGTGTCCGTATCGCGATCAGCCATCTCTTTCCCAAAGTCCAATTTGTCCTGTCTGGGATCAACGCTGGAGGCAACTTGGGCGCAGATGTATATATTTCTGGAACCGTAGCAGCCGTGCGCGAAGCTGCATTACATGGAATTCCAGGCGTGGCTATATCTCACTATCGCAAAGGACGACGTAATGTGGATTGGGATACAGCCGCTCGTTGGACTGCTCAGGTTTTAACCCAGCTGCGCGATCGCCCCCTAGAGCTCGGCAGCTTTTGGAATGTCAATCTCCCTCATTTGGAACCCGGTGATCCTGATCCAGAGGTCGTGTTTTGTGATTCCTGTAAGCAACCACTACCGATTGATTATGCTGTTGAGGAAGACTCCCTAATTTACAAAGGAGAATATTCCAAACGCGATCGCACTCTAGGTAGTGATGTCGATGTCTGTTTCTCTGGCAAAATTGCCGTGACGCAGCTCCATCTATGACCTATTCCTTCCTTAAGGTAGATTAACCTTGGTGATCAGGCTTTTTGGGTGACAAAATTTGCGCTCATTGACGGAGTTTTGAATGCCTCATCAAAGGTAACGTAGGGAGAATGATAGCCCAAAGTTTTGCAGAGGAGAAATTCCAATGACTAACTTAGAGCAAAGCGTCTTTGATGTAGTCCGGCGGCGTCCTGTTTGGAGTGTCGTAATGATTGCCTACCAGCTCAATTACCCCCAACAAGATGTCAAAGCTGCCCTCGATCGCCTGGTTGAAACAGGCAGACTTCAAAACGCATAGAGCAGGCTATAAATTCAGGCTAAGGGCGATCGCTTTTTCACGGTGATTGCCTTTAGCCTGAATCCTCACTATTATTTACTAACTTTTGATTTCTGGCTCCTAGCTTCTGACTCCTGACTTTTACCTCTTCCCTCCCACGTCTTAAGATAATAAAGCTGGGTTGTGAGGAGGTCTGAATATGCGGATTTTGATTATGGGTGGCACCCGATTTGTTGGGGTCTACCTGACCCAAATTTTGGTTGAGCAAGGGCATGAAGTAGTTTTGTTTAATCGGGGAAATAAACCTGCCCCGGTGGCGGGAGTGCAGCAGATTCAGGGCGATCGCACAGACCCTGCTCAACTCAAAGATAAACTAGCCGCAGAGACGTTTGATGCCATCTTTGATAACAACGGTCGAGAGTTAGGTGACACTCAACCGTTAGCAGATCTGTTCCGAGACAAAGTACAACATTTTGTCTACATGAGTTCTGCGGGAGTGTATTTGAAATCAGAGCAGATGCCGCATGTGGAAGGAGACGCGGTAGACCCCAAAAGTCGGCATCGTGGAAAGCACGAAACGGAAGCTTATCTGGCGGAGCAGGGATTGCCCTTTACTGCAATTCGCCCCACCTATATCTACGGCCCGCAAAACTACAACGACTTAGAAGCTTGGTTTTTTGATCGTATTGTTCGCGATCGCCCGATTCCAATTCCGGGTCATGGTCTGCACTTGACGCAATTGGGGCATGTGCAAGACTTAGCTCAAGCAATGGCAAATGTGTTGGGGAATCCGACAGCAATCGGGCAAGTCTACAATATTTCGGGCGATCGCTATATCACGTTTGATGGCTTGGCTCGCGCCTGTGCCGTGGCTGCGGGAAAATCGGCAGATGCGGTTGAGATTGTGCATTACGACCCCAAACAATTTGATTTCGGTAAGCGCAAAGCCTTTCCCCTGCGGACCCAACACTTCTTCGCCTCGGTGCAAAAGGCGATCGCTGAACTCAACTGGCAACCTAAGTTCGATCTTGTTTCTGGGCTGAAAGACTCGTTTCACCAAGATTATCTCGTTTCCGGTCGGGACACAGCGGCAGTAGACTTTTCAGTGGATGATGAGATCTTGGGCGCATGAAACGTTTACACTACTTGGCTTTGATCGGAGCGATCGCGTTGGGCACAGCGTTACGCTTCTGGAACTTGGATGCCAAACCTCTGTGGCTGGATGAAGTGATTACGGCGATTTTTAGCTTTGGTCGCAGCTACTATGATGTGCCGCTAAATGTGCTGTTTCCACATACGGTGCTGGATCAGGTCTTCACGCTCAAATCGGGTGTTAGTTGTCCGCAAATCGCCCAAACTGTTAGCACTGAGTCTGTGCATCCGCCGCTGTTCTTTTGCTTGCTGCATGGCTGGTTGCAGTGGATCAACCCATTGGCCCAGTCTTGGGTGTGGAAGTTGCGATCGCTCCCGGCTTTGTTTGGAGTTGCAGCGATCGTAGCTATTTATGGACTAAATCGCGTTGCCTATGCTCCCAAGGCAGGCTTGATGGCAGCAGCTTTGATGGCGGTGTCTCCTTTTGCGGTGTATCTCTCGCAGGAGGCCCGTCACTATACCTTGCCAATGTTGCTGATTACGCTGGCATTGTTGGGTTTAGTCCAGATGCAGCAAGACTTGTGGCAATCTCGACGGCTCAGACCGCTGCCTTGGCTCGGTTGGATGTTGGTCAATGGCATTGGCTTCTATATCCACTACTTTTTCTTGTTGGCGTTTGTGGGGCAAGTCGTTACCTTAGTGGGGATGGCAGTTTGGCAACGCTCCAGAATCTTCCGCTACCACTGGGGGGCGATCGCGCTAGCTATTTCTGGAGTGGCTTTGAGCTATCTCCCTTGGTTGCCCACATTACTCAGCCACACAGGCCGCCCAGAAACGGATTGGCTATCTCCCTTTCAATCCAGTTGGCTCGATAAGCTAGCACCGCTCTATCAACTACCTGCGGCTTGGCTGATCATGGTGATCTCCTTCCCTGTAGAGAATCAGCCACTCTGGATCGCTATTCCAGCGGCTTTATTGATGTTGGTGTTTGCAATTTGGCTTATGCGCCATGCCATCCAGGGCTTGAAGCAGCTTTGGGTACAGCCAGAGACTCGTTTAGCAACCATCACTTTGACCAGCTTTATTCTGTGTGTGCTGTTGGAATTTTTGGGGATTGTCTATGTGTTAGGCAAAGACATTACGGTAGTGCCGCGCTACAACTTTGTCTACTATCCAGCGGTCTGTGCTTTATTAGGAGCAAGCCTAACCCAGCTATCTCAAAATAGCTCTCTGCCTCCTAGAATGGCCTGGTCTCACTACTGGAGTGTTTACCGAGTTCAGATCAGCGTTTTAGTGGTTGGTCTCCTTAGCTGTATCTTTTTAGGAATGGGTTTCATCTTTCAGAAACCTTACCAGCCGCAACAGGTAGCTCAGAATTTAATGTTGGAACCCACTAAACCTCTAATGGTGGTGACAGGTTATGACACACTCTTGGAAGTTGCTCTAGGGTTGAGCTTCGACTTGGAAGTGCATCGGCGATCGCTCACTTCTCCGGCACTCAATCAAAACATCTCTTTTGGCTTCTTGAGCCGCCAACCCACCTACAACCAGCTCTGGCAGAATTTAGCCAACGTGCAACCGCCTGTCTCCACTTCACCTAATTTGTGGATTGTTGGCAGTGGCTTGAGACAAAGAGAATTTCCAGAGCAGCTCAGCTTGCCAAGCCAAGCTAATTCGGGAGGAGAGACGGTAGCTTGCGATCGCGATGAGGAAAACTATCATCGTATTGGCGTGCCTTATCAACTTTATCGTTGCGCTGCCAGATAACGTGTTGCTTAGCCTATGAATCTAGTCATCAGGATTTTGTTTTGGCTGCTGGCTCTAGTTGGCAGTCTACTGATTCTTTCCCTCATTCTCTTAGGGATGGCACCGGGAGTCAAACCGCTGGACTTCACTGGCTTTTTGCTTTATGGTCCTGGTCGTGGATTTCTATGGCTACTAGGGTTGTTGCTCCTGGCTGCAATTCTACAGATTTGTAGCATAGCCCTAAGGCTTAGACGGCAACGTCATCCAAGCCAGTTATGCAACCGGCTTTCCTGGGTTGGTCTGATCTTTCTCTTGATACTTGAGGCAGTGATGATTGCCGATTTTCAGGAATTATTCTGAATGTTAGTTTAAGAACTACCTCTATCTAAGCTGTTGCCCAACCTGAACTTATGTCTGACACCCCTAATTCCCCCGTTGCTCGCAAATCCAGTATCACCGAGCATGCCCTGACGCTGAGCGATCGCCGGATTCGCTATACCGCCTCAGCCGAGTGGCAAACGCTGTTTGACCAAGAAAATCCTGTGGCAGAAATGTTCCACGTTGCCTATCTAGCTGAAACAGATGAAGCAACGACTCGCCCTCTGACTTTTGTGTTTAATGGTGGACCTGGGGCTGCTTCTGCCTATCTCCACATGGGTGCGCTAGGGCCAAAACGGATCTATTTTGATGCCAATGGTGGCTTGCCGAAACCTCCGGTGCGATTGGTCGACAACCTCGAAAGTTGGCTCAGTTTTACAGATTTGGTGTTTATTGATCCGATCGGAACGGGATTTAGCCGTAGTTTGCCAGCTAACAAAGACAAGCAGGACAAATCGAGTGAGACACCTAGCAGCACGGAAGCAGAGAAACCCAAGGAAGTAGAGTTCTGGGAAGTGGAGCGGGATTTAAAGGCATTGGGAGAGTTTATCCAAAGATTTCTCTCGCGCCACAAACGCTGGTTATCTCCTATCTTTATTGCAGGGGAAAGTTATGGTGGCTTCCGGGTTGCTAAGTTGGCTCGCAAGCTGCAACAGGAGTTTGGTATCGGTCTTTCCGGAGCGATTTTAATCTCTCCCGCCTTAGAATTCAGCTTGCTGGGTGGAAATGATTACAATCTCACTTCTTGGGCCACATTGCTACCTTCCCTGGCCGCGGCAGCAGCTCATCATGGACGCGCTCAGTGGGCTGGAGAACCCGGAGATCTATCTGCCCATATGGCCGTAGCCGAACTCTTTGCCCGTAGGACGCTGATTCCACTACTGGCGATGGGAAATGCGCTAACTTCTGAGGAACGCCAATCAGCCTATCAACAGATCGCCAATTTGATTGGGTTGCCGCTGTCTTTGGTAGAGAGACAGGCTGGGCGGGTTGATATTGAAGTTTTTTCGAGAGAACTGTTGCGCGATCGCCAGCGGATTGTGGGGTTGTATGATGCCTCAATCACCGCGATCGATCCCTTTCCCGATCGCACCGTTTACCAAGGAATTGACCCCACGCTAGATGGACTCGATCGCCTGTTTACAGGAGCAATCAACAGCCACTTGCGAGATACCTTGGGTCTGGAAACAGATTTGACCTACCACCTCCTGAATCTGGAAACCTTTAAAGCTTGGCAGTTTGATCTCAAAGGAGAATTAAAACAAGGCTTTATTGGTGCAGTGGATGATTTGCGGATAGGAATGACACTGAACCCTTATATGCAGGTGTATATTACCCACGGATTTTTTGATCTGGTGACTCCCTACTTTGCCTCTAATCACCTAGCGGATCTCCTGAAGCTTGACCCTGAGATCCGCCCCAACTTGACGCTAAAACATTTCCAAGGTGGACATATGTTTTATAGTTGGGATGACTCGCGCCAGCAATGGTTTACAGAGATGGAGACCTTCTACCGAAACGCGATCGCCTGAGAAAAACTTATTATCGACGGGCTTCTGCGGTCGTGACAAATTGCTGGGCAGCCTGTTCGATGCCTGCTGGGCTAAAGACATTCATGTACTTTTGGGCCATCGCAGGTGTGAAGAATTCCAGCATCAAGCGGTTTTCTACCCAAAACTCAACCACGTCAAACAAGCCATCTCGGTTGGCTGGAAGCACCCGCCAGCCTTCCCGCTCACCAATGCGTTCGATCTCTTCTAAGCTGAGGGATACAGAAAAAGCAGCATGAACAGGCGTGTATTGAGAAGACTGCTGTTCGTTGATTTGGAAGCCTGCCTGCCCTTCCCATGCATCGGGAATTAGTTCACTGCCCAAAGGATACAGCTCAATTCCAGTCCCGAATTCATCAGCGGCGAAGACAATGTAGCTGCCAGGGTTAGGAGGGAATGGCATCATCCGACCCTGGAGAACTTCTGCTAAGACGCTGGCAACGTGCTGAGGATTTTTAACGGAAACAGAAAGATGATGTAGCATAAGTGCCTCCTAAGGATGAATATTCGCTGAATTAGGTTGGATGATTAACTGATGCATCTAGAATAGGCAAGATTGTTAGGTGGCGTCACGACCCAAATAGATCATCCAACCGGGTGAGATTTAACGGTGAGCGAATTTAGAATAGGGCGATATTCGCTCTCAATGATGCTGACGCCCAAAGGCAAACAGATTAAAATTCAGCAGCATGAAGCGTTGCTAGCTGCCCCGCGATCGCCAACAGAGGAGCCTTTTGTGGATTTCAAACACTTTGTGAATTTTAGACTGCTGCGAAAAGAAGCAAATCTGCTCTATAAGTCGCTCTCGCCACTGCTAAGCGCAGATGCTAGATTTGCGGATGCCATCTTGATAGATTTAGCCAAAATTGTGCAGCTCTGTGGCCGTAGCACTGGTAAGTTAAGCTCTGCTGAATTAATGGCCTATTTAGTGGTCTATGCTCTGGTTAAGCAAGATGCAGAGAAACTCAATGCTGCTGTTAATCTTTGGGAAGCTTCCTCGGAAGTGCAATTGCAGTATCAAAAAATCACGTTGCAGCTTCTTTTAGATTTCACCAAAGACCAAAAACCTGAGCAGTTGATATTACCCTCAATTTTGAATCAACTAGATGAGGAAAAAGGTACCAATCATGTAGGAGATGTGATCAATGCTATCTACAAATTTGCCCAAGTCATCATCAAAGCAGATGACACAGTGGATTTACAAGATTTGGAATCTTTGTCTCTGATTTGGCAACTGCTGCATTCCTATCAGAAACTAGAGAGTTATCAAGCAGGATTACAAGCTGTCTCTCAGATTGCTCCCCCCCCACCAAGTCCCACATCAAATCCTGGTACAAACTCTGGAGTAGCGCCACAAGCTGCTGCAACTCCCGCCCCAGAGCAGCCAGAAGAGATTTTAGAGCAAGCACTAGCTGAACTCAATGATTTGACTGGGATGGAAAATATTAAAGAAGAAGTGAAAACCCTGACCAACTTTCTCAAAATTCAGAAAGTTCGAGCTGAGCGGGGTTTAGCTCAAACTTCAGTGTCACTCCATGCCGTGTTTTGTGGGCCACCGGGAACGGGCAAAACTACCGTGGCGCGATTGATGGGGCGGATTTATCACGGCCTGGGATTTCTGAAGAAAGGACATTTGATAGAAACCGATCGCACAGGTTTAGTTGCGGGTTATGTCGGCCAAACGGCTCAGAAAGTAGATGAATTAATTAACTCGGCGCTGGATGGCGTTCTATTTATTGATGAAGCTTATGCCCTAGTGCCTAAAGAAGCAGGACGTGACTTTGGTCAGGAAGCGATCGATATTTTGCTGAAACGCATGGAAGACTACCGCGATCGCCTAGTGATTATTGTGGCAGGCTACACGGATGAGATGACCACTTTTATTGAATCCAATCCTGGCTTGAAATCTCGTTTCAATCGCTATTTTTACTTCAACCACTACAAACCGGAGGAACTGCTTGCCATCTTTGAAAAGATGTGTGGCAAAAGTCATTTTCACTTGACTCCCTCCACGCGAGATAAACTACAAACGATGTTTGCAGAGCTTTATGCGAACCGAAACTCAACGTTTGGCAATGCTAGAGTCGCGCGTAATCTGTTTGAGAAGAGCATTGAGCAACAAGCGAATCGATTAGCTGTCTTGACATCTCTAAATGATGAAGTTCTCACGACTTTGCTTCCCGAGGATATCCCTATTGAGACGGTCAAAGTCCATGCTGGTAAAGTTGACTGGCAAAACCTCACTGTGCCCTCTCGCTGAGTGGGCCTTTGGATTGCATGTTCTTTGCTACAACAATCCTTTTCAATGCTTGAACAGGTGTCGGGGTTTATCCTGTCTAGAAAGGCAACCCCGCCCCCCCTGGTTCAAAATAGGTGGCAAAATCAAAGCTTGCCTTAGTATGCTCAATCAGTTAAACTTCTTGACCAACTGCCATTAAGCCCACACTGAGGTAGCTAAAGCAGATCGTGATAAAGCCATCAAGTTACAAAGCTTATAAACAGCTCTAGCCCCAACATTGCCATCCCATTCGTCATCACCCACTTCACACACATCAAAACCAATAATTTTTCGACCGCTATTGACCACTTCACGGAACAAGCAAAACGCCTGTTCCAATTCCAGGCCACCGGGCACTGGAGTTCCGGTATGAGGACAAAGTTTGGGGTCTAAGCCATCAGCATCAAAGCTAATGTAAACATGTTGGGGAAGCTCGGCCACCATTTGCTTGCAGAGTTCTAGCCAAGGCACGCCTGCATAAAGCTTTTGCTTCAGTAGAGGGTCGTAGTAGGTGGAGACTCGCCCGCCTGACTGCTGAATTAAACTGACTTCATCATGGCAGAAGTCACGAATCCCTACTTGAACCAGCTTTGAGACTTGAGGCACTTTTAGGGCATTAAACATAATGGAGGCATGGGAGTACTGAAACCCTTCATAGGCTTGGCGCAAATCAGCATGAGCATCAATGTGGAGGATGCCAAACTCTGAATAACGCTCAGCCAAGGCCTGAATGCAGCCCAAGGGAACGCTGTGATCGCCGCCAATCACTGCGACCTGCTTTCCTTGCGCCATTGCTGCTTTAGCTTGCTCAAAGAGCCATTGGTTTACCGCTTCACATTCCTGATTCACGGTTTCCAGTAGCTTTGCCAAGTCTGGATCAGCTTCAATCTGCCTTCCTTGTTCCATGTGGGCAATGATGCGAGTGGCATCCTGCCGTAGACTCTCGTTTTTCTGCTGAATATGTTCTGGAATTGGAGCCATAAAGATGCCCTGCTGCCAACCCTCTGGATGATCAAAATCGTAGATATCTAGTTGGCGAGAAGCTTCTAGGACGCGCTGAGGGCCTGCGGCTGTACCCGCACCATACGAGACCGTCACTTCCCAGGGCACACCGAATACGATGGTTTGGGCAGATTCGTAGTTGAAAGGGAGACCCAACAAGTTACCGTTGTCGAGGCCAATATCATTGGGATTAAAGTTCTGTAAGATGTCTTCTCTGGTAGGCATAAGGAAGTTCCTGGAGCAACGTGGGTTAGTAGCTTGAGTGATAGGACAGAGACGAGAATCGCTTCACCAAACTGAATGCTCTCCCAGTCTATATTTCCTTTAAGTTAAGAAACAGGGTGGATTAGCGTAGAAGGGATGGGAATCCCGTACCTGCTGAGCAAAACGCATGAAAGCGATCGCTGGCTACCGAGGACTAAGCACACGCCAGACAATGAAGAGAGTAAAGGCTAAGTAACCTAGTACTGTCGCCCAATCTTGCCAGTGATTGGCAGATAGCAAAAATTGGTCGTTCATTGATGGTGCTCCTACACGCCTCATGTCGCTGATTCCATTCTCATCGTTGCATGAGATTACAGATTACTTCTCCTACCCTTTCCGGCTCAAACTGCACTACTTTTCCATCTTGACGAACTCGTAGGCGATCGCGGCAGTTATACACCTCAATGGGTCTAGCCGCTCCATTCACGCTGACAGCGGCTCTGTATTCCCAATAATTCTTGGCGCTGCGTTTGATGCTAAGGATACAAATGGTGCGATCGCTAAGCAAACGACAAAACGATTTTGCCTCTACTGGTGAAACAGGGAAGAGTGACAACACGAGTAGCAACAGAAAAGTAATGAAAGAGGATTTCATGCTTGCCGTCCCCACAGAGCCAGTCCCCCACCTCGACCTCTGGCTGCAATGATATCTTCTTGCACTAAGAAGTAGTTGAAAAAAGCTTGCTTCTCCATCCCCACACTCGCCGAATAAAACTTAGTTTCACTGGTTTCCCCACCGCGAACTGTACCTTGATATAGGGAGAATTTAGACAATTGCAAAGTGATTCTTGTGAAGTCAAACGCCAAGATATTGTTTTTGCTCAACAGCTTAGTTGGGCCTGACAGTGCCATTTGAAGCTGACCCAGTTGAACTCGGTTGGTGACGTTACCTGTCTCAAAAGATGTACTGTAGGATGCGTTATCTGTCGCAGTTGCAGCTAAAGGAGATGTGGCATAAGCAAGAGAGATCGTGATCAAAGATGGCACATAGCGGCCTGCTCCTAGCACGACTCCAGCCCGCTGCCGAGTTTTGCGAGTACCTGTGATGAAGCAAAGCCGCCAGTCACCCGTAATATCATTCAAGGAGTAACGAATTTTTTGCTGCTTGTTCGCTTTTTCTACAGCTAACAGTGCCTGAACCACCTGTTCAGGAGTGGGACGCTGACGAGAGCGCTCAAGCACTGCCAAGGCAGCTTGCTGAAGAATGGTCGAGTTGCTGTTCAAGCGGCTTTTGGTTTCACGTACACCAATGACTATCCTACGACAAACCTGCTGCTGGCAGAGAACACTGAAGTGGGTGGTTCTAGGCTGAGACTGCGATCGCCTCTGTCCGCTGTTCAGTCTATAAACCTACACATGCAAGTGAGAGAAAACTTCTCAAGACAGCCATAGTAGAAATCAATCCACCCCTTTATGTGACTTTTCTATGACCGTCGAGTCATTAGTACCTCAATTAACTTTTACAGAACTGACGGTAGAGAGTCCATTGAGCGATCGCGACCGTCCTAAAATTGCTCTCGATCTGCTGCGATCGCTGCATCTTCTAGAAGCAGCACACCATAGCCGTTTATGGGTCTTTATGGGCCTCTATAGCTTTGCTGCGGCTGCGGCTTGGGTTTTGGCGACTCACTGGGGTGGCTTTTGGTGCCTCTGGGCTTGTGTGCCACTCTACATCCTGGCCGCTGCTGCTCTGCATGGCATCAGTTTGTTTACCCATGAAGGAGTGCATAGTGTCCTGTCTCCTCATCCCCATTGGAATCGGGGGCTAAGTATGGTTTGTGCGATACCAGTTTTGCAGAACTATGCAGCCTATAAGGTATTGCACCTCAAACATCACAAGCACTTGGGTGCTCAAGGCGATCCTGACCACTACAAGAACTACACCCATTGGAGTTGGTTGGTTTTCTTGATGCACTGGGGACGTTTATTAGTGGGTTATCCCGTTTATATTATCGCAATTCCTCTGTTGGGATTTTGGCAGGGAAATCGTCGCGATCGCCTGTGGATTGGGTTAGAAGTTATATTGCTCGGACTGCTGATTGCAGGTGTGGTACTTTCTCCTATCCCGCGATCGCTCCTGGTACATGGCTGGCTCATACCCATGTTGTTGATCAATGGGATGGTCAATATTCGAGGCATGAGCCAACATACTCTGCTAGAGCATGAAACTGACTTAATTCGAGGCACGAGAACGCTTCTAACTAACCCTGTTACTCGGTTCTTTATGTGCAATGAAAACTATCACCTAGAACATCATCTGTATCCCGCTGTCCCTTGGTATCATCTTCCTCAACTCCACAAAGAGCTGCAAGCAGAATTAGAATCTCGGGGTGCACCTTATCTCCCTTCATATTTCGATTTTGTTCGCGAGTTTGTGGTTGCTAGTATTCGCCGGACTTCTGTGGGTAGCGTCGCGCTGGTAACGTTTCAAGGAGAAAAGCAGTCATGCTAGAGCTGCCGACCAAACTGTCAACGCTGTCTTCCTTGATGCCATCTGCACCCACATTGGTTTGTGAAGATCTGATCCAGTTCACCACGTTAGATGCTGCTGTCGCCCAGGTTGCAGCCGCATATAATTTTCCACATCATCCCTATTTCTGCTGGATGATAGCCCCCGCGACTAGTCGAGAGGCTTTCTGCAATAGCCAATCGCCGTTCCGATTTGCTGTAGAGTCTTTCTCTCAGGCTCTGGCAGCTGTCCTGGCTAGGATTCCCAGTTTAGAAATGCGATTGGTGATCGCAGAGAATGTAGCTGAAGAGCATGGGCATGGCGATCGCTGGCGGTCTCACAAATACACATTCCAGCAGTATCTCCAGGCATTGGGAGCTACTAGCACTGGATTGACAAAGCCCTGCCCTACCTCTATTTTAGCTTTCAATCAGGCTATCCTGAACTACTGTCTTACCCAACCTGCGGAGGTAGGAGCAGCGATGCTAGGGATGATCGAATATCTGTATGTGGGCATTAGTGCTGCGATCGCTCGAACCCTGACCCAGCGAGCATGGGTTGCGCCAGGTAGCCAATCGCACTATGCCGTACATGAAAAGCTAGATGCTGAGCATGCTCATGACTTATTGCAACTAGCGAGCCCTGGTTGGCAAGACGCTCGATCTCGTCTGTCTCTAGCTCAAGCCTTGCTATTAGGGGCACATTATTTTTGGAGCCTATATGCCGATTTGCTGCCCTCCCTCTGAAATTGCTTTCTCCCAAGTCCGAGAAGATCCTTTGACTGAATGGCAACTGGTGGAGCGATTGGCAAAACAACAGGGGCATCCATTACGAATCTTGTTAGTTGCTTCTGGAGGCTGTACAGCGCTGAGTTTGTTAGCCCATCCCGCGATCGCGCAGATTGATGCGGTTGATCTCAACCCTGCTCAACTGCATTTAGTCACGCTCAAACTGACAGCTTTATTACATCTCTCTCTACCAGAGCAGTGGCGGTTGTTAGGGGCAGCATCTGATTCTCTCCAGTTCTCTAATACCGCAGGGATATCTGAACCAGAGGCAGAAGCGGGCGATCGCCTCCAACGATACCAACGCTTACAGACTCACCTCCCTGAAGCAATACGTCTCTTTTGGGATGCTCGTCTGGACCAGATCGCTTTTGGAGTGAATCGAATTGGCAGGTTTGAGCAACTCTTTAGGGAGCTAGCAACTCGCTTTGCTGAACTGGGAATAGACCCACTTCATAACCCTCAAGCGGCAATGGCTCATCCCCACTGGTCAGCAGTGTTTGCAGCTGTATTCGAGCGAGACAAACTAATGGAGACTTTTGGCCCCGCAGCAGTGAGCTATTCTATGGATCGGAGTTTTAGCGAGCACTTTGCGGATGTGTTTGCTCAAGCTTTGCAGCAATTTGCACCCGATCAGAACTACTTCTTGACGCAGGTATGGCGCGATCGCTATACGGCTGGCTTGGATGGTGTACCGCCTTATCTCCAAGCCGCAGTTCAGGAAGTAATTCGTCAGCTAGGTACCTCACGGTTGGCACTGCATCTGGGACCTTTTACAGAAGTCTTGTTAAGACTGGTTCAGCAAGATGCTTACGATTTGATTCAATTCTCCAATATTTCTGATTGGATGCCCATTTCTGATTTACACCAAATGCTGGCTACAGGGGCAGCAAGTTTGCGACCAGGAGGGATATTGCTGGGTAGGCGTCTGAACGGTGATCATGATTTGGCGGCAATGATGGCTGAGCATGTTGCAGTTGATCGGCAGCTCAGCGCTGAATTACTGGCTAGCGATCGCTCATACTTTTATCGGGAAGTGGTTGCAGGAGTGCGGCTATGAAGTTTCATCACCTGAGCTTAGAGGAACGATTACAGTGGCAATCTGGTATTGCTGCCCTTGAGCAGATGGCTAGCTACCCTTTGGGAGATGACTTTTTTCAGTTAGACCACGGATCGGATTACTTCGCCTTTTTTGACCGCTTAGGATCTGTCAATTACTATGTGGCGCTTGATGGCGATCGCGTAGCAGCTGTAGGAGCAGGAGTTTTACGACAGGTAAAAACTCGGCGGGCAGAAGCTTTGCAGTCAGCGTGGTATCTGTGTGATTTGAAGGTTCATCCCTTTTACCAGAGACAGCAGCTCTCGATGCGGATTCTTAGCCATGCGATCGCGGATGGGTTGCCAACTTGTGTTACAGGATACACCATCTCCATGAATACCGAAGATGGCAGTGCCAGTCGCTGGGTTCGCGTTCTAGAGCGATTTGATCAAATTGCTTTTTGTCGGGCAACGACACTTGGTATCTATAGCTGTGATGCCATGACTATGCAGAAGCTAGAGCCGATACTAAATAAGCATCGTGGACCTATTACTTATCTCTCCCTCCAAGGAGTTAAAGATCTCCGCTTACAGAGCACAGGCCAAATGCTGCCCTTACTGCATGTGCAGTGGGGAGTAGGCAAAGTAGGAGCGATCGCAGTTCCCCAACCTAGATACACTCATATGTTTTGTGCTCCTACAGAAGATGCTCTAGCCTTGGAGCTGTCAAGGCTTGAAGTGTATCCTAGTGCAACCGCTAGTGTTGTGAGTCATGGGATGCAAAGCGACTGGCGATTTATTTTAACTAGTGATATTTAATTCGATTCAAGCCTCTGGAAGGATGCTGCTAGAACATTTCACGTTTAATGTAGGACCGGAACTCAGCAATAAACTCGGTAATGCATTCGTTAATAGAACGATTGCTCTACTGCTGGCATTTATTGCTGATACCCCTGGTTAAAAATTATTATGAGCCTGACTAATCCTTAAAAATAACTTCATAAAAATGACTTACTCACTGTTTCACCTGATTTTTATCTTGCCGCCCATTTTGTTACTCGCCTTGCAGCAACCGCAACCTCTAGCAGGCGTGGGAGGTCGTAAAGCGGGGCTCTCTCTGCTCTTGATTGCTGCTGTAGCGTTTATCTACACGACACCTTGGGACAATTATCTAATTTGGCGCGATGTGTGGCACTATGGCCGCGATCGCGTAATAGGTACTGTTGGCTATGTGCCCATCGAAGAGTATTTATTTTTTGTGCTACAGCCGATTCTGACAGGATTATGGCTATATCGGTTGTTAGCTCATACCGAGGAACCCAGCGAACTCAAATCCTCTCTCGCAGCCAATATAGGAGGAGCGATTATCTGGGCAGGTTTAGGTCTCGCGGGTGGTTGGTTACTACAACGCGATTTTGGCGTTTATCTGGGGCTGATTTTGGTGTGGGCTAGCCCGATCCTAGCCTTGCAATGGTTGGTGGGCGGAGCACAGCTTTGGGTTCGCAAACGTCTTTGGCTCACCGCCACTTTAGCTCCCACTTTGTACCTCTGGATAGCCGATCGCATTGCCATCGGCCAAGGCATTTGGAGCATATCAGAGGTGTATACTACTGGGCTGCATTTATTTGGGCTACCTATTGAGGAAGCGACATTTTTCCTTGTGACAAATTTTTTAGTAGTGCAAGGGCTATTACTGCTCTTAGTGTTCAGTAAAGCCGACAAGCCCTTCCTGCAGACTGAGAGCGAGTTTTGAGTTTCTAGACTGCTTCTACCTTGAAACTTATTTCGTTGTACGGAGAGAGATTAACAAATATTATGCTAACTTGATTCAATAGTTAAGTCATCTTAACTAGCAGTGTTTACAACGTATTGACTATGTCTTGGTTGTTCTTAGCTCCTTTGGGAATTGCAATTACTGCATTTTTCATCTACGAACGATCCTGCGATGAGATCGCTATTTTATCAGCGGTTGCAGCCATTACAGGCGTCCTTTTTGGTCTTATTCTGGCACCCTGGCAATTGCAGTTGGTGGCTTTGCTCCTGGGTCTCATGTTGAGCCAAAAATTCATTAAAGCAGAGCGCTATCAGTCCAACTCTCGCTCTGAGGCCGATCCCATGATGACCATGATGTACAACGGTTTAGATCGCCAAAGGCCTTTTAAGTAAGCGATTTCTCTGCCTGCACAAACGCAATTGTGCTTACCCAGGATACAGTTTTCTCTTGTAAGTAGCGCTGAAACAGCTTGCCGACCCAATTTATCTCTAATTCTGACAGGTAATGGCTGAGGTGATTGGCATAGGTAGGCGGATAAGCTGCAATCGCAAACCATCGCTCGATTAAAGCGGCAGAGATATACATTTCCGCAATTGTTTGAACTGTCTCGGTTTGAGCCCTACATCCTGCTTGCTCAAAGTCAAGCTTTAGGTCTGTGTGGTCCCAACTCATCTTAGGATCGCTTGTGTCTGCGTAGACGGCTTCTTCAGCAGTCACTAATCGTTGATACAGATCAGGCTCAACGTGAGCTGGGTCTAGCAATCGATACAATCGTTGGCTATGGCGTGGCATTGTTTCCGCCAATGTGATTTGGCCTCCGGATTGTAAGAGAGATACCCAGACGTGAATTAGGCCAGGTCTATCTACTGCTGCCATTAAGACGTTGCGGCCCACAATATGATCGAACCGGATGTCGGGTGCCTGAGCCGTTAATAAAGCGGGTAGTTGTTGCACAGGGCCTTGCAGAATTGTCGGTCGTAGCAACTCTGGCAAAGCTTCTACTTGAGCTTGTAAGCGTTCTACGTCTGTTGAGGTTGGCACCTGTACGTAGACACCACCTTCTGGGACTCGGCGCAGTGCTTCCCAAGTGAGTAAACCGTTGCCACCATTGAGTTCTAGGATTGTGTGGTGCCGCTGGGGTTGAGCCATTTCAAACAGGTGATCGCGGACCTGTGCCAAGCGTTCTCCGGTTTGAGATAGCGTGCGTTGTAGCCAACGTTCTTGAGCTTTATTAGTGGGGCTGTAGGTGAGAATTTCTGGAGCCGTTACATCTAAGCCTTCGGCGATCGCAGCCAGTTGGGCTTCCCGACGACGCTCGACTTGGGTGCGGATGCCCGCTTCAAACCCTTGCTCTGAAGGTTGGTAAAATACTTGGCCTTGCAGAGCGGCAGGGAGATATTGCTGCGCCACCCAATGATCGCGGTAGGCATGAGGATAAAGGTAGTTGGCTCCATGCCCAAAACTATGTTTATCTCGATTAGCATCCTTGAGATGGGAGGGGACATCTGCTTCGCGTTCTCGCTCCACGGCAGCCAAGGCATCAAAAAAGCCCATCACACTGTTAGATTTTGGGGCGGTTGCCAAATACAGAGCAGCTTGGGCTAATGGGTAGCGACCTTCTGGCATCCCCACGCGATCGAATGTGGCGGCACAGGCATT
Organism: Trichocoleus desertorum AS-A10; assembly: GCF_039962155.1. Taxonomy (NCBI): domain Bacteria; kingdom Bacillati; phylum Cyanobacteriota; class Cyanophyceae; order Leptolyngbyales; family Trichocoleusaceae; genus Trichocoleus; species Trichocoleus desertorum. The sequence continues at coordinate 155,148 of NZ_JAMPKN010000011.1, read as the reverse complement.
GACTCTGGCGACGGCTTCTGGGTCTGCAAGTCCCACATCTTCACTTGCCAAAATCAACATGCGGCGAAAGATAAATCGCGGATCTTCCCCGGCGTAGACCATGCGAGCCAGCCAATACAAGGCTGCATCTGGATCACTGCCCCGTAGACTTTTAATGAAGGCGCTGATGATATCAAAGTGGGCGTCTCCCTCTTTGTCATACAAAACTGCCCGCTGTTGAATCGACTCTTCGGCGACTGCGAGATCAATGCGAATCATACCTGTGCGATCGGGAGTTGTGGTTTCAACCGCAAGTTCCAACGCGTTGAGGAGACTGCGAGCATCTCCGTTCGCCACATTAACGAGATGATCTAGCGCTTCTGGATCAAGCTGAATCGCGCGATCGCCATAGCCTCGTTCGGCATCCGTCAGAGCTTGGTACACAACTCCAACTAAATCAGCAGCGGTGAGCGACTTGAGCTGAAAAATTCGAGAACGGCTGACGAGGGCTTTGTTGACTTCAAAGTAAGGATTTTCGGTCGTGGCTCCAATCAGAATCACGGTGCCATTTTCCACCCACGGCAGCAGCGCATCTTGTTGCGACTTATTGAAGCGATGCACTTCATCCACAAACAAAATGGTTCGTTGATTGTGGCGATCGCGCCGTTCTTGAGCCGTTTCTACCGCTGCGCGAATCTCTTTCACCCCTGCCAGAACAGCATTAATCGAAATGAAGTGCCCTTGAGTGCTGTTGGCGATCACCCGTGCCAGCGTCGTTTTGCCTGTGCCGGGTGGCCCTGCAAAAATCACAGACGCGAGCTGGTCAGCTTGGATGGCACGTCGCAGCAGTCGTCCGGGGCCAACAATATGCTCCTGCCCGACAAATTCATCTAAAGTGCGGGGGCGCAAACGATCGGCAAGAGGGGCAGCTATCGGGTTCAAGGCGAGTCTGGGTGGGAAGGAATTAGGGTCTCAAGCTAGGATAGCTCGCAGAACCGCCAAAATTACTGGTGGTCTGCTAAGACAACCGCAAGGAGAGAGCAGCGTGAGCAACCTAGATAAAAAGCGACTGGATGTAGCCCTGGCGATCGCGGGTTACGCCGTGGGCAGCGGTGCAGCAGTGGCGGTACCCACTTTTGGCGGAGAACTGCCAAAACAAGTGCTGCTCAGTACTTCCGACGTGCTGATGTACACCAGAATTTGGAAGATTTATTTTGAAGAAGATTTGTCCCACAGCAATTTGATGGAAATGCTGACCCAGGTGGGGCTAGTGACCGTGGCTGCAACTGGCGTTGCGTACATTGTGGCGAAAGGCAGTACTGCAATTTTGAAGGAATTTACCAATTGGCTTGGTCCACTAGGCTGGGGAGCGACTGCCGCGATCGCTGGATCTCTAGCCGCTCTATCCGGCGCAGCTTGGGCACTTTATTGCGATTACCTGTATGCAGAACGCAACCCCCAACCCACGACTTAAGCTGAGATTACTTCGAGCCTAATACAATGCTTTGCGGTGTCCAACTAGGACCAGGACAACGCGGCCCATCTGGAGTCCAGTGGATGGGGTCGATGCACATGCGTCGAGCTTCCATGCCTGTATCCCAGGCGTGATAAACGATGTAGTCTGTTTTGCCATCGGGGCCGACCGTAATTGAGTTATGACCCGGACCGAGAACGTAACCGGGATGCGATCGCAAAACCCTTGGGCCTGCTTCATTGCCTGCATCCGAGTACGGCCCCATCACGTGATCCGCCACGCCATAATCCACCCCGTAGCTATCCGTTTCCCAGCGTCCACCACTGTAGAAGCAATAGTAGCGATTGCCATACTTGCGGACACAAGGGCCTTCTAGGGTGTGCCAATCGTAGACACCACCATACATGGGGCGATCGGCGAGAAATCTTTGCCAATCGGATCTGGCTCGCAACACCACTTTGCCTTCACCCGCCAGTTTGGTCATGGTTTCTAGGCGATCGACCATCAAGGCAGTTCCAGCACGAGTATTCTCGCTCGTATCTAAAAAATCTTGAGCATAGAATAAGTACCACTGCCCGTCGTCGTCACAGAAAGCATGGGGGTCGATCGCGAACGGGCAGGACTGCGGATCTAACAACGGTTCACCCACATCTTGGTATGGCCCCAAAGGGTCTTGGCTGGTGGCAACTCGTAACTGGTGGTTTTTATCTTCATGGCCCACCGAGTAATAGAGATAGAAGGTGCCGTCGCAGTAAGCGACCTCCGGTGCCCAGAAATTATCTCCTAAACTGGGGTCAGGCCGCAGCAAAGCATTCTGGACAAATTCCCAGTTAATCAGGTCATTAGAGCGCAACAGCGGAAAAACTCGTCTCTGCCCAGTTTCCTCTACTTCTCCGGCGGCTTCTACTGGCCCAGTGCCGATCGCGTAGTAAATACCTTGGTGCTGCCAAACATACGGATCGGCAAAATAATCTGGATAAACGGGATTAGTGTAGGTTGTGGTTTCTACGTTTGCTTGTGAGCCTAATCCAGATCTCGCTTCAGATTGAGTCATTCTCACTCCTTATCTGCAATCCATCCTCATCACCAGGAAATGAAGCAGCAAAAAAATAGAGGATGGAACTTTGATCGTTAGCGATCGCGGTCCAACCATCCTCTATCTAGAGTAGACTTCTGATGTTTTTGCGTAGTTGAATTAGTACTTGAAATTGATGTAAGTTTCGGTCTTATTCTCTGGTAGCTGCTCTACCACATTGCAGCGCAACATTTCCTGGAGGTGCTGCGGTAGGCTCTCGTAATAATCCTTCTGAACCGTCAAATCCATTACAGGGGTATGCAACCAGTGCATCACATAACCCATCACTACCATTGGTCGGGGTTGAGCGGTGATATTGGGTGAACCTCGGTGGATTGCCAAAGGCGATCGGATGATCACATCACCCAGTTGCATGGGGAAAGACTCAACGGGAATTTCACCCGCTCTAATCTTCACCAATGCTTCTTCGCGAGGCATGACATGAGTGCCGCGTGCCATTTGGAAGGGGCCATTGTCTTCCGTCACTTCGACTAGGGGAAAATTAACTGCTAGAGCATAGAGTGGCGTAACGATCTGATCAGTAAAGAGGGGACGGAAATCCCGGTGCAGTTCTTGGTATTCCGAGTCTTGGAAGGGCGTATCGGCTCCTAGTTGCACCAAGCGGTATTCCTGAAAAAAGACCCGATCGAGCACACCCAAAATCGTGGGGTTGGCAAACACCTCAGTGTTAGCAAAGGGTTGCACCCAAGGCAGAGTCAAATAATAACGGTTTTTCTCACGAGGGGCTAACCCACCGGGCCGCTGTTGACGCTCCCGAAAGAGTGCAGCAAATGCTGCTGCCCACTTTTGGACCAACTCGCGATCGAAGAGTTCGGGAATGACACAAATTCCATCTCGATTAAGCACTTCGGCAAATCGATCTAAATCCGCTGCTGTGAATTTGCTAACACCAGTGGTATTGAGACTTTGAACCATTTTGCTGTCCTTCCTTCGGGCAGAATGTGGGAGTTGAGGGGGGCTCTCGACAGTAAGCGGGATGGGCGATCGCGTGATGTTTTTATCGAGAGTAAAATGTGTCGAGCTTTACACTTCTATTCTGCCCTGAGGAAGAGGTAGGATAACAGCAAAATGCTAAACAGAGATGCTTTAAAAATTGTGAAGAGTTAGCTGGATTAAGCCATCCGTAACCATTCTTTAATCACCTTCACCAGCCAGTTGCATTCGTCCCAACTAAATCCTTTAGCAAAGAAACTTTCGCTACTGTAGGTCTGGATCGTGACCACCCTTTTTTCATAAGTTTGCTTGCCCGCCCGGAAGGCTCTCAGGGTATGAAAAATATTGTGAATCTCTGCATTTGAGCCTTGAATCATCGTCAAGGAGAAGCCAAAGGGAGATTTATAAATTGCAAATTTCTCTGGAGTAAATTGCACATAAGTTGGTAGAAAATCCCAATAGGTCGAAGCAGCAATTAGTAGCGCGATTGGTAAGAAGAAAAAGAGAGTATTGCCAAACTGCCAGCTCATACTAGCCATCACAGGTGCCCATATCTGACCGAAGATCGCTAGCCCAATGCCAACCGGAATTAAGTAGAGCAAATTCCAGGGGTTTGCGCCTGGGACTTGAATCAGCAACTCATCAGCAGTTTGATGCAACTGAATTCGAGTATCAAAATGAGGCACCAGCGATCGCTCTCTTTGAAGTGCTGGCGATCGCTCACGAGATGGGTCAGGCTGTTGAGAGGAAGTCGAGAGCGGTGAGGCTTTACTGGCTTCTAGCGATCGCAAAGCTTCTAGCGCTTGTCGGGCCGTTTGAAACCGTTTCGCTACGTCAGGCTGTACCAGTTTAGCCACCCACCAGACAAAGTCAGGGTCTAAGCTGACGCGATCGGCAAACTGAATTTTCAGATCTTTCTGAGGTAACTCTGCTGGGGATACCCCTGTGAGGAGGTGAATTAGGGTTGCTCCCAGCGCGTACAGGTCAGAAGCGGCAACGGCTCGGCCCCCAAACTGCTCCATCGGGGCATACCCGTAAGTTCCCACAACTGTAAACGTGCTACCTTCAGCTGCAGCTTTATCTTGAACCGCACCAAAATCAATTAGGTAGATGTAATTATCTTTGCCCAAAATCAAATTGCTGGGTTTGATGTCACGGTGTAATACCGGAGGGCTGAGTTCGTGAAGATAAATCAATAAATACAGCAGATTCGCCGCCATCTGCCGCACTTGCCGCTCGCTGAAATGTTGACCTCCAGCGATTAGTTGCTTCAAGGAAGCGCCAGAAATATGGTCTTGCACCAAGCCGAACCAAAGCAGGCGATCGTCAATGGAAAAATAATCGCGGTACTTGGGAATTTGCGAGTGCTTGAGTTGTCGCAACACCTGAGCTTCGCGCTCAAACAACTTTAGGTCATCCCACTGCACTTGGTCGCCAAATGCCAAGAGCTTGATCACCACAGTTTCCAGAGGCTGCGCTGCTAAATCTTCTGCCAGCCAAGTTTGCCGTCCAGCCGTTTGCCCTAGTTTTTGTTTCAGTCGGTAGTGCCCTTCAGTTGGTGTGCCTTGGCGAATGTGGAGAACTTGTTCAGGTTCTAGCATAGAAGGTTAGGTGAGCATCTCCTTGGCTGTAGTTATCCCCAAGTAACGGGAAGAATCTCTAAAACGAGGTCTGATTCTACCGACTTTATAGATACACAAGCTCATATTCACTTTCCTAAAAGCTAGATAGTTCTGATAACCACCCTTAGACTCAGGCTAGGGATATGTGGCAAACGTTATCCTAAATTTAGGGGCTAGATGCAGCAATAGGGGAGGAGCGTGTGGATCAGCTCTTGAATTTCAACACTTTGATCGAGTTCTTATTAGGCGTGAGCTTGAGTGCGGCTTCTGGCTTCCGAGTCTTTGTACCACTCCTGACACTCAGTGCGGCGGCTGTGCTGGGTCATGCCAACTTACCCACTGACTTCGACTGGATTGAAAGCCCACAGGCATTAGCTGTATTTGCGATCGCCTCAACTCTAGAAGTAGGAGGCTACTACATTCCCTGGTTCGACCATCTGCTCGATGTGGTGGCAACGCCAGCAGCAATTTTAGCGGGCACAATTGTCACAGCTTCGCTGGCTCCTGACCTTAACCCCGTGGCGCAATGGACGCTAGCTCTAGTCGCAGGGGGAGGAGCAGCAGGCATCACCAAAAGCTTGACCAATCTGTTACGAGCTACCTCAACTGCAACCTCCGGCGGCTTAGCGAACCCAATTGTGGCGACGGTGGAATTAGTCGTGGCGATCGCGCTCTCGATTTTAGCAATCACCTTGCCAGTCGTTGCCATTATTGTGGTGATTGCGTTTTTAGGTTTCGCGATCGCGAAGCTGTGGCGATTCTTCTCTCGTTTCAGAACGCCGCAAAGCACCCCAGAAAATTTGTCTTAATTCCAAGCGCCTTCGCAGCGATCGCGACAGTACATGGTTGCAGCAGTTATTCTTCTTCTGGCGATCGGCCTGGTTGTGGTTGGGATTTTTGCCAGTCCTCTCTTGGTAAAACGACGCCGCGATCGCCTCAAAAAACGCTCATTTCCACCCCTTTGGGATGCGGTAGTAAAGAATTATCTCCCTATTTATTCCAGTCTTTCTGCGATTGAAAGGAGAAGACTACAGGGACATATCCAAGTCTTTCTGAAAGAGAAGCAGTTTATTGGCTGTGGGGGGTTGCAAGTTACTGAGGAGATGAAGCTCGCGATCGCAGCAATGGCCTGTTTGCTGTTGTTGAATGAGCGAGGGACCTACTTTCTCAAGTTGCGATCGATTCTGGTGTATCCCGGCACTTACTTTGTAAATGAGACTGCGATCGAGGGTAACTATGTGGTGGAGGAAAGACGAGTCGCGCGGCTGGGAGAGTCGTGGAGCCGAGATCAGGTGGTGTTGTCCTGGGAGCAGGTGCAGCGAGACGCGAGTAATTGGCGAGACGGACATAATGTAGTGCTGCATGAGTTTGCTCACCAGCTAGATCAAGAGGATGGCAACGCCGAGGGAGTACCGTTTTTGCCCAAAAATCTAGATTATGCAGTCTGGGCAAAGGTGATGACGCAGGAGTATCAACAACTCTGTCAGGATGTGCAACGAGGGACCAAAACGGTGATGAATAGCTATGGCACTCTAAATCCTGCTGAGTTCTTCGCTGTGGCAACCGAAACATTTTTTGAAAAACCCCAGCAATTGTTAAAAAGGCATCCCGCCCTTTACGAGCAGCTACAACACTACTATCAACTCGATCCGGTGAAATGGGTTTAATTATGGCGATCGCTGAAAGGGTTTAGACTGAGGCTAGTGATCGACAATGCCGCATCAGGGAGTACGCAAGACAGGGGCATGAATCAGCATCCCTCCGACCCGTCCGATTCTCATCTTAATGGTAATAATGGCTCAGGCCAGAAAACACCTCCATCTACCCCACCAATGCCTGCTCCCCCTACCTCTCCTTCACCAGAAGCGGAACAGGCGAAGCAAGAACGGCTCCGAGCTACTCAACAAAGTTTTAAGCGCCTTTACCTGATCTTGCTTGCCGTTGGTCTGTCGATTGGAGCGGTTCTAGCAGTTGGGGTGGCTATTCTGCTCGATCGCTTTGGGCTCTCTGATCCGCCCTCTAGGTGCGATCGCAATTCGATCGGATGCTTTCAGAACGCGCCACCTGAGACATAGAGCGATCGCCTTCTATCTTCTCATTCCTTCATTGATCACACTTGACCTCAAAGGAGTGCCAACGGGGCTGATCGCCTTTTTGTCTACCCTAATCTGAGTTCCATCACGATAATAGAAACTCGTAGACCCGTCACTGTGTCTAATGGTTGCGGCAGGAGAGGCCACTTGGCCCCGTGGAGAACGGATGGCACCATTAGAATAAACTCGGGCACTATTAGGGTAGTTGGGTTGGCTGTCTCTGGTATTGGGAAAGTTAAAAGTTCCCAATCTATCAATGGCAGCCTGAGCCTGAACCGCTGCGGCACTGGATAGCTCTAACCCCAAAACTACTAATACGCCAGCAATTAAACGTTGCATCAGTTGGCCTCAGGCATCGAAAAAGTTTGAAGTTGTAGGCAGGGCCGATTCATATCGTTCCCTACCTCTATTATTTCAAATCTCTTTGCGTTTGCCTGCTCCTCTGAGTAGTATCTGCGTGATTACATATCTTCTAGTTCTATGCCCTTAGTTTCTTTGACTAGGAAGAGCACGAAGAAGAAAGACATGGCTGCTGCTGTAGCATAGAGAGCGTACGCAGTCCCCAAACCAAAGGATTCTAGCAAGGGTGGGAATGTAGTTGAAACAAGAAAGTTGGCTACCCACTGAATCGTTGCACAAGCTGCCAAGGCAACCGCACGAATCTGGTTGTTAAACATTTCGCCCAATAGCACCCACACCACAGGCCCCCAAGAGAAGCCGAAGCAAAACACATATAGGTTAGCGGCCAGTAACGCGATAATGCCCTGAGAGCCTGCCAGGACAGGATTGCCCGCCGGATCTACCGCCGCATTGCTAAAGACAGTTGCCATTGCGCCTAGCGTCAGTGTCATGCCAATGGACCCCAAAACCAATAGGGGTTTGCGGCCAAATTTATCCACAAAGGCGATCGCGACTAGAGTGGTGACGATGTTAGTGACTGAAGTGATCACAGTAATCCAGAGCGAACTCGCCTCGTTAAACCCAACCGAGCGCCACAGGACGCTGCTGTAGTAGAAGATGACATTGATCCCCACGAACTGCTGGAAAATAGACAATCCCATCCCCAACCAAACAATCGGAATTAGACCACCTCTACGACTCAAAAGATCAGAGAACTTAGCAGTGCGATCGCGAAGCACTGTATCGCGAATTTCCTGAATTTTGGTTCTCACATCGATGGTTCTATCTACTTTGGCAAAGACAGCCGCTGCTTCGGATTCTCGTCCCTGCGCCACTAAGTAACGGGGAGACTCTGGAATCCTTAATGCCGCTACACCATACAGAATAGCGGGAGGAATTTCTGTCCAAAACATCCATCGCCAAGCAGCAATGCCGAACCAGAAAGGGGCAGTCGCAGAACCCGCAGAAACAGCAATAAAGTAGTCGGAGAGCAAAGCCAGAAAAATCCCAACCACAATTGCCAACTGCTGCAAAGAACCCATTCTCCCTCGTAAATGTGCCGGAGAGACTTCAGCAATATAGGCTGGGGCGATCACACTGGCAGCGCCAACGGCTACACCGCCTAAAATTCGCCAAAAAATAAAATCCCAAATGCCGAATGGTAAGCCAGAGCCGATCGCGCTAATTGTGAATAATATTGAAGCAATGATCATGACTCGGACTCGACCAAAGCGATCTGAGATTTGGCCTGCAAAGAAAGCTCCGATCGCAGAACCTAACAGTGCTAAAGAAACGGCTAAGCCGATCAACACACTATTTGCTTGAAAGTGAGCTTGCAAAGCCGCAACCGCACCATTGATGACCGCAGTATCAAACCCGAATAAAAAGCCACCCAGCGCTGCCGCTCCACAGATCAGCAGAATATAGGAGCGATTGTTCTGAGCAGTAGGTTGTTTTGTTGAAAGCATGACTATACTTGTTAAATAATTTTCGTTAAGTCGGTCAGCCACAAAGTTAGCCAACAGAAAATAGGAGCCAGCCTCTGACAGGATCGTTGCGCTCTTAGCTCTAATATTCTTTGTTGGATCTTGACCTTATCCTGCTTTCTACTCGCTGCTCATCTGCCTTAGCGAACATGTTCTTTTTCGAACATCCCCCGTTGAAAGGAGATTTGCCCTTCCAAAGGCGTAGTAGCAGTTGATACACATATGGTTTAGCTAATCTACTCGAACTTTGAAGTCGTAGAAATGATTGCCTGGGCCACCGTAGCCAAAGACATAGTAGTTGCCCATTTTTGGTAGTTCATACTGCAACGGTTGCGATCGCTCGGTTATGCAATGGGCATCCAGGCTAGGGTTAAGCCAACGTGGTGACAAATAACAGGCGATGGAGCGTACCCGCATCATAGGTTTAGCCTGCTAGGCCGCAGAATTGCAAAATATGGCCTGATTGTAAGTTAAAGTTCTTTCGGAGATCTGTGAGTGAATCTAAAGTTAAAAGCTCGCTTTCCGGACTCTGACAGGCTAGGCAGGTAGTACTCTGCCATTAGATTTTAGGATTTTTAAGGGAAATTTTTATGACATTTCGGATTCTCAGCTTAGATGGAGGTGGAATTCGGGGAGTTATTGCAGCACGCATTCTGCAAGTAGTGGAACAGCAGTTAGGCGGCCCACTCAGCCAACATTTTGACTTGATCGCTGGAACTTCCACAGGCTCACTCTTAGCCGCTGGTGTAACTTTAGGCTTTAGCAGTGAGAGGTTAATCAATCTTTATCAAGAGCGCGGCAAAACTATCTTTCCCTATGGGGATTGGTGGGGCTATTTGATGCCGCAGCGGCTAAAACTGATCGCGCAATATGGTTTGACCAGTTTCCCCCCTTCTCTCTCTGTGCCCAAGTTTTCTGATGCGGGCTTGCTGAAAGTGCTGCAAACAGAATTAGGCGATCGCAAATTCTGCCAAATTAGTTCTGCCCAGAAATCTAATGGCGAATCTCAAAAATTATTAGTCACGACTTACGACACGATCCGGCGCATGCCACTGGTGTTTAAGAGTTGGCGGCATGACAAGTGGTATGCCAACGTGCCCTTATGGGAGATCTGTGCTTGCTCTGCTTCTGCCCCCTCCTACTTTCCAGCCCATCGCCTCCTAGTACGGGCAGACGGAACTGCTAACGGTGCTACTCCTCAGACGCTTACCTTAGCAGCGACTCCCTGGCAAGATGCAGATGATTATTACAAAATGCAAATTGAAATCTTGGCAGGGCCAGGAAAAGGGCAAAGAGCTTCAATTGAGCGCTACGATGCTGCTACCCAGACGGCAACTATGGCGCAACCTTGGTCTGTAGTGCCCGATGCTACTTCTACATACCGTCTGATCGGTGAGTTTTCTACCATTGATGGTGGAGTAGGAGCCAATAACCCGACTGCCTGCGCGATCGCGGAAGCTCTAAGATTAGGTCATGCGCCACAAGATATTCAGGTACTCTCTATTGGCACTGGGCAGCCTGAAGGCTCAATTCCTTGGGTGGAAGCGAGACAGTGGGGGATACTGCGTTGGGCTTGGAACGCTCGCATTATTGGTGTGACGATGGATGCCCCTTCCGGCATTCATGCCTACGTCTCCCAGCAAATTATCGCTGACGACCACTACTTGAGAATTCAGCCCAAACTGAATTACTCAAAGGAAGGCATTGATAATGCTAGCCAGGAGAATTTGGCAAATCTACGGCGGGACGCGGAAGCGTGCCTGAGCCAAGTGCAAGGACGACTGACTCATTTCCTTAAAACCAATTGGTTATCCTAATCGCCTAAGAACTGGGTTCAGTTTAGGGTGGGTTCTCAGAGTCTGAATGTTTATCATGGTGCTATGTCTGAGCATACTCCCCACCATCGCGATCGCGACCATCAGCAACACCAGCATCATCAACATCAGGGCCATCACGGTCATCACCACTCTCATGGCCATCATCATGGCCTGGCTAACTATAACCGCGCCTTTGTCATTGGCCTTAGCTTAAATCTTGGCTTCGTGCTAACGGAGGCTGTGTTTGGAGTTTTAGCCCATTCTGTCTCTCTACTTGCCGATGCGGGGCATAACCTAAGCGATGTGTTGGGTTTGGCTTTGGCTTGGGGAGCGAGTCTCTTAGCTCAGCGGAAACCTTCGCGACGGTATACCTATGGTTGGCGGCGTTCTTCGGTTTTAGCGGCGTTCTTTAATGCAATTTTCTTACTCGTCGTGACGGGTGGCATTGCTTGGGAGGCGATCGCCCGCTTGACTCGCTCAGCGCCGCTCCCGGAAGTTGCAGGCAGCACCATGATCGGGGTAGCAGCCCTAGGAATTGTGATTAACGCTGCTACAGCGGCTCTATTTTTAGTAGGTCGTAAGCATGATCTGAATATTCGAGCAGCATTTCTACATATGGTGGCGGATGCGATCGTGTCTTTGGGTGTGGTGTTGGCAGGGTTGGCAATTCTGCTGACTCAATGGTTTTGGTTAGACCCTGTCTTTAGTTTGGTAGTCAGTGCAATCATCATTACAAGTACTTGGCAATTACTTAAGGAGGCTTTCAGCCTTAGTATGGATGCTGTACCCACCCAGATTAACGAGCAGGCGGTGTGGACTTATTTAACTGAGCAGGTAGGGGTGACTCAAGTTCATGACTTACATATTTGGGGCATGAGCACGACGGAGACGGCTTTGACAGCGCATTTAGTGATGCCGCAAGGACATCCTGGAGATGCGTTCTTAGCTCAAATGGCTCAAGAATTGCACGATTTTTTCGGCATTGAGCATACGACGCTGCAAATTGAAATGGGCAACTCTTGCCAAGCTTGTGCTTTGGAGCCAGATCATAGGGTTTAACCTATAGAGGTAATAGAACTCTAGGAGATTATGGTCGCGATCGCTTTTGCGCCTTGGGATGCCCTACTCAAGCAATATGTGGATGGTCAGGGCCGAGTAGACTATGGCACTTGGCAGCGGGACCAGCCAGATAGCCTGAATCAATGGCTCTCAACTTTTCAATCTCCTGGTTTCAGTCTGGAGTTGCCGCGAGACCAGCAGTTGGCATTATGGATTAATCTCTACAATGCCTTCACGATCGCGCGAATTTTGGAGCGTTACCCAATTGCATCGATTCAACCAAAGATTTTAGGATTACCGAACTGGGCCGCTTTTCTGTGGTTTTTCTCTCGTCCCGCTCATGTGGTGGCAGGGAAGCGCTACAGCTTGGCAGATATTGAACATAAAGTTCTGCGATCGCAATTCCAGGAACCCCGGATTCATTTTGCCTTGGTTTGTGCCTCGATTGGTTGTCCCTTACTACGCAATGAAGCTTACTGGCCTGATCGCGTGGAGCAGCAATTGGAGGCGGATGTCAGCCGTTTTATCAACAACGAGGATAAGGTGCACTACGACTCGAAAACGCAAACGCTATATTGCAGTCAAATTTTCAAGTGGTATCGGCAAGACTTTCTCCAGTTGGCTCCTTCGATTCCAGACTACATCCGTCGTTATCTCAAAGTAGATCGACCCCTGGATGCTGAAACTCCAATCCAGTATCTGGATTACGATTGGCAACTGAATCAGCGGATATCGGCATAAAATTTCTTGAGATAGGTCGCTGAAACACCCAATCCCCAGAGAAAGCCAATGTAGGAATAGATGGCAGTGGCTTTCAGCGAACCCCAATGGGCTACCCGGCGATCGGAAGTTTGCACGACTCGGTTGACCATGCAGATACGTCCTTTCTGGACTAATTTGAGACACAAATCCCCATCTTCCATGATGGGTAAAGCTGGATCAAAGCCGCCACATTCCCAAAAGTCCTGGCGACGACAAAACATAACTTGGTCGCCAAACAAAAGACGTAATCCCTTAAAGAAGAGACGGGGGCGAAATAATAGTGGTGCGTAATAGGTTTTGAGATAGTGATGTAAGGAGATGCCCCAACGGGTGGTTTGCGGTCCTGCCAATAAACAAACAAATCCACCACAGGCGATTTGGGCATCTGACAAAGTATGGCTCATGACTTCAACTAAGTCGTCTGGCACCCAAGTATCGGCATGGAGAAAGCAAAGGATATCTCCTGTAGCCGCTTCCGCGCCGAAGTTCATTTGCAGCGATCGCCCCCGTTGCTCGGTTTCTAGGAGGCGCAGTTGCGTCGATGGAGGCATACAACCTGAGGCTGTTACTGCTTCAGCGATCGCGACTGTTCCATCTTCACTGCCGCCATCTACGACGATGATTTCGGCGGCAGGGGGATGCAACAAGGCCAAGTGACGCAACGTGCGCTCTAGACTGCTGGCCTCATTCAAGGTTGGAATCACAATGGAAACACGAGTTTGCATGCAACTGAAGTTTAAGACTCCGCCGCATGATCAATCACTTCGACTGGACCATTAACCACTTCTACAGGCGCTGAAGTTTTACTAGATTTAGACTCTGCACCCCACTGGTCGAGCACGTCCTTAACTAAAACTTCTTCTACCCAAATCTGACCCACAATGACTAAGGGAATGGCGAGGAACAAGCCGAGGAAGCCAAAGAAGATGGCGAAAATTACCTGCGAGAGTAACGTCACAGCGGGTAAGATTGCCACCTGTTTAGACATGACAAACGGCACCAGCAAAAATTGCTCTAGCTGCTGAATTCCTACATAGAACGCTAATACAGCCCCTGCTTTCCAAGGAGCATCCAAAAGCGCGATCGCCATTGGGGGAATCAAGCTCAGCGTTGGGCCTACGGTAGGGATGGCTTCCAAGAGCCCCGCGATCGCAGCGTTGGCTAGCACTAGGGGCACTCGTAAAATCCACAGACCCACGGCACTGACCAAACCAATGACAACCATATTAATCAGAATGCCGCCCATCCAATTGACTAGAGCGATTTCACACTTTGACAGGATCTCATCGGCACGTCTGCGGTAAAACGAAGGAAACAGCAGCACAAATCCATGCCGATAGGGAGCAGGATTGACCAGTAGCATAATGGTCAAAACCATGACTAGTAGCAGGTTCAACAGAATCGCTAAGAAATTTGAGAATAGTGAAAAGAAATTGTTAAAGGCCCAGCTAGCAAAAGGTTGAATTTGGCGGGTCAAGTCATTGACGCTGGGCAAGTATCTTAGCGGCTGACCAGGTAACTGGGTTCGTAAAGCTTCTACCCAGATCCGCAGACGTTCTAGTCCTCGGGGAACTAGTTCGGTCAGTTGTTGAAACTGCTCAACGAAGGGTGGAATGGTTACCGCAGCAAAGACGATGAAGAAGACTACGAAACAAGTGATAGCTAACAATGCTGCAAACCCTCGCTTCGCTCCCGATCGCCGCAATCGCCTCACCAAACGGTTCAAAGCGGTCGCAAACACCACCGCCATAAAGACCAGCAACAGCACCTGCCGGATCTGCCATAAGATGTACATCGAAACTAGCAGGGCAATTAAGCCGATCCATTGTCCCATTTTCATAGCTTTGGCTGAGTCCTTTGGCTGACCGCTTTAGAGGAGGGTGAGAAGTGGAAATGTGAGAGCCTTCCTATGGTGTATTGTCGGGCTTCCTAGCCATTCCTCATATCACTCTAAGGTTAAAATCAACTTTCAAAGATAAAAATAAGTTAGCAAGATTGAGCTGCAGTTCTCTATCTAGGGACAGATTGAGCAGTTGAGGATTTCAAAAAACGGGCAACCACATCAGCGTGAATTTTCACGCCTCTTAGAGGGCCTGGTAACTTTGCCGACTTGTCGCTGATGGTATTGAGGACTAGAGTTATTGATTACGGATTGACTAATCTGTAAGGATCGTTAGGCAATATCAGTATCAGATAAATAGCGAGCGGAGTTACCGTATTTCTCTTTTCATTGAATCCTCCTAAATCTCTCCCTTGGCTTTAGCACTTTTTGGGAGAAGTGATAGGCTTAAAAATAAAGTTAAGAGAGCCTTCGTGATAGAAGTAATTGCTGCGAAATTTAATATAACTACTAAAAATATTGTTACTTATTCATTAGTCTTAGTTGAAACGATTCTGGCTTTCGCGGCTGGCTTTGGGTTTATTGCTTTAGGCATTGGTGGTGGAGCTTGGATTTTGGGCGGAATTGCCGCTGGAGCCCTAGCTTTTTATATTTACCGAGCTCGATTCAGCGATCGCATAGAGCCTAACCGTAATTTGAGAAAGCTGGGCCAAATGATTGTCGGCTTAACGGTGGGTTTTTCGATTCAGCCGCATAACCTAGAAGCCATTACAGCTCAGCTACCAATTTTTGTCTTTCTTGCTTTATTTTTGTTAGCTAGCGGGGGCTTAATTGCTTATATCTATTCTCGGTTACAAAAAACAGATTTACTCACTGCTACCCTAGCCACTGTACCTGGCAACATCGGGATCATGGCGAGCCTAGCAGCAGACTATGGCAAAAGCACTGCCCTAGTTTCCTTAGTGCAACTCATTCGTTTTACCACTTTAATTTCAGCGATTCCGCTCATTGCTAACGTTTCTCATCCCTATGACATTCACACAGCGATCGCGACTCTCACTCAAGACCTATTTAAGCTGAATTCAACTTACTTATTTCTCCTAGTTTTGGTGCTCAGTTTAACAGCTTTGGTTGTTTCTGCGGCAGGTAAACTGAAGATTCCTGTAGCTGCTTTTTTAGGTTCAATTGTGGTGGGTATAGCTCTAAATTTCTCGTTTGCTGCTCTGCCACTAACTGCCCAAATAGACTTTAGCTTTTCACCTTTATTTAAGGTGATCGGTCAAATCCTTTTAGGGATCACAATTGGAGAATATTGGGGACTTAATCCCAAGTTTAGTCGCGCTACGATTGCCTATGCTTTGGTGCCTGTGACATTGACCTTCTTCGCAGGCTTACTCTCGGCAGGAATTGCCATGCTGCTGACGCCTTGGGATTGGCTCACTTGTCTGTTGGTGACGGCTCCGGGAGGCTCTCCAGAAATGATTTGGATTGCTTTGGTCTTACATCACGATGTTGAGATTGTCACAGCGGGGCATCTAGTCAGGTTGATCGCCATTAACTTCTCCTTGCCCGCTTTAGTTTCCCTAGCGTGCTACCTAGAAGAGCGCTTGAGCAACGGTGTTAACAACCCAGCCCCAGTTTTAGAATCTATTCCAGCCGCTAATCCAACCTCCAAACAACGCTGAAGCTCATTCCTGCGTAGCCAATACTTCATGGCAACCATCCACCCGCCACAATATCGCTTGGATAGTGAACCCCTGAGTAAAACTGTGTCCAAGCGATCGCCACCTATTTGGCGTGGCGATCGCAAAATTTTACAGTCGAGGCGGCATAATTTCTACTTAAAGGTATAGTTTCTGCCTAATTACCAAACAGACAAATCGTCTATAGGGAATAGCTTAAGATTTCTAGCACCGAGGGTCACTCTGAGCGGAACCTAGCTCCTCTATAATGAGTGAGGCTTGATATTGCATCAAGCTACCTTAGTTCCCCTAACGAAGGCCACTTCTTCAAGGACTAAACGATAGGACTCAAAATTTTAGTCAAATTTTAGTTCAGGCCTATTCGTTATTCTTCAGTCGCTGCTTCAAGGAGCTAGGTTAAAACCTGGAATGGAGTTGTCACTGGAGATGGGGTGGTAAAGAGGAATGGGTAGCAAAATTCATGACATTCTCGATCAGCATGGAGCTGAGCTACTAACAGAGTGGCTGCAAGTCATCACGGCCAGCCATCGGCGGGGGCTGCTTAAGGAAGGAGAGCTGCGCGAGGAATGCCGAGAGTTTATTCATTTGTTTCGTGAAGCCGTACGCCAAAATAGCTTGAGCGACGTTTATTCAGCGCCTTGGAATGAGGTTCGGGGGCTGTTGAGTAATATTTCTCGGATGCGTTCCCAAAAAGGCTTTACTCCCTCAGAAACTGCTAGCTTTGTCTTCTCCTTTAAGCAGCCATTGTTTGCTCGTCTGCGCCAGGAACTAGCCCAGGACGGAGAAGAGTTGTTGGAGAATGTCTGGACCGCGACTGCTCTACTCGATAAGTTGGGGCTATTTACGACAGAGGTGTATCAGAAGAACCGAGAAGAGGTAATTCTGCGACAACAGGAAGAGCTGCTAGAGCTATCAACTCCAGTCGTCAAACTCTGGGAGGGCGTTTTAGCTTTGCCCATTATTGGGACGTTGGATAGCGCTCGGACGCAAGTGGTGATGGAGTCGCTGCTGCAAAAGATTGTCGAGACAGGATCGGATTTTGCCATCATCGATATTACTGGTGTGCCCACCGTAGATACGCTCACTGCTCAGCACTTACTCAAAACGATTACAGCAGCTCGCCTCATGGGAGCAGAATGCATCATTAGTGGCATTCGGCCCCAGATTGCTCAAACCATTGTCTATCTAGGGGTTGACCTGGCAGGCGTGACGACCAAATCTAGTTTGGCCGACGCTTTTAAGCTAGCGCTTGAGCGCACAGGCAGGAAGATTATTCGCACTCAAGGTTAGGGAGGGAGGTGCTATGGAACGCATTCCAATTCTCCAAATGGGCGACCTGCTGTTGGTGACGATTCAAGTTGATATGCACGATCGCCTGGCTATGACTTTGCAGGACGATCTGACCACGCGCATTAGTCAAGTTGATGCTCGCGGCGTCCTGATTGACATTTCTGCCCTAGAAATTGTGGATTCGTTTATTGGTAGAGTCTTGGGCAATATTGCCAAAATGGCCCAAGTTCTAGATGCAGAAACCGTGGTCGTGGGGATGCAGCCAGCGGTTGCGATTACTTTAGTCGAGTTGGGCTTGTCACTGACTGGCATTCGCACTGCTTTGAATGTCGAAAAAGGCATGGCTCTCTTGCGATCGGCTGTGCATCGAGATTTGAATGAAGACGAGAGCCCCGTCTTGCCAGAGGAGCCTACAGGCATCTATGGAGAAATGTGAAATCATGAGTATCCAATCCTCGGCTGATGTAGTGCTAGTGCGGCAAGCGGTGCGTCAGGTGGCCATTGAGATCGGGCTCAGCTTGGTGGACCAAACCAAAATTGT
Source organism: Trichocoleus desertorum AS-A10 (assembly GCF_039962155.1). NCBI lineage: Bacteria > Bacillati > Cyanobacteriota > Cyanophyceae > Leptolyngbyales > Trichocoleusaceae > Trichocoleus > Trichocoleus desertorum. The sequence continues at coordinate 137,053 of NZ_JAMPKN010000011.1, read as the reverse complement.
GACCGCAGCCAGCGAATTGGCTCGGAACACGTTGGACTATGGTGGGGGCGGCACTGCGACTCTAGAGACTGTGCAAGTCGGTGCCCGAAGAGGGGTGCGCTTAACCTTTGCAGACCAAGGGCCTGGTATTCCTGATCTTGACCTTGCCCTGAAAGACGGCTACACCACAGGAGGTGGATTGGGCATGGGTTTGAGCGGAACAAAGCGCCTGGTGAACGAGTTTGAGCTTGTTTCTCAGGTTGGTCAAGGAACCACGGTGACGGTAACAAAATGGAAATAAAACGAATATGACCCACCCCATTGTTCTCTCGATGGTAGAGCCGAGTCAGGTTGGAGAAGCACGACGCAGAGCCGCATCTCTAGCAACGCAGCTTGGCTTTAGTGAGGTAGAGCAAGGCAAGGTGGGAATTGTCGTGACTGAAATAGCCAACAATCTGATTAAACATGCTCAAGAGGGGGCTTTGCTGCTGCGATCGCTAGAGCGCCAAGGTGTCGCAGGGCTAGAAATTCTTTCTCTTGATCGGGGACCAGGAATGCGGGATGTGAGCGAGTGCCTCAGAGACGGCTTCTCCACGGGTGGCACTTCTGGAACTGGGTTAGGCGCAATTCAACGTCTCTCCGATCAGTTTGAGGTCTATTCCGCTTCCCCAGAAGGAACCGCGATTTTCTGCCGGCTGTGGGCGGGTTCTGCCTGCCCAGTCTATGCAGCGGGTGAGTTAGAGATTGGGGTAGTTTGTTTACCTATGCAGGGTGAAGAGGTGTCAGGAGATGCCTATTGCAGCCAATTTGTCGGCGATCGCCATCTCTTACTCATCGCCGATGGGTTAGGACATGGACCGATGGCAGCCCAAGCCTCCCTGGAAGCAGTAAAGGTGTTTCAAGAAGCAGGCGATCGCACTCCATCCGAGCTGATGGCGGATATGCATGCAGCTTTGCGGAGCACGCGGGGCGCAGCAGTGGCGATCGCAGAAGTGAACTTGCAGGAACAGAGGGTGCAGTACGTTGGAGTTGGCAATATCGTGGGTAGCCTTTTGGCGACTGACCAGCCGATTGAGCGCAGTACCAATATGGTTTCTCACAACGGTACTGTGGGCTGCGAGATGCGAAAAAATCAGACCTTTACCTACTCGTGGAAGCCGAAAGGGATACTGATTATGCATTCCGATGGTTTGGGGACAAAATGGCGCTTAGATCGCTATCCTGGCTTGGTCAACCAGCATCCCAGCCTGATTGCAGGAATTCTCTATCGAGACTTTAACCGAGGACGAGACGATGTGACCGTGCTGGTTGCGCGTGAGGTGAACTGAGATGAGTACAGTGCTGCTAACTCTCGAAATTCGCTATGAACAAGATGTGGTCCTAACCCGCCAACGAGTTCGACAAATTGCAGCGCTCATTGGGTTTGACGCACAAGACCAAACTCGAATTGCTACTGCTGTCTCAGAAATGGCTCGCAATGCCTTTCAGTATACGGGAGGCGGCAGAGTTGAGTTTCGCTTGGAAGGTCAGTCGCCCCAGAGTTTCTTAATCATCATCCGCGACCAAGGACAAGGTATCCCGCAGCTTGAGGACGTTTTGCAAGGACGCTATCACTCTGAAACGGGAGCAGGGCGGGGCATTGTCGGGGCACGGCAACTGATGGATCAGTTTCAAATTGAGTCTTTGCCAGGACGAGGCACGACTGTGGTTCTAGCTAAGCAGTTGCCTCGGCAAGTCACCGCTCTCAACAGCCAGCAGATCACAAACATTGTTAATGAGTTAGTCCAGCGATCGCCGCAAAATCCCTATGAAGAGGTACAGCAGCAAAACCAAGAACTCCTCCAAGCCTTAGCGGAACTCCGTAAACGAGAAGAGCAGTTAACGCAACTCAACCGAGAACTAGAGGATACCAATCGAGGAGTCGTGGCTTTGTATACCGAGCTAGATGAGAAGGCAGACTCTCTAAAGCGAGCCAATGAGCTAAAGACCCGCTTTCTCTCGAATATGAGTCATGAGTTCCGGACTCCCTTGAACTCAATTATGTCTCTGACGCGATTGCTGATGGATCGAACAGATGGCGATCTAACGTCGGAGCAAGAGAAACAAGTCACTTTTATCCGTAAATCAGCGGCGGGACTCTCGGATCTGGTCAATGACCTTCTGGATTTAGCCAAGGTAGAAGCGGGCAAGACGGCTGTTCACCTCTCTACGTTTGAAGTTGATGAACTATTTGCGACGCTGCGGGGGATGCTGCGACCGCTTTTGGAACATAACTCTTCTGTTTCCCTGCTTTTTGAAGAACCTATAGATATTCCAGCAATCCATAGTGATGAAGGCAAAGTGGCGCAGATTCTCAGAAATTTCATCTCGAATGCTCTGAAGTATACCGAGCAGGGGGAAGTGCGAGTGTCTGCGGTGAGGGCTGGCGATCGCGTGGTACTCTCGGTCACTGATACAGGAATTGGCATTAGTCCACAGGATCTAGAACGGATTTTTGAGGACTTTATTCAAATCGAGTCGCACTTACAAAAGCGGGTGAAGGGCACTGGATTAGGCTTGCCACTCTCGCGCAAATTAGCAGAACTTTTGGGGGGTGATGTCGCGGTAACAAGCACTCCAGGGAGCGGTTCTACCTTTTCAGCCACCATTCCTTTGGTCTATCCTCATCTGCCTGAAGGAGTGCCGATCGCCCAACCTGATTGGCAGTTTGACCCGCAGCGCTCGCCCGTGCTAGTGGTGGAAGATCATGCTGAAACCCTTTTTACCTACGAGAAATATCTCGAAGGTTCAACGTACCAGTTAATTCCAGCGCGTACACTAGAACATGCCAGCCAGGCCTTAGCCCAAGTGCAACCCGTAGCCATTGTTTTGGATATTCTCTTGGAAGGAGAAAACACTTGGTCCCTTTTGACGCAGCTAAAGCAAGATCCCGCGACCCGATCTATTCCAGTTTTGGTAATGAGTGTGGTAGATAATGAGAGACAAACTAGGAATCTGGGCGCGGACGCATTTCTGGTTAAGCCTGTAGATAGGCTGTCATTGCTCAAGCAACTAAATATGTTAATTAATCAAAACCAACAACAAAAACTGTTGCTGATCGATGATGACCTGGTGGCTCGTTATCTGTTGAAACAACAGTTGTCTCAACTGCTGCCTCACATACCCCTGTCGATTCTAGAAGCCAGCAATGGATACGAAGGAATTCGCTTAGCGCAATCAGAACAGCCTCAGGCGATAGTCTTAGATTTAGTCATGCCAGAGATGAGTGGCATTGAAGTGCTGGACCAACTGAAGCAGCAGCCTGCCACGAGTAGTATTCCGGTGATTATCAACACATCGCAGCTCTTAGAGGCAGAAGAGAGCCAGATTTTAGCTGAGCGGACGGTGGCTATTCTCTCCAAAGAAAATTCCTCAGCCGAGGTTGCGATCGCCAAGCTCCAAGAAGCGCTGATCAAAGCGGGATTAGTGCTGGAGGCGGGGGGAATCGAGCATGGCTGAGGAGTCATTGATCAAGATTTTGCATGTAGATGACAATGAATCTAATCGGTATATTGTCTCTCGGATTCTGCGAAATGCTGGATTTATCGCCCTAGAAGCCGAAACCGGCTATGCGGGATTGCAAGTCGTCACAGAGCAATCTCCCGACTTGGTAATTCTGGATGTGAAGCTTCCTGATCTCAATGGCTTTGAAGTCTGTCACCAGATTAAAACGAACTCCAAAACAGCTTTTATTCCTGTTTTACATCTATCTGCTAGCTTTATCGAAAGCCGAGATAAAGCCCAAGGCTTAGACAGTGGTGCGGATGCTTACTTGGCCCAGCCGGTGGAACCTATTGAGCTACTTGCCACCATTCGCTCGCTGTTACGCATCCGGCGGGCAGAAGATGCCGCTCTAGCTTTGGCCAAGGAATGGCAAATCACCTTTGACTCGATCAGTGATGGCGTTGGCCTACTCGATCGAGAGGGAAATTTTCTCCGTTGTAATCGGGCACTGTCTCAACTTTTAGGCAGACCCGTAGAAGACATTATTGGATATTCTCAACAAACCCTCATTGAGAAGTTTTTAGGCTACACAGACATCACTCCTTTTGCTCGGGTCCAAGTGACCCAACAGCGAGAAATTCAAGAAGTTCAGTTTGATTCTCGATGGTTTTTAATTACAGTCGATCCAGTATTTAACTCCGAGGATATCTTTACAGGCGCAGTTTATCTCCTGACGGATATCACAGAGCGTCAGCGAGCCGAAGCAGAACGAATTCAACTACTCAATCGAGAACAAAAAGCACGAACGGAAGCAGAGGCAGCCAACCGGGTAAAAGATGAGTTCTTGGCAACACTTTCTCATGAATTGCGATCGCCCCTGAATGCTATGTTGGGCTGGACCCGTTTGCTAAATACGCGCAAGTTCGATGAAGCGACTACAGCGCGAGCGATGGAGACCATTGAACGGAATGCCCGCTCCCAAGCTCAGCTCGTAGAAGATTTGCTGGATGTCTCCCGGATTATTCAGGGCAAGCTGCGATTAAATGTCCGTCCCATTGAGCTGAAGGCAATCATTGAAACTGCCCTGGAAACGGCGGGGCCAGCTGCAGAAGCAAAGGAAATCCGTTTGCAATCTGTCCTCGACCCAGGGAGTGGGTGCGTCGCAGGAGATTCAGATCGTCTACAACAAATTATTTGGAATTTATTATCTAATGCCATCAAGTTCACACCCAAGGGTGGACGAGTGCAAATCCGCTTAGAGCGAGTGCATTCTCATGTTGAAATTGCTGTCAGCGATACAGGCCAAGGAATTAGCTCAGATTTCGTTCCTTATGTGTTCGATCGCTTCCGCCAAGCGGATAGCTCTATCACCCGTTCCTATAGTGGCTTAGGCTTGGGGTTGGCGATCGTCCGTCATCTAGTTGAGCTGCACGGCGGTACAGTAGAGGCTTATAGTCCTGGTCCGGGAGAAGGCTCAACTTTTACAGTCAAGTTGCCCCTCATTCCGGTGCGGATTGAGGAAAGTAATACAGAACGCATTCATCCCACCGTTGCCCAAGCAGTTCCTTTTAATAATCCTCCTTCTCTAAAAGGCGTCAGGGTCTTGATTGTAGATGATGAAGTAGATGCACGAAACTACCTCTTAGCAGTGCTAGAGCAATGTGAAGCCGAAACCTTAGCAGCAACATCTGCTCAAGAAGCCATAGAACTCCTTTTAGCTCAAAAACCCGATGTGCTGGTTAGTGACATTGGGATGCCGGAAGAAGATGGATACAGCTTAATCCACCGGATTAGGGCTTTACCAGTAGAGCAAGGAGGCTCAATTCCTGCTGTAGCCTTGACAGCTTATGCCCGCACTGAAGACCGCACGCGAGTGATTGCGGCTGGATTTCAAATTCATATCCCTAAACCAGTCGAGCCAGCAGAACTAGCCACTGTTATTGCTAGCCTCGCGGCAAGAAATCGAAAACTTTAAGCCAAACGCCATTCGCCCAGATGGGTGATCTATTGCTAGGTTCCCGAAAACGCAATTTTGGAGCTTGTAGATCGCAATATCAAGCCCACACACCTTCGAGAAGAGCGTTCATCATGGCTTACACCAATGCCCAATTCCGCAGTATTTTGAATGGTTACGGTTTCGGTTCCTCTCCCGAGCCCGATCCTAACTTTCCCATCTCCAGCTACGAAGGACCACTCGTTGACAGAACTACAGTAGAAGCTATTAGAGCCTTCCAAACCTACTTTAAACTTAAGGTAGACGGCATTGCTGGTCCGCTCACAATGGCAAAAGCAGAACAAGCGATGCGGATTTTGCAAGATAATCTCAACCGGGTGATCCGAGCCAATATTCCTCAGAATCAACCGTTTTATGGTCCTAGAACCGTTGCTGCGGTTAAAGAGTTTGAGCGCCGCTATGCCTACAACGTGGATGGCGTTGCCAATCTCGTAGTTCGTCAGCGCCTCAATGACCTAGCCCGTGCTGTTGTTTAGTTTTTCTCCCTTAAGAGCTGGATTGCTATAGATGAAATTTCTACAGGGGGAGATCGCCATTCTCCCCTACACATTTATATCCGCTCGATCCCCTGAAGCCTGAGAGGGAGAGTGATCAAAAACTCAGCACCTTGACCTAAAGCAGAGAAACATTCAAGCTGACCCAAATGTTTTTCAACGACCACCTGGTAGCTGATGGATAAACCTAACCCCGTACCTTTACCAATCGGTTTGGTGGTAAAGAAGGGTTCAAACAAGCGCTGTCTGACAGGTTCTGGGATGCCAGGCCCGTTATCCGCAATCCTAATCTGCACTTGCTGGGCATCAAGCTTACGAGTCCGAATCGTAATGGTGCTAGGGGTTTGTTTGATTTCTTGAAGCGATCGCTGGCTATCTCGTTCATTCAGTGCATCGATCGCATTCGAGAGCACATTCATAAAGACTTGATTTAGCTGTCCGGCGTAACATTCCAATAGAGGAAGATTGCCGTAGTTTTTGATGATCTCAATGCCGCGATGGTTAGGCGTATCCTTAATACGGTTATGGAGAATCATCAAGGTGCTATCAATGCCTTCATGGAGATTCACTGACTTAACCTCGGCTTCATCCATGCGGGAGAAGTTACGCAGCGCTAGCACAATCTTTTGAATGCGGTCTGCTCCTACTTTCATAGATGACAGTAGGTTGGGCAAATCTCCTGAGAGGAACTCTATATCAATGTCGGCCATCTCCTGTTGAATCTCTGGATGAGGCTGCGGGTAATGTCGTTGATAGAGAGCCAGCAAATGCAGCAAGTCCTGCATGTACCCATCGGCATGAGAGAGGTTGCCATAAATGAAATTTACGGGATTGTTGATCTCATGCGCCACACCCGCCACGAGTTGCCCCAGACTAGACATTTTCTCGGTCTGGACTAATTGTGCTTGGGTTTGCTGGAGGGCACGGAGTGCTTGCTCTAGTTGTTTGGTCTGAGCTTGGGCGGTCGCTGCAGCCGCACGGCTTTGTTCGTACAGTTTGGCTTGATCGATTGCGATCGCCAAATTGTCGCCCACTGCTTGCAGTAAGGCTACCTCTGAATCATCCCAAGTTCGGTTCGCTTGAGTCATGGCGCAACAGATAACACCAATCTCACCAGATTGAGTATGAACAGGGAGCGTCAGCGTGGAAGTGTAGCCTAAAAAGGTAAAGAATTCCCGAGTAGTTGGGTCAGGCTCCCTTTGCACATCGTCAATGCGAACACCCTCTCGTCTTAAAGATTTCTCAGCTAAGGGCAGAATGTCTGCATCGACGTTTTTAAATCCTAATAAGCTGTCGAGGGCAGGATCTTTTGCTTCTTGAGTGATCTCCCAATAAGGAGGCGTAGTATCTTGACAGTAGCGGACAAACAAACAGCGATCGAGCTGCAACAAAGATTGAATTTCCCTTACCGCCGTTTCTAGAGTTTGGTTGAGGTTTAAGGAACTCCGAATTTGATTAGTGAGCTGATTGAGCAGTTGTTCGCGCTGGGCTTTTTCTCTCAGCTTGGCCTCTGATTGCCTCAGAGCTGATTCAAATTGCTTGCGATCGCTGATATCTGTTGAAATACCGCCCGTTGCGCAAACTTCGCCCTTAGCATTAAAAATAGGGAACTTGACGGAGAGATAAGTATGTAAACCGTCAGCCTGTGGTGCTAACTCCTCTACCGTGATTGCTTTGCCAGAGGTCAATAGGATTTGATCGTTTCTCCAGTGCTCATCAGCGACATGTTGGGGAAAGAGATCATGACTGCTCTTGCCGCAAATCTGGTCGGCACTCATCCCTGTCAAGATTTCAAACTGGCGGTTCACACGGGTCAACCGACCTTGTGTATCCCTCAGGTAAATAACAGCGGGACAGTTGTCAATAATGGCCTGTAACTCTGCTTCATTTTCGCGCAGGGCTGCCTCGGCTTGCTTGCGTTGGGTAATGTCTTCAGCCAGTAGCATGACGCCCGCGATGGCACCCGATCGATCTTGCCAAGAGCAAATTCTCCATTGTCGCCAAGCGATCGCCCGATCTGATCGTTGAAACTGTTCTTCGACACAAAGCTCAGTGACTTCCGCTAAGCACTGTTGGTGAGCAGCACTCAAGGGATGACAGTGCTGAGGAAAAAATTCGTAATGCGATCGCCCTGTGATATTTAGCTGATCTAACCCCAAGTCACTCAACCACCGCTGACTGGTGATGAGATAGTTCATGTTGCGATCGAGCAGGGCAGCAGCAAAGGGGAGATTCTCAACAAATAGATAGCAGAGTTCCTCACGCTGTAAGTGACTAGAGGCAGAGAGGTTCTGAGGCATGCTAAATAATTTTTTCTGGGGCTAGGTTAATCACAACTGTTGTAGCTACAGCATCTCTATCTATCCGTAGTCAGCCTGACCATAGATGGGCAGACAGTTGATCAGTATCACGGCTGGAGAAGGGTAAACATCCGTGGAATCTATGATGATTTGAGCAAGAATTAATTCGCAATTATTTTGGCACTATAAATTTTTACGGTTACCTAGCCCTGGCAGGGCTTAGCCGCCACGCAGGTTCATCAATTCTGCCTAGAATCCTGTTTAAGCCAAGGGGTTTAGGATGCAATGAGCTCTCAAGATCGCTTCCCACCTGTAGAGAAAAATTGGAGTAGATTGGCCAGATTCGGGAAAACTGTAATTCAGTGGTTTTGGCTAAGCTCTTATGTCTCGTCTCAGCGATCGCGCCTTTCATATCCTGCAAACCGAAATCCAGAATTGTGCTAGCAATGATGCTGCGGGCCAAGTGCAGAAAGAAATTGTGCTACGACGGCTAGAGAGACTGCGATCGCAGATGGGTGTACCTGTGGCTGAAGCGGAATTATGTCAGGTGATTAGTGATATTTTTCCAGAGTTTAGTCATAAGGCGATCAAGCAAGCGTTAAGGGCAAATCGTCCTCCTGGAATTTGGAGTAAGGTCAAGCTCGTGACTGTGACCACTGTCGGTGTAGTCGGTGGGATTTATGTCCTCAACTTGCCGTTTCCCATGATTCGGATTCCGGTGGCTAAAGTTGCACCGTTTCTCCTGTTCCCCAGCTACCTCAGCATGGACCACAACTACCGACAAGCAATTTCCTTGGTAGAGCAGTCGGATCAACTGGTCAATCGCGCCACCAGTTCCGCTGATATTAGCTTGGGAGGAGAAAAGGTCAAGTTAGCCCAAACGCATTTGGATGCCTTACCTGTTTGGTTTTTAGGCTATAGCCCCCGAACCTATTGTGGGTTCTTTCAGTGCGGTTGGCGCTTCACGTTAGATGAATTTGAAACAGCCCGCAAAAGTATTGGGCGGATGGAAGCGAAAGTGTTTCAAGAGCAGAATGCTCAAACACAATTAGGAGCGAGTGACAAAGCGCTGAATACTGCCAAGCAGGAATATCAACAAGCCAAAGCTTCCGCTGCCAAAGCAGATGCGATCGCTGACTGGCAAATGGCACTCGACCAGTTGCAACAAGTCCCCTCTGCTACCTTGGCGGGTCGGATGGCTCAAACTAAATTGGTGGCCAGTCAACGGGATTTTGAGCAAGTTACAGGTTTTGCTGCTGGTAGCGCCCGCACCGATACATTAATGAATGCTGGAATGCAGTTAGCCTTGAGAGCCGCCCAACTTGGCCAAAATTCCCCCCATCAAGCTGCAAAATGGGAGCAGATAGTAGCGTTGTGGGAAGATGCGGTTACACAAGTGGAGCAGGCTAGTTTGGCCGATCCCGGCTATGTAGCCTCCCGATCTTTATTGGCAGACTACAAGAAAAATTTGGCGATCGTGCGGATTCGCCTAGAGGCAGAACGAGACTCTGCCGCAGCGCTAGAAGCAGCACAAAGGACGACTCGCTCGTTTTTAGCGTCTGCTACAAGGGAAAACTTCTCGACCGATCGGGGCTATCTCCTCAGCGAACTGCAAGGCATTAGAGATCAGCTAGGCAAGGTCCAGCCTGGAACAACCGCTTATGCTGAAGCCCAGGCGCTGTCGCAATCAGCTCAGAAGAAATTGCAGCAATTACAGCCATGAAAGGTGGGAGTAGGGAGTGAAGGGTAAGAAGTTAGCGATCGCTCATCTTCAGCACTCACCCCTAGATTGAGGATCAAACTTAGCCGCAGCATTAAGGTTGAAAAACAGCTCGTAATAAACCTATGCTGATCCACATCATTGCCGATTATGGACAAGGCGACCTCGCTTTTGCGGAAGTCGTGCAGCGCATCAGACTCTACTTACCAGACGCTGAACCGATCCTTACCCCTGTTCCCGCCTTTTCTACGCTAGCAGCGGGCTTTTGTGTGGCTCAGCTAGGTCTCAATGAAGCTCCCGCTGGCACCATCATTTATCACAACGTTGCGCCTCGCCAGGATGACGAGCAAGCCCGTACAGAAAATGCTGGGGAGCGGCTAGCTTTTGCCCGCTTACCCAATGGAGTACGGGTCATGGGGGTCAATGCAGGGCACGCTTTCTCCTTTGTGCGAGATGCGGCAGCAGAGTTGCGTTGGGCCGCAGTAGCTGCTGAAGGCTCCCAGTTTCGATCGCGGGATCTCTTTCCTCAAGCCGCTGCTGCGATCGCTCTAGGGCAACCAGAAGCGCTAGATGATGTCCTAGAGCCGACGGATATTCCTGATATCCCAGAGAACTGTATTGCTTACATTGATGGTTACGGCAACTTAAAAACCACTATTAAACAGAGCGATCGCAAAGCTGAGGTTGGCTCCGCAATCTCTGTGCGAATTGGTGACACAGAGCAAACCGCGATCGCCAGTGATGGTAGTTTTGCTGTAGAACCAGGGCAGATCGCCTTTGCGCCAGGTAGTAGCGGCTGGACAGATTCCGCAGGTCAAGAAACTCAATGGATGGAGTTATTTTTGCGGGGGCACAGTGCTTGGGAAGCATTTGGCAGACCAGCAGTCGGGTCACAGATTCAAATTCGAGAGCGAATTTTAGCTGGCAATAGCGGTCCTGCTTGAATCGAAAAGCCACTATAATGCCGAGAACAGGCGATCGCTGAGCCGCGAATCATGGCAGGGACAACTACACCGGATAACTATCAGTGGCATTACTCTCTCCAAGGTGATCCCAGCCAACCATTAGTTTTGTTTTTGCATGGCTTATTGGGCGACTGTCATGATTTTGACTCTGTCATCTCCTTGCTAGCCAATCAATTTTGCTGCTTAGCTGTGGACTTGCCAGGACATGGCAAAACGAAGGTCAGAGGTGGAAATGAATCTTATACCATGCCGCAGACCGCTCAAGGGTTAATTCAGCTTTTAGAGCAATTAGAGATTTCTCCTTGTTCCTTAGTTGGCTATTCGATGGGTGGACGGCTGGCGTTATATCTAGCCCTCAACTTTCCTCAATTTTTTCATCGAGTCGGGTTAGAGTCAGCTTCGCCCGGACTCAAAACTGCTGCTGAGCGATCGCAACGCCGCGACCATGATGCCCGACTCGCCGAGCAATTAGAAACAGAAAATTTTTCCGATTTCCTGAGGCGATGGTATGACCAGCCGCTTTTCACCTCTCTCAAGCAGCACCCAGATTTTGAGCAGATCGTAGAACGTCGCTTAGACAATCATCCTCAGGAACTGGCCCAATCTCTCCGCTATCTGAGTACAGGGCGGCAACCTTCTTTGTGGGAGCGCTTACCAGAGAATCAACTGCCGTTGCTGTTGCTAGTAGGTGAACAGGATACGAAATTTAGAGCTATCAATACAGAAATGGCAAACTTATGTCCTAAAACTACATTGAGCATCTTGCCCAACTGCGGTCATAATATCCACTGGGAAAATCCCCACCGATTTGCTCAGCAACTGAGACAATTTTTGGCGATCGCACCTGATGCTAGCAAGGACACCCAGAGGCAAAATCTATGCAATATCAATATTTAGCCGGATTGATTGTTTTTGCAGGCGTTGGCTCTTTCCTGCTCACCGATACCATTGATTTTTTTCGAGACCTAAAACGCCGCGATCGCCGTAACCGTTGGTATGTAGACCTCCTTCGACTTCTGTTTTTAGCTGGAATTACCACAATTGGTTATAAAATTGCTTCAGAAACATTCCGAAGTTCTCAAGACCAAGTCAGCTTTCTTGCGATCGGTTTGGTAGGAGCAGTTGTAGCCTATTTAGTTACTCAAGGCACTAAGGATCTCAGAAGGTCCTAAGGATTCTGTTCTATTGAATATTAGTAGGGGCGTAGCTACTAGGCTTTCCCTAGCTCACCGCCTGAATGCTAAACCCCTACTAATATTCTTAAAGGATATCTGCTTTGTTTAGGGATTGGGTTGATTGACCGAAGCAGTACGAGGTGCCTGATCTAAGTAGCTGTAGACAATGCGAGACACATCCTGGATAAAGTCTCTAGCGGCTGGGTCGTCGTAAGCGCTTTCCACTAAGACAGCGGCGAGATAGTGTTTGCCATTAGGCATGACGACAATTCCAGCATCTCCTAGGAGGAAGCCAATATCTCCGGTTTTGTGCGCGATCGTGGCTCCTCGTCCCAAGCCGACAGGCAGGAGTTTCCGGTTTTTGACTCGTTGCAAAATACCGATCGCTTGGGCCTGACTTTTAGAAGAGAGCAACTTCTGCTGATCTAGCATAGCCAACAGGCGAGTCAACTCTTTGGCAGTGGTGGTATTGGTGCCGCGTAAGTCGGGGAGCCAATTGCGAATTACGGTTTTCTCCAGACCCCAACTGCGGAAACGTTGGTTAAGCACCTGGATGCCACCCATGCGCTTGATGATCATGTTAGTGGCGGTGTTGTCGCTGATGGTAATCATCTTCGTGGCGGTTTCCAACGCCGTAAATTTGCTGCCCACAGGGAGATCTTGCATCTCTCCTGAGCCGCCGACAACCATATCTCGCGTCATGGTCAAGGTTTCGTTGAGCTTGATTTTGCCAGCATCTACATCTTGGAAAAAGGCGATCAAGATGGGCAATTTAATAATGCTGGCAGTCGCGTAGACTTTGTCTCCGTTCAAATCCAAATAATTGCCAGTCTCCATATCCAGAAATGAAATTCCGGAGCGAAGGGATGAGTATTTAGAGGTACGGAGCGAGGATACTCGCTGTTGTAACCAAGTTAGAGGTCTCCCTGCCGGGATCAGACCACCGAAAGTTTCAGGAGGAGGGGCGACAGTGGCGATCGCCTGTGGCACATTACTAGGAGGATTGGCGATCGCAGTCGTGGGTTGGGGCGTGGGCAACTTCACCGTCCACCGAGTTAAGGAACTGCCTCTGACCTGAACTTGCTGCGGATCCACCGTATATCCCGGCGCTAATTCCACGACGAATCGGGCTGTCTGGGCATTGAACTGACCCGTCCGCACTGCTTGTACGGTACCTCCGATCACTTGGCTGGTTTTGGGTCGTCCCAAGCGGATACCAGGTAGATCAATTACAACACGGCTAGGGTTGGCAATCAGTTGAGCCGTTGGCTGCACTCCTTCATCAGTGCTAATCTCTAACTGATTCTGGCGGGCGTCAAACCGCCAAGATTGCAAAACATCGGCGTGGGCAGGAGCTGAAAGTAAAAGCGTCCCGACTAAACTGGGCACAAACCAGGGAAACTTGACAACTGTTTGCATGTCGAGGGTAGGAAAACGTGTGAGCAGGAGCGAGGAAAATCAAGGTGAAAGCGAAGGAGTCATCTCCCTAGCTATTGAACAATGATTGTGGCGCGATCGCATCCCTGAATAAATTGGAGGAACTGCCTATGAGTCGTATCTCGTTCCTCGTTTGTTCCACCGTCTAGACCAAATTCTTAATCTAAAATCATGCTCCTGGTAATAGATGCAGCGAACCAGGAATCTCAAAAAATCTGAATAAACCGGAAGTTTTAACCCGCTAGGTTTAAATCACTGGAACTGAAATCTTAATTAACTAGTTGCGACTGTAGTTAGTAGTAGTTATAAGCTCTAGGCTTAAACTACTGCGTTGGCTGTGAGACCTGGCTCAGTGAGAAATGCTTGGAGGAGCGCGATCGCTTTAGCAAACACATTTTCGGGGGCGCGATCGCAGGTGCATCCAAGCAGGCGTTGCTGGCTGTCACGAATTTCTGATTGCCAAAAGCCCGTAGAAGCAGCGCTGACTTCAATGGCAAATTGTTGTTGAGTCGCGGTACTAACCTGAAAATGCCAGGAGCCAGGTGCAGTTGCAGTCACTTTGATGTTTTGCTTTTTGAAGTCAATCTTCATAAAATTCTTTGCTTCATGCTTGCTTCACGATTACTTCATAGTTGTCTCACAGTTCATAGCGCATTTAGTTCAGTAGAATTAAGGATTTTTGATGAAGAATACGGCAAAAGTGCGTAAGTACTCAGCCCAATATTTTCCTCTCGAAAATCTTTAAGTATTTTTTTGCTTTTGAGGAATAAGTTGCATGGCGATCGCTTCTCGCTTCAAGGCCAGTCTTGAGCTGCTTGCTCTAAAACATAAGCTGACACAGCTTGAACCTGCGGCTCACTTAAACGCTCTTGGAAAGCAGGCATGTTGTTTTTGCCATTAGTTACGAGAGCCGCGATCGCCTCCAAGGAGTCTACTTTATATTTCTTCAGTGCTTTCTGCTTCAGAGTTTTACCGCGACGAATAATATTGCCACCATTGGCATGGCACCCTGCACAGTGAATCTGAAAAAGCTCTGCTCCCTGATTCACATCCGCAGCCGCAGCAGAGCTAGGGGCACCACTCCAAATAATGAGGATCACTATAAGGAGAGCTATTAGTTGCTTCATAAATCAAGTTTTCCTACAATCTGGGCTAAGCAAGAGAAGAAAGTTTTAGTCATCGCCCGTTTCTGAGCTATTTTCTGAGCTTGTTTCGGATACTTCTCCCATTGCCCATGCTTCTCCATTCTCGATCGCTTCTTGGAGAAAGCGTATGGCTAAACGTTTGTAAGCACCAGGCCCCACAAATTGTGGATAAGTATGGGAGCGACTATAAACCCAGACCAAGTCTTCTCCCTCAAAAATTCGGATATCTTGCAGTAGGCTTTTGCATTGCGGTTGCAGAGATTTAGCAGTGTTTAAGGCATCTGTCCAACGGCCAAACTCTTGAGAGAAGTTACGGGTAACAACTTTGAACATCACACTTAGTATTTTTAAGCACCTGCATTAATTTAGTATCCCTCACTTGAGCTTAGATTAAGCAAGGTTTTATCACCAACAATACTTTCATTCATTTCGCGCTCATTGTAAATAAATGCAAATTTTTATCGTGCGTTCCCAAAAAAGTTTCTAATTTTTCTGATGAAGCAAATTTTTCTAGTAATACAGTATGGATTGACTCGAAATAGAGCTGTTTTAGTAGCTCCTAAACATTGAAAAATGGTATAAACCAAGGAGCAAATCAATATATTGGCTGCGATCTGTATCAAAAAAAGTGAAATTTTTATAAAGGGTTCCCATTGCTTTAATCATATTAAATATTCCTTGACATCTACCAGAGTCTTAGAGATAAATGATTAGTATTAGATTTTGGTGAGTATAATCCTCAGATAAAATTAACAAATTTAGGATTTTGAAAGTTTAATGTCCAGAGTTGAAAGGGAATTCGGTTGAGCAAGCAATCACTGTATCAGCTCCCTAGTAGTAGCCAGACATGAAGAACGGTAGCCCTTTAGACCTTGATCGATCGCTGCATTTGTCGATTATTACGCAGTTTTATCCCCCCGATTATGCTGCTACCGGACAACTGATTGAAGAACTGGCCTCCCAATTAAGCCATCAAGGAATTGAAGTTCAGGTTTTTACAGGTCAACCGGGATATGCTTTTCAAGCTAAATCGGCTCCAGCGACTGAGAAGGTTGAGCGGGTCCTAGTTCGGCGATCGCGAACTACCCAAATTTGGCCGCAGCGCATCCGGGGAAAAGTAGTTAGTGGTTTGCTATTTTGTCTGCGTTCTGGACTACATTTACTAAAGAATTCTCGACGAGGAAATATTCTTCTCGTTACCACAGCACCTCCGTATTTGCCAGTTTTAGGTCTCTTCGCTAACTTATGCTTTAAGCTGCCTTATATTTGTCTAATTTATGATCTATATCCTGACGTAGCAATTCAGCTGAATGTTGTTTCGCAAAAACACTGGTTAGCTCAAATTTGGCATGCAATTAATTGGGCTGTTTGGAGTAGATCGCAGCAGATTATTGTCTTGAGTCCTACCATGAAGCAGCGGATTGCTGAGCGGTACCCAGCTTTAAGCGATAAAATTTCAGTGATTCATAGTTGGGCAAATCCTAATAAAATTGTGCCGATCGCCAAGCAAGATAATTGGTTTGCAGCGCAGCACCATTTAACTGAAAAATTTACGGTGCTTTATTCGGGAAATTTTGGTCGCTGCCATGATATGGAGACCATTTTAGCGGCGGCAGATCACCTCAAAAATGAAGCTGTTCAATTTGTATTTATTGGTAGTGGAGCCCAGTATCAAGGTTGCATTGATCAGGCTCAAAGCTTAGGTCTCAATAATTGCTTGTTTCTGCCTTATCAAGATAAGCAGACCTTGCCCTACTCCTTAACTGCCTGCGATTTGTCCTTGGTGAGCATTAGTCCGGGGATGGAAGGATTGGTCGCTCCTAGTAAACTTTATGGCACGCTGGCTGCTGGGCGTCCTGTCGCCATTATTTGTGAATCCCACTCCTATCTTCGTCAGATGCTAGCAGCGGCTGATTGTGGTCAAGCGTTTGAGAATGGAGATGGTAGTGGTTTAGCTCACTTTATTCGTGACTTGGTTCAGAACCGCGAACTATCAGCGAACTTAGGGGCAGCAGGGCGGCGTTATCTTTTAACTCACTTTACGCCAGAGATCATTGCCAAGCAATACTCTAATGTGATCAAGGCTCAAACGAAGATTTCTTACCCCGTAGCCGTAAAAGCTCCTCTCTCTTTATCTTTCAAGCTGAATCATAGCTGGTTATCTAGACTAGGATTCTCTAGAAAAGCTTGATGAAAGGATGAAAAAGAAAAAGAGCAAAAACATTTAGGGGCATAGCATCTAGCTAAAATCCAAATCAGAGAGTTACTGGCTGGATACTATGCCCCAAGCTGTGGTTCTGTAATCTACACGATGCCTAACTTAGGTTTGCAGGAACTTCTAGGGGGACAGAATCGCGCTTTTGGGTGTAGTAGCGATTGTAGTAGTCATAGGATTGAGTGGTGTAGCCCTTAATACCATTCGCCACAATGCCTAAGACGGGGGTGGAAGAAATCCTGAGACTATCTAAAGCCATGACCAAGGTTGAGCGATCGGTTTTTCCGAGTCCTACTACCATGATGATTCCATCGGTATAGGTGGCTAAGATGCTACTGTCTGCCAGCCCTAATACGGGAGGAGTATCGTAGATCACTAAGTCAAAGCTCTCCTGCAACTCTTCCATCAGGTTTTGCATTTTTTTGGAGGAGAGCAACTTCGTAGGATCGGGCGGAATTTGCCCTGCGGTAATGATAAAGAGATTTTCGTCACTAGGCGATCGCTGAATCACCTCTTCAGCAGTCACATTGGTAGCGATTAGGTGGCTCAACCCTCGCATATTGGCTAGGCCCAAGTAAGTATGGACTTGGGGGCGGCGCATATCAGCATCGACCAATAAGACTCGCTGACCCATCGCTGCAGCTGCTTTTGCCAGTTGTAGGGAGATCGTGGATTTGCCTTCCGCAGGAACTGCCGACCCTACGACTAGGGAGCGGATAGGAGTATCTGATCCTAATAAACGAACATTTGTATAAAGCGATCGGAAGGATTCTAAGAAAGGAGAAGTGGTGTAATGGCTAGGACTGGCAATGGGGGCATTTTCCAGATTGAAGGTTTCTAATTGCGATTGCTCGCTAAACTCAGGAGCAAGGTTCTGCTCTGGTAAGGTGAAGCGAGGAGCCACGACACCATACGCAGGTTCGGGTAAACGTTTTTGAAACGGCACCACTCCTAACAGTGGTAACCGGGTCAAATCTTTTAGATCGGTGGGAGAATGAAAAACGTTGTCTAGCTTTTCGGTGAGTAACGCGGCTCCAGTTCCCAGAAGTAAGCCTGCGACAACACCCAGAGCTAAATTGCGAGGAGTATTGGGCGAAATCGGTTGCTGTGGTTCTTGGGGGGCCGAAATAACTTGCCACGGAATGGCTTTCTGGGATGCTTCAATTTGCAGCGTTTCTTTGGTGCCCAAGAAGCGATTTAAGCTTTCAGTGGCGACCTTTAGTTCTCGTTGTAAGTCAGTGTATTGTCTGGCCAGCGCTGGTACAAGCTCAAAGTTTTGCTTCAGGTTGCGCTCTACTTCTGCAAGGGCCAAATTTCGCATTTGCAGCACTTGCACTTGATTGGCTGTATTCACCAACTGCTTACTGAGGTCTAAAGAGATGGAGGTTAAGTTACCATCCGCACCGCTGGGTCGTGCCTGATTGCCCAAGACCTTTTGAGACTCTTCACCTAGAAGGGCTTCTAACTGCTGCTTTTTGTCTTCCAGGATTTGAATATTAGGACTGGTCGGTTGAAACCGAGCTAACTCAACCGCGATTTGAGCTTCCACTTCCTGAATTTGATTCAGGAGTTGTTGGTAGCGGGGAGATTCACTCAAAGAGGCAGCGGCGATCGCCTCCGTTGGCTGGTATCCTACTTGATTTTGTAAGGTGCCGTAGAGGGATTGAGCCTCAATGAGTTGCGTGCGAGCTTCTTGTTGTTGTTTTTCTACATCACTAATGAGTTCAGATAGTTCATTGCCCCGTGACTCTGGATCAATGAGACTGTATCTTTGACGAAATTTTTCCAGCTCTTCTTGCAGGTTGCTAACTCGTTCGCGCAGCTTTGGCAATTGTCCATCGACAAACTGAGTGCCTTGCTGCAAGCTAACTTGTCGCTGTTGCACACCATAG
Source organism: Trichocoleus desertorum AS-A10 (assembly GCF_039962155.1). Taxonomy (NCBI): domain Bacteria; kingdom Bacillati; phylum Cyanobacteriota; class Cyanophyceae; order Leptolyngbyales; family Trichocoleusaceae; genus Trichocoleus; species Trichocoleus desertorum. The sequence continues at coordinate 118,234 of NZ_JAMPKN010000011.1, read as the reverse complement.
TTGAGGTACAAATCTGACAAGCCTTCGAGGACCGTGTGCACCTTCTTGGGATCGGAGTCGCGGTAGCTGACTAGAAGGATTTTGGTGTTGCTGAGCTGAGTAATGGTGAGATTACTCACTAAGGAACCATAGTTGAGGTCGGGATATAGCTTCTGCAACTTTGATACTGCCGGAGCTAATAATTCAGGGCTGCGCAGCACCTCAATTTGAGTCGCGTAGTCAAAGGTGGGTTGGAGGGCGTTTTGATTCTCCTGTAATAACTGCTGGGGAGATGGCGTATCGGTGACAGGTTCCACCAAAACTTGAAAGTCACCCTTGTAGATCGGGGTTTGACTCCAAGTCCATCCCCAAGTGGTTGCTGTGACTGCGATCGCCACACTCGCCACAATCAACGCTCTACGGCGTAAAACCTCTAGAAAGCTTTTAAGATCAAGCTCGTCCTTGGGGGCATAGTAGGGCTGGGGAGCGTAGTATGTCAGGGGCAGAGCCTGAGGTTGTAGTTCGCCAGGTGGCTGGAGATTTCCTGGTACTAAAGAATAGGGGGATGGTTCCATCTGCATAATTTGCCTACTATTTACCCTAGAAATGAATCAAGCCGAAATCACAAGCCGAGGAGCCGAAATAAACCAAAACCACCAGTAAGGGGTGAAAGTACAGTCCCGATCGCATCTGAAACTCCAGAAATGCCTGAGCGCTTCACAACAATGGTGTCGTTGTTCCGAAGAGGCGGGTTGTCTTTGTCGTTCAATCCCTTGGAAAAGTTAATCGCAACTTGCTGCCTGGACACAGTGCCGTTGGGGTTTAGCCGAATCAGTTCTACCGATCCCTTTTTGGCTCGGCGATTAAAGCCACCTGCGGCGAGCAGTCCTTGGTTAAGGGGGGTATTGGGGGGCACTTCAACTACACCGGGCTGTACCACCTCACCTACGACATTGATTGTGATCTTGTTAGGCGAAAAACTAGCTGAAGCTAGCTCTGTCACTTCCGTGGGAGTCATGGCGGTGGCGGTAGGAATCGCGATGGTATCTCCTTCTTGCAGGGGGATATCTTGACGCACATCTCCAGCCTGCAACAGCTTCCAGAGATCAACATCAATGACTTGGTCGGCCCCTGTTTTGGTCAACCGTCGTAGCTGAATCCGTCGAATGTCTGCTGACTGGGTAATCCCTCCGGCTACCTGAATGGCTCGCGTTACAGTTGGCATTTGTACGCCACCACCTGCCTCGGCCTGTCCATCCATGTTTCCGGTCAGGGTATACGGTCCGGGACGATTGACTTGCCCCACAACCGCAATGCGTAAAGGCTCGGCTTTACTGGCCGCAAAGCTAGCAGCCGCTAATTGGTTAGCTTCCGCTAAATTGACAACTGTTTGAGTCGGGATAAAAATGGTGTCTCCGTCTTGGAGCAACAGGTCTTGCCGTAAGTCTCCCGTTTGCAGGAGTTGCCAGAGATCGACTGTCAACACTTGCTCCCCACCAACATTGAGCGGGCGAGCCCGCCGCACTTGCACCTGTCTGGTGTCAGCCGCTTGAGTAATCCCTCCCGCCAATTGCACCGCGCGAGTGACCGTAGGCACCCCTTGCTCCCCACTGGGAGACACTGTGTAGGAACCGGGATGGCTGACCTCTCCCGCGATCGCAATTTTTAAGGGCCGCGCTCCTAGGAGAGTAATCGTGACAATGGGCCGCTTAATAATCGGGGCATACTTAGCCGAAAGGACGGCAGAGGCTTGCTTGAGGGTCATGCCTTGAACGGGTATGGTGCCGATCAGGGGTAAATTCAGCGAACCATCCGAGAGGACTTGGTGTTCTCCGCTATACTCTGGAACCTGAAAAATATCTAAACGAACGCGATCGCCTGCCCCTAACTGGTAGCCATCGGGGGTGGAATAGGTAGGGGTTAGGCTCGGAGGAGCCGCGTTGGCGGGGGCTAGACTGGCGGGAGCTAAGCTCGGAGAAGTCGTTGTAGGTATGGGGAGCGACATTTGGGCCCATCCTGGAGCCGCTGCACTGCTGAGCAGCAACAAGCTAAAAGTAATCTGACTTAGCGAAAAACTGATGTTATTGTCGTTTTGACCCATTGGAAGCCGACTGCCCTTTTTCCTTCATGGTTTATATGAGATAGCGATCGCACCTGATAAATATTTAGTAAATGTCTGGACTTAGTTAAGCATGACGCTGCCCTAAAGTGCTGTAATGGTTAACCAGTTGCTACCAGTAATCAAATTTTGAGGGGTTGCCTTGGCTTTGGTGCTTAAGCTTTGTCGCTTAATTAGGGCAGAGGGATAGCAGACGATTTGGCAGCATCAAGACTTTTCAATAAACAATGGCATACTTTTGCAAAACTAGATGAGTTATTTAGAAATAGTTCAACTATTTAGAATTAGTTAAACATCCCTAGTGAATCTTCGGATCTAGCTCCCCTATACTCGTTACTAGTTCGGGCATGGCAAGGCAAATCCGGATTCCTAGCAGTAGTCCCTGGATCACTGAGAACAGCAATTGGGTCAGCATCGAGAAAATCAGGTGAGACAAGTATTACGGCAGGTTCAACGGCTCATCAAGACCATCTGGTTCCGGTTGCAAGGCTGGTTGTCAGGAAAACCCCGACAACGCTCTTTCTACCAGCGCCAGACTCCCTTTAGTTGGGTGATCCCCGGTAGACTAGCCGTCGGAGGTTTGCCACAAGCAGAAGATCACCCCCGCTTGGTTGCGGCCAACATCAAGGTAGTTCTGTCTCTCTGTGCTGAGATTGAAGGTTGCTTACCGGAAAAGATTATTCAAGATTTCAATTGTCTGCGGTTCATTTTGCCAGATCGCTACTACACCACTCAGTTAGAGGTGCATCAACTAGCTAAGGCAGTAGAGATTGTGCATCAGAGTGTGCAGAACCAGCTCCCTATCTATGTTCACTGTCTAGCGGGAATCGAGCGATCGCCAACCGTCTGTCTGGCCTATCTCTGCCTCTACCAAAATTTGGAGCTGTGGGAAGCGCTAAATTGGCTTAAGCAGGTGCACCCTTCGACTATGCCTAATGAGTCCCAACTGCGAACCCTCCGGGAGTTTTTGCAAGTCAGGCAAAATTAATAAGCTTTTTTAACAAGTCTTAACTTGTTCAGTCTAGATTTAAATATCATTTTTATTAAATTTTTGCTAAGTTTGGCATCGCTTAAATAAAGCATTTTTGTAGAGATGCAATTGTTGATTGTCCTTAAACTTTTCCCTGAGAGCAAAGTAATATAACTTCAGTCTCGGGGTTGTTTTTGATCAGTTGATCAGGGGCGATCGCAATATACTTTAATTGCTACTTGTTTGATTAATCACATAGTTTTTGAATTTTATCTATGTGTAGGCAGGTGTGTAGGTAGAAGCTTCACTAAGTTTTAATTACGTTCTACTCCTTTCAGCAGTTCAGCCACATTAGCCTTCTCAAGTATCCTAAAGCTGATGCAGCAAATGTTTTGGCAGACAAGGAGCAAGGATGTCGGAGCGAGTACTGGTTGTTGGAGCTACAGGGGGAGTTGGGCAATTAGTTGTAGCCAAACTACTGGAGAAAGGATTCTCTGTGCGAGCCCTAACCCGTAACTCTGCCAAAGCTCAAAAAATGTTTGGCGATCGCGTGGAGACAGCAGTGGGCGATATTCGTCAAGCAGAAACGCTGCCTGCGGCAATGCCAGATATTACGCACATCATTTGTTGTACTGGAACCACCGCTTTTCCCTCGGCTCGCTGGGAATTTGATTTGCCTCCACAAAATCAGTTGCAGCGCCTACAAGCCTGGGGCAAGATTTACTTCGATGCCAATTATCGCAATGCCAAAGCCAAAAACAATCCTGAAAAAGTAGATGCTGAAGGGGTTGCCCATCTGGTTAATGCGGCTCCTAAAAACCTTCAGCGATTTGTCTTTATTTCCTCTTGTGGAGTAGAGCATAAAGATAAACCGCCCTACAACTTATTGAATGCTTATGGCGTGTTGGATGCGAAAGAAAAGGGAGAGCAAGCGATCGCCCGATCAGGTTTACCCTACACCATCATCCGACCGGGACGACTGATTGATGGTCCTTATACTTCCTATGATCTCAATACCTTGCTGAAGGCAACCACCGGAGGTAAGCAGGGAGTGGTACTAGGAACAGGAGATCGATTATCGGGGCAGACGAGTCGGATTGATGTGGCGGCTGCTTGTGTGGAATGTCTGAGCAGTGCAGCAACAGTCAGGAAAGTATTTGAAATTGTGAATCAAGGCACGAGACCACCAGCTCTCAGTTGGACAGAACTGTTCGCCCAAATAGCTTGAGGTGAATAGTTAAAGTCAGGCACTTGATCCGGTGGAGCTAGTCACAGCAATTACGAGCTTAAAGGCGGTAGCGTCACCGTTATAGGCTGCTTGCGGACTGACTTGATAGTTATTTCTCAATATGAGACCAGTTAGTTAGAAATTGGTCTCATATTCAATTTTCGAGACTCATCGTTAGACCAAGATTGAGACTCTTAGTCTAAGAAAGGACGAACTTACAGGGCTATATGAATATCCCTAAACAGTTGCTATGGCTTGAAACTAGAAGACCCTGATGAACTCTAAAGTTCCAAATTATGAATTGATAACTGCGAACTGGCATTACGATTTCAATTGGCGTTTTCCAAGCAGGATTGAGCTATACCTTTTTTGTTTCAGGGCGTGCTGCATACCATGAAAGCTTTGTCTCAAATAGCTCGATAAGACTCAAAGCTAGACTCATTTTGAGACTCAAAATCCATAAAAGAGACAAGTATTTTTCGAGATGGCGGATAATACTAATTCTCTAAATTTTATTTACCGATATTCGCAGGGGCGAACGGACGTTCGCCCCTGCGAATATCATTTGTAGCCCGATTTTTAGGAATTGGTATTAGATATTGGGCTTCTACTGGGTCTGGTTAAACATCGCATTGCCCCATGTCCGTGTGAGGTTTAACTAAACCCCGTCTTTAGCGACCAACCTATTTGGCTACTTCACCTCTAACGCCGCTCCTTTTCGCTTACCTGAGATTCCTTTTTTAGTTGGCGTGGGATTGTTCGGTTTAGCTTTGTGGTTTGCCATCAAAACCTTCTCTAAGCACTCCTGGCAAAGCGAATCTCTTTAAACTCATCCTGTCAGTTCGGCGATCGCATTCAGCAGTTCGTAAATATCTAATGGTTTGACCATATATTTCTGGAAACCGGATACTAATGCTCCTTCGTTATGGGCTCGCTCTGAAAGCTTGGTACTGTAGCCCGTCATCGCGATCGCTGGCAAAATCTTACGAGGATTTTTCTGCAAGTTTCTGATTTGCTTGAGCAGATCGTAACCGTCGCCATCGGGAAGTTGGATATCAGTAATGAGAATATCGGGTTCAAAAGATTGCAGTACTTCTAGAGCCTCCTGGGCTGTGCCTGCTACCCTCACCTGGGCTCGCGCCTGACTCAAAAGCAGACTGAACAATTCTGCTGTGTCCGAGTCATCTTCAACGACCAAAATCGACAAGTCGTTGAGGAGTTCTAGAGTACTTGGCGCTTCACTCATCGGGTTGATGTGTTGCGGTGTACGCAATTATTCAAAAAGCCATACTTGCTCGTAAGCAAGGCTTTTGCCTGCCGACATAAAGGGTTTGGACTAAAAATGGACTAAATTTTAACCCTTGTTTTGAGTTGCTTGGCTTGCCCCAGTAGGCTTTGCGATCGCGTAACTCAACTATAAACCGAGATGCCCAATTCGCTTCTACAAACTATTTCGAGGCAGAGCATCTGTCAGCATCTATCGATTTGTGGCTTTTCCTTCCTAGCATGAGCCTTCTAGATAACCCAATCTGACCCTGCATCAAAAGGCTATTACTATTGCCGATTTAGCTTGTCTTTCAGCAAGACTTATATTCTCTAAATAAGTCTTGCTGAAAGATTGCTGATATTGAATTGAGACGAGTTTTGCATTGCCGCACAGGGGATGAAAACTGTAGCGGCAGGTCTCGTGCTGGCTGTTTAATATCAGGACAACCCCAAGGAATTGCCCTTATCCACTTCAACTGTCCTGCAACTATGCAACACCCAGACTTTTAACCCTACCCAGGAATAGTGTAAAAGTCAGATCGTGAAAGGCTCGATCGCGTAGTTCTTCCATTTTCGTTGCACCCGCTCCGACACATAAGGTCGAATCACGAACTGCGGCGGTTTACCTGCTTTGACATCGATCCGCAAAAAAGAATAAGGTCGTCGCTTTTGAGTGCCCGCTCCAGTTCTGCCCACATAGAGCAGCGATCGCGCCACCAAACGATCATCAGGGTTAGCAATAGTGCTGATAGACTCTTGCAGTTCTGGCCCTTCCTCTCTCTGGCGACGCAGACTAAAACCACTGCCTCCACAAACGATCCAGTTGAGACGAGAATCGGCATGACCTGTGTCCAGGGTGCGGAGGTATTCCAAGCAATGAGCATGTCCATTGAGAACTAAATCTACCAAAGGAGCACCATCAGGCAACGGCCCTAGCTCAGCCGCTACTGCATCCAAAACTTGGCGCAAACGGTGACGAATCGCTAACGTTTGACCTTGGTGCCATTTGGTTGCTTCCGTGACATAAGGAGGATGATGAAAATAGAGCACACGTCCCCGCACTGCTTCTGTGTGCCAAGACTCAATCAGTCGTTGTTTCAGCCAATTCAGTTGCTCCTGATCTACAACCACAGTTTCGTCGGCTGCTAATTGTTTTTCAATATCTAACTTGGCTTCTTCCAGTTGCTCCAACTTAGTGCGCATGTCATCTAGGCGCTCAGCTTCTTCCGGTTGGTTAGGCTTCAGTGTCGTGGAAGTCGCTAGGATTTGTTGTTTTTGCTGCTCTAATTCATCTCGTTGTTTTTCTAAGACATGGCGGTAAGCTCTGCCCTCTCCTGTCGTGGGTAAAGGGAGCGGTGCATTAAACGTATTAGAGTCAAGCGCAAAGAAATCGATGCCGCCATAGCGAAAGGTGTAATAGCGATTCGGCAATCGTGTAAACTGCCCCGGATCGTAACGGAGAGATAAACCTGTATCTGTTTTTGCGGTGTAATGAGTGTCTAGATGTTGAGCGATCGCTTGAGGCGAACCGAGTCGATTTAAGCAATCTAAAAATGCCTGAGCATACACCTTGCCTTGACCAGAACCTCGCCAACCAATATCAAAGTCTAAGTGGGATTGCAGTAAGCGACGGAACGGCAAGGTTGCCTGCACCAGCAAACCCAAGGCTAACGGCAGGTCATAGTAATCATGATTGCCAGGAGTAGGAAGAAAAGGAAAGTTGAACACCATGCGATCGTAAGGAATTTTTTCTGGTCGCTCCCCTCCGACTAGAAACTCACGATACGGCTCAATAAAATTTTTCAGATAGTACTCACTCGCACCCACCAAATAGATCACATCGCCTGTGTGCAACACAAAACGAGAGTTCTCTTGCTGGGCCAGCATCTGCTCTGCTACTTGCCGTTGAGGACTATGGCCGCGATGTTCTCCAGATCCACTATCCCCCACCACCAAAAAAGAGAAATCTGTATCTTCCGCTCCTCCATCCTCAATGACCAACCGAGTTTGATCAATTCCTCGCTCCAGCACCAGTGGATCTTGCCACCGAACTCGCTGCTGCATTTGGCGAATCTTGTCAGCGATCGGCGGGTCAGAAACAAATTTCATACGACATCATTTCCAAAGGAGGGAATTTGACCAACGTGAGCTTCAAGTTGCAACACTAGACTACCTTCTTGAATCTCCAACTGATGAACTCGCACCACCATATCTTCCCATTTGAGGTAGGGCAACTCCATCAGCTCTTTCATTTTCTTGAAGAAGGCAAAAGTCAGTCCAAAGGGTAATCCTTGACCGGGATGACAACGGAATTCTTCTAACAAAACAGGCTGCTCTTCGGTTCGAGGGTATATTACAGCCGAAAATCTAGTTCGCTGTTCTTGACCGTTCTCATTTCGCACCACATTGGCCATAAATTGAATTTTGCCGCCGCTCAACAATTGAATCTCCATAGGCGGCTGCAATTCTACCGTCACCATTTGACCGTCTACATTCAGAGCCCAAGGAGACAAATATTGCTTGAGGGCATCCGAGTTTAAAGTTTGGTTGAGGTCTGCTTCTGTCAGCACAACTCGAACCGTTGTATCGACGGGATGGTCTAGCTTGAGCTTGCCGAACAGCGCACTGAGCGGGTTAATAGCTACTCCTTGCGTATGCACCTCTAGCTCTTGCACCCGGACATCGGGTTGAACCACCAGTCCTTGACCTGTCACAGAAACTTGCTTGGCCTGTCCCTGGACAATTTTTCCTAGATCAGTGCGTACATCTACTGCGATCGCGTCCGCAGCATCTAATTGGCTAGCCAACCCCGCTTCCACGACTTGAGCCAGTACTTGTTCTTCTAAACGCGGTTCTTCTGACATAAGTATGTTGTCCTAAATACTTTGATTTTTTATCAAATAAAAACAACGCCCCCCCTGGACGTTGCTTTAAAGTTTTGATCTTAAGGAACTCACCCGCAATCACAAGGAATTATCGAAACAGTTAGTAAACGCCTTCCTGACGGTTAAGACGCTCATCATGCTTCAGAATGACCCAAATCGCATGGATGCTGCCAGGTAACCAACCCAACAAAGTCAGCACAATATTGATGATCAAAGTGGGGCCAATTCCCACAGTCAGGAAGATGCCTAGAGGAGGCACCAAAATACCTGCAAGAATGCGAACCAGTTTCATAGAATTCCTTCCGTTTGTTAAATTTGTTTTGTCTGTATTCTCCTAAACCCATCGCTCGAAATACTCCGTCGAATGGGCTATTTCATCACCAGGGCTGGGTAGATCCAGCCAGGGCAAATTTAGAGCCAGCGTGTAGCGGTAAAAACTAAACTTCGGTTTTTAGATCCACACTTCTCTCAGCAAAGTATCGATTCATGAAAGTGCTGACGAAAGACAGGATCACGGGACCGAGCAAGAAGGCAATCAAACCATCGACTCTGAATCCGGGAACTAAGACGGATGAGAGCCAGAAACAAAGACCGTTCACAACAAGCGAAAAAGCTCCCAAGGAGACAAAATTCAGAGGCAAGGAGAGCACGCTTAAAACAGGCTTGACGCCAGCGTTCACTAAACCGATCGCGATCGCCGCAATGAGAGCAGCCGGGAAGGTCGCGATATCAACGCCAGGAACGGCTAAATCAACTACCAGCAAACTCAATGCAGTCGCGACCAGCGTTAAAAGATTACTAATCATCTTGGTTTTCCCTTAAACACAACAGTAAAACGCTTTAAAAGTTCTACGTTGATCGTGCAAGACCCAACCTGTCTATAACCTCTCTAAGAAGACAGATCTTCCAGTGGGGCTTAAGTCGTAGAAATCCATCGACCCAAATGCTGCCCGATTGCCCAATGCTGACACTGAAGCCTAAACCTCGTTTAAGATGTTTGGCGGAACAGGCGCTCTAATTAAAAAATGTGATGAGTCGAAAGCAATGGGTTGTTTTAGCTTTGGCCTTGCTGATGATTGGGCTGGCTTGGGTGGGCGTCCTTGGTGCGCGGAGTGGTTTAGTGGTGCGTCAGATAGCGCGGAGCGATGTGCCCCTAATTTATCTGGCTCCCCAAAACCAGACTCGTGTTCCTGGAGTGCTGATTGCTCATGGCTTTGCGGGTTCTAAGCAACTAATGTTGGGCTATGGGCATGTATTAGCGCATGCTGGTTATGGAGTGATGCTGTGGGATTTCTCTGGGCATGGTGGCAGTACGCTACCCCAGCGTGATTCTTTGCAAGCAGATTTACAAGTGGCTTATGAGGTGCTGGTGGCTCAGCCAGAGATTGATGCGACTCGGTTGGCGCTGTTGGGTCACTCAATGGGCAGCGGATCAGTAATGACGGCTGGCATTCAACAAGCCGATCGCTTTGCCGCTACTGTAGCGATCTCCCCCACGGGAGCCAAAGTCACACCCGAATCACCCCGAAACTTACAACTCCAAGCAGGCGCTTGGGAAGGTGGATTCATTGCCAATGCGGAACGATTGCTAGACAGAGCAGGCGGAGAAAATGAGAACTTAGCAGCAGGACAAGGGCGATCGCTCGTGCTGATTCCCAAAGCCGAGCACATTACAATTCTGTTTCGTCAGGCGAGTCACCAAGCCGCTTTGCGTTGGCTGGATGCTACATTTGGCCGTCAAAGCTCCAGTCTATATATAGATCAGCGCATGGCTTGGTACGGGTTGCATCTCCTGGGTTGGTTGCTTGCGATGGGAGCAATATTGCCATCTTTTACAGGATCGAGCCCAGCGTTGAGCCAGGTTAGTAAATTTCAGGTGCGATCGCCGATTCGGCGCTGGGGCAGCTTGCTGGTTTCGGCTTTGGCAGCCAGCGGCACCATCCCGTTGCTAGGAGGCGGGAAAAATTTAGCAGCACTGGGAGGTGTGCAAGTCGGAGGAGCAGTGGCGCTGTGGTTTGGCATTGCAGGAATTCTCTGGCTAGGACTGCTAACTCAATTTCCGCGACCGACGCTTCGCGCTCTGCTGTTAGGTTTCTCGGTCTTCGCACTCTTGTGGATTGGCTTTGGCCTGATGGCTCAACTCGTCTGGTTGCAATGGTGGCTCATTCCGACTCGCTTAGCCCTTTGGCCTTGGCTAGCCCTGGGGTTTTTACCGTGGTTTTTAGCCTCTGGTATGGCTCAGCAGGATATTTCAGGTGGTTCCCAAATTGTATGGTGGTTGGGTCAGAGCATTGCCCTAGTCATAGGAATTTATCTGATGCTGCAATTTTCTCCCCAACTGGGTTTTCTCTATATCCTGCTGCCTCTGTTTCCACTATTTATGGCTCTCTTTGCTTATGTGGCAGCTCTACTCAACAATACTTGGGGTTATGCTTTAGGCTGTGCGTTGTTCTTTGGGTGGGCGATCGCGGCAGCTTTTCCCCTCGCTTCGTAAGCAAGCAAAAGCCTCTGCGTCAGTCGCAGAGGCTCGAATTTCTCAGAAACTATTTAACAAAAACCAGATCTCAAACTCTAGCCGTATCAAATCAAATTTTAGGAGACACCACGACGGCCACTAACAGCGTAGTAAATAAAGAGAGCCACGATCGCGCCTAAAACAGCAACCAAAATACCACCCAAGCTTAAGCCAGCCGAAGTTAAGGCCAGCGATCCTGTCGTGAGGAAGCTAAAGAGGCTACCACCCACAAAGGCACCAATAATTCCTAACAACATTGTGCCGAGGATACCGCCACCCTGACTACCAGGATAGATAGCTTTAGCAATAGCACCCGCGATTAAACCTAATACGATCCAAGCCAAAATATTCATCTTTGTTCCCCTTTCTTAAAACCTATGGGTTCTAAATAAACGTTCTAAACTTGATGCATGAATTCCTGAACACATTTATAAGTTATCGAACCACCTAGGACTTTCCAAACTATCACAAGAGAGAAAGCTGTTCTTGCCTACGGCAGAGTTTGGTTCAGTTCGGTCTCTACCTATGCGTAGAGTGATGGCAAAAAAATAGGGGCAGCAACCCTTTGGAAGTTACTGCCCCAGAATTAGATAGTACTCGCTATCTAAACTTGCTATTTAGCTATTTAAGCGATCGCTTATGCAGGAATTAGCACAGTATCGATAATATGAATGACACCATTATCAGCAGCAACATCGGGAGTTGTGACTGTGGAATCATTAATTTTGACACCGCTGGAAGCATCAATTTTCACATCTGAACCTTCAACGGTAGTCGCTGATTTCAGCTTGGTGACATCCGCTGCCATCACTTTTCCAGAGACGACATGATAGGTCAAGATTTTTGTGAGCTTAGGCACATCTTGAAGTAGTGCATCTACAGTTCCTGCGGGAAGCTTAGCAAATGCTTCGTCGGTCGGTGCAAAGACTGTAAATGGACCTTCACCTTTAAGTGTATCGACTAAATTGGCAGCCTTGACTGCGGCAACTAGGGTGCTGAATGAACCAGCATTAACGGCAGTATCAACAATGTCAGCCACGTATTCACCTAGTTTTTTGTCTCTGTTGATCAGCTTAGACTACTTCTCGAAAAATAGCTCTTACTATTTCAAAATTCCTAAATCCGTTGAAGTAAATCATCAAAAATCTGGTGTTTTAATCTGTTTTTAATCAAGCAATAACTAAATGTGCTTTTGAATCTTCAGCAAAAATTAGCCGTAGCAATCTGGATCAACAATAATTTTTTCAGATCTACCCATTTAGGATGAAGCTAAATTTTAGTATTAGGTGATTGATGCAATCTCGCATTAACTTATATGGAATTTTGAGTTAGTTCAAATACCCTGAAATCCAACACATAGCAATTCTAAATGGGTGTACTTCTCCAACTCACCTCTACTGATACGGCCCTAAACTCATTACTATCCTTTCCAGGCCACATAGTTCTGATGACGGTTTCTGCGGAAGAATATCGCCAACTTTTGCAAAATCAAGGTTTTCAATTTTGTCCGGTTGATGCCACCTCTAATTTGGCAATTTTGGCCTGTCCCATCGCAGATGACCAAGGGATAATAGGAGACTTGTGGCTATTTAAGCAATCCACAGAAGCATTTACTAAACCAGAAATTGGCCTGGTACACCAAGTTGCCAATCAATGTGCGATCGCGATTCGTCAAGCACGTCTCTATCAGGCAGCGCAACAGCAAGTTGAAGAACTAGAGCGCTTAAATCATCTAAAGGATGATTTCCTGAACACAGTCTCCCACGAATTACGCACACCGCTGACCAGCATCAGAATGGCAATTCAACTGCTAGAAATCACCCTCAAGCAGCCAGAAATAGGCAAAGCAAAAGCAACCCATTATCTTCAAATCCTTCGCAATGAGTGCCAGCGAGAGATGCGACTCATTAATGATCTGCTAGATTTAGCGCGTCTTGATGCGAATATCGATCCCTTAGCATTAACGATCGCGAATCTAGGCGAATGGATTATCCCAGTGATCGAGCCTTTCACAGACCGAATTTGCCAGCAACAACAATGCCTACAAATTGCGATCCCACCTCAACTCCCCCCATTAGAAACCGATTTTTCTTACCTAGAACGGATACTGAGCGAACTGCTCAACAATGCTTACAAATACACTCCTCCCCAGGGAAGCATCACCATCTCAGCCCAGGCGACAGCGACAAACTTAGAATTGCAAGTGAGCAACTCAGGAATAGAAGTTCCTGAGAAAGAACTCAACTACATCTTTGACAAGTTTTACCGCATTGCTAGTAATGATCCTTGGAAACACGGTAGCACAGGACTAGGACTAGCCTTAGTCAAGAAGCGAGTAGAACAAATTCAAGGCACTATTGAGGTGGCTAAGAAGAACGATGCGATCGCCTTTACACTACATCTTCCTTGGTGCGTCGCCTAGAATTTAGCCTCCAGTCTTACTTCAGATGCCAAGCCGTATGAAAAGCAGCATAAGGTAATTGTTGGGCGCAATACCAAAGCAGCTTGTAACACTCCTGGGCTTGAGAAGAAGGTTTTTCCTTGGGCTTGTCTTTGGCCAGATCTGTCTGAGTTGCAGAGCCAAAACGTCTCAGAGTAGAAACAATTATTGGTAACTGTTCTTGTAGGAGAATCTCTCTTAAGTCCTCACCAATGCGGCGATAGAGAGTCGTAGAGCGTTGAGATTGCAACAGTTGCAGCAACATTTCAACTGCTTGAGGGTGTCCTGGATGCAAATGTCCCAATTGACAGGCCAGCCGCCTCTGGGTAGAAGCATCCGTCGCCACTACCAAACGCTGTTCCAAAGACGCGATCGCTTGGGCTGGATCTCTTTGCACTTGGGATTTAGTCTTGCGCTGTGGCTTGGGAAATGGTGCAGGTTTTCGATGCGCTTGGATGAACTGGGTAGCGATCGCATTACCTGGATCTAACTGCAACAAATTCTCTGCTGCTTGCAGACATAAAGCCTGCTCCGGTGCTGACTTAATCAGGTTGATTAGAGTGGTGGCGGCGATCGCATTACCTAGATCAAGTTTACCGAGGGCGTAAGCTGCTTTCCGCCGCAGCGTATTTTGTTGAGTCGTGGTAATGAGTTTTGTCAGGGTCGCGATCGCCAGAGAACTGCCAGGGTCAACTCTGCCTAAACTCTCACTAATTTGCAGCCGCAGCGCTTCACTCTGTAGCGTTTGTAAGAGCTGTGTGATTGCCGCGATCGCCACCGGATTCCTCGGATCAAAAGTTTTGCCCAAACTATAGGCGGCGTTCCAACGGGCAAAGAAATTGGAGGTAGATTGAATAAATTGTTCTAACGCCGCGATTGCTTGGGTGCGATCGCTTTGCAGCAATGCCACTCTCGCTCCCTCTTGTGCTGGAAATGGGTAGCACTGCCAATGCTCCTGAGAGTCGAACTCACCAAACCGCCATCGCAGCAACTGAGCAAAGATAGACTCTGCATCAGGATATTCGGGAAACTCTGCCAAACCTGCGGCTGCGAGGAAATAAGCTTGATAGTGATAGAACTCGCCACAGCCATCTTCCCATGCAGTTAAGGTTTGGAGAAAACAGCTTTTCTCCATAGCGGATATATCGGAGCGTCCTAACCACAGCAAGATCACTTCTCGCCACTGGGAGGCAAAGACGAGCGGAAATGCCTCTAGATCTATCGTTGAGTTGGCAGCAGTTGCAGGGAGGAAGCAACGCCAATCAGCGATCGCTTGCGCGGCAAAATACTCCTGAAACGTAGGATGGTAAAAGGCGTAGATCTTTTCTCCGGATGCAGTAGAGATCCCCACTTGATTCAGCCAGCCTAAATTGAGAGCCAGATCTAGCAACTCTAAGGACTGTTCTCTAAAGACTTGCTGCACAAACGACTGAGACAGTCGGAACTTAGTCTTTGCTTGAGCCAATCCCTGCAAAGCCAGATGCCCCAAGGCTTGATTCAGTTGCCAGCGTTGAGCCAAAGTCGTGGGAAAGCGATCTTGCTTCCACTCGTAGATAGTATCGACAAACTGTTGATATAGCGCTGCTTTCGAGCTAGGTAGAGTCCCTTGGCTGAGTGACCAAGCTCGACAGAGCAAGGCCAGTCGCAACGGATTTTTTACCACATCCTTGATCCGTCGCCGTTCTAGTTTATTGAGTTCTGCCTGCAAGCGATCGCCCAATGTGGGGTGTTGATGAAACCAACGCTCAATAAATTGTCCTACCTGATCTGCACTGGCAGCATCCCCATGACTAAACGTGAGATTACGATAGGTGGTAAAGGTTTCTAGCGCGTTTTTGCCACTATCCCAAACATTGAGGCGACAGGTGAGAATCACGTTGGCATCTGCAACCCAACCGCGTAATTGCTTCGCGATCGCCGCCAGAGCAGAACTTGCTTCCGTTGCCATCTCATCCACTGCATCCAGTAACAGCCAAACCCGTCCTTGATTAAACTGCGCTCCTAAGGCTTCTTGTAACTCTGTTGAAACCGTGACTTTGCGAGTTGCTGCTTTCAACCAATCTTGTAGTAGATACTGCTCTAGGCTAGCTCCCTGCAAATCCGCCAAAGAGATCCAAATCGGCAACGCTCGCTGGTCTAGCAACCAACTGGCGATCTTTTGCAGCAACGTGGTTTTGCCTGCTCCTGGTTCTCCGGCGATCGCAATCCGCTTCGCCAATCCGGGTTGCTGTAACTGTTCTAGAAATTGCTCTAGAGCAAATTGAGCTGTATCTCCCTCTTCCGCCTCGTAAAGTTTCGAGCCTTGATCTGCCCTCACCTCTGTATCTCGTCGCTCCTGTTGTTTGCGCTCCACCAACCCTAGCGGCACATAAACTTCATCCACCTCAAACGCAACGCCATCTCCTACCGTTAGCGGATTGGTCGTGAGTCGTTGATACTGCTGCGCCTCCAAAACCTCTCGGCACCATTGCCACCACATATCTGTTTCGGACGCATCACCGCTCGCCTCTACAACTGCAACTTCTGCATTGTAAGTTGTGTTTTTCTGCGTAGACTGCTTCGACTTTTGGGACCGCCGCTGCTCCCACTCCTGCTCAAATCGCTCTAAGTTGGCTTTGCGATCGCGTCGAGGATGCCACAGCTTCAAGGTGAAATGCCAAGTCTCCGATCCACCACGATTTGGGCGATTATCCTCCAGGAGTTCCAGAAAATCCTCCAGCCGTCGCAATGCTTCCTTAATCTGTTCTCCGGTTAAAGGGGTAGTCGCAATCTTGGTTAAAGCCTCCAAAAACCGTACCTTCGTCCGCACCACCAATCGCTGTTCCGTCTGCCAATGCACCTGAATCTGCGATCGCAACCCATCCAAAGTCCCCTCATCACAGTCCAGCTCATCATTGGCGTAATCCAACAACACCGCCAACAACTGCTGCGATCGCTTCTTCACTTCCGGGCCATAACTCAGGCGTGCCATTGGTAGAACAACCAGCGCTTAAGGGGTGATCAGAAAGCTCTGACCTCCCAGATTGCTCTACGGTTTTATCCCATATTTTTTCTAAAAGCTAGGGGAATCCCCCAGGTTCTACTACCTCCCTTAGCTTCCAAAACATTGTTTTGATTGCATTTTGAGTGGTTCACTCTGTAATTCGCCTGGGGGAATCTCATCCGCCTATTCTGGATTCATCCAAGACAAAGAGGCAGCAAGAATGATGAATTCACAACGAAGTTAAACAACAAAATCCAAAAAAATCCAACAACTTTACATGTGGCGGCTAGCTCAACAGTAGAGCACCAATTTTGCCCTTACGGGCCGCAGATTTAGGGTTATCGCTTGAAAATCGACACCCCCTTAATCGCCGGAGATGCGGGTGCAACCCCCGCGCCGCTACACCAAACTCTAAGCCTACATGTGGCGGGTAGCTAAGTGGTAAAGCAGCGTGAGTATGTCCTTGTTCACAACCTTGTCCGTAAGGGCCGACGAATGAGGGTTATCGGTTAACGCGCGATCGCAGGTTCGATTCCTGCCCCACCACACCAAACTCAAAATTTCTCTATTCACACTGGCAGGTCGCTTAACAGTAAAGCACCACTTTTTGCCCTCACGGGCCGCAGATTTAGGGTTATCGCTGTAGACGAAGTCCCCCTTAATCGCCGGAGATGCGGGTGCAATTCCCGTTCTGTCAATTTCCCAATTTGCCCAATCGGGCCGGAGGTGTAGAAAACTATGAACTACAAATTTTTTGCCCAAAACAAAGCTCACACGCCACAAGATCAACCCATTCCCGGACGCGAAAAAGAAATGATCCAGGGACGCTCTGGGGGGTATATGTTCAAAGCGGGGTTGTGGCAGAATTTGCGTCGCTGCTTGTTGATTGGCACTGCTCAAAGCACCTACTACGCCGGGAAACAAGAACTGACGAATGAGTTTGTCGATGTTTTAGAGCAGGCGATCGCAGAGAATCCGGAGCGAGTTGCGGCTGAGATTGTCTATGCCTCGGATGGTCGTGCCGTCAACAACAGTGCGCCGATCTTTGCCCTGGTGTTGCTCTCGATGGGGGAAACACCAGAAGCGAAACAGGCATTCCAAAAAATCTTTCCCAAAGTGGTGCGGACGGCTAGCCATTTCTATGAATGGCTGAGCTATACCAAGTCAGTGCGGGGATTTGGCAAGATTGTCCGGGAAGCGGGGCAACGTTGGCTAGCACGAGAGAACGTCAAAGAATTGGCGTATCAATTACTGAAATATCAACAGCGCCAAGGTTTCTCTCACCGAGATGCATTGCGTCTATTCCACGTCAAACCTCCTACTGAGGAACACAACCAGTTGTTTCAGTGGGTAACTCAAGGTTGGGAGAACCTACCTAAAGCCGCTCCCTCAGAGGCTCTGTCACAAATTTGGTGGTATGAGTGGCTAAAGCGGCATCCAGAGCAAGCTCATGAGGCGATCGCGAAAGGCCGCTTAACTCACGAAATGGCCGCACCTGTTGGCAAAATAGATAAGCAGGCTTGGCAGCTCTTGTTTAATGACATGCCGATTGGAGCCATGTTGCGAAATCTAGGTTCCTTGACAGAGTTGGGAGTTTTCCGTTCTGATTACCGCAAAAATCTAGACAAAGTAGAGAGAGTTCTCAACAGTCGAGATCATCTCCGTAAGGGTCGCATCCATCCCATTGATGTCCTCAAAGCGCTGAAAACTTACCAGTCAGGCGGTAAATTAGGCCGCAGCCAGAAAACATGGGAACCGATTCCTCGCATTGTAGACATCTTGGAAAAGGCGTTAGAACTCTCCTTTGATGTGCTGCAACCGACTGGCAAAGTGTTTCTTCATGCGATCGATGTCTCTGGCTCTATGTCTTACTACAGCGTCAGTTCCATTGGCTTAACCTGTTGCGAAATTGCCACCACAATGGCGCTTGCCACAGCTAAAGCTGAGAAGAACTATGTGATTCGGGGGTTCGCAGAGAATTTCCGAGACCTGAGTATCTCTGCTCAAGATTCATTCAGTTCTGCGATCGCTAAAGCCAACAACCAAAATTTTGGTGGCACTGATGCCTCGGTAGCTTACGACTGGATGATTAAGCACAAGTTCAAAGCAGATGTGGTTTGCTTCTGGACCGATTGCGAAAGCTGGGCAGGTCGACGGCACCCTAGCCAAGCGCTAGCAGAGTATCGCCGTAAGGTGAACCCTAACGTCAAGGCGGTGTATATCACCTTAGCTCCTTACCAAATCTCCCTAGTTGATCCCCAAGATCTACTTTCCTGGGATATGGCAGGTTTTGATCCCGGTGCCCCTCGCCTGATCCAGATGCTAGCAACAGGTGAATTATAGATTGAGACCTAATCCCCAGCCCCTTCCCTGCCAGGGAAGGGGAGCCAAATTAAGTAACGCCCTTTGAAACAATCTGATTTAATGGAGGCAGATCAAGTCAAGGGTGTTGAGAGTAGCTGTGATGCATATTCTTCATGGTACTTGGATTCCAGAAGAGACAGCGAGCTTCGTCCAGAGTGGCGGATTCCATCTGTGGATCGAAACCACAGATACACTGCGACGGCGTAAGACAGCCCCACGCCTCCACTTAAATCATCTGCCACAAGAGAAGCTGGCAACATTTCTCACCGAAGTTCTTGGCATCAAACCTGCTACTTATCAAAAACTTGAAACGGCGATCGCGCCTAAATATTTCTTATTACCTACTGTAGGAGATCAGCCTTGCCCCTCTCCAGAACTGGCTCGCTACCTGGAACTGGAGCCACCAGAGCAATGGCAATGGCAGTACTGGCAAGTAGATTGCTACCGTCCCACAGCCTATGTCAAGACGGGCACCTACAGCCGTGCCGCTGTCACGAATGTAATTAAGCTGCTGAATGAGCTGCATTTCATCGCTTTACACAATCTAGCAGAGATTCAGTTGGGCGCAGATCTCCTGTTCTGGTATCACTACACCCAATTCTTTAAGCAAATTATTCTGCATGATCAATATATTCCAGCGCTGAAGTATCGATCGCTAACTCCGACAGAGGCACCTACCAAAGGTAAACGCAAAGCGGCATCCCAAGCTGCTAGTAAGACCACTAAAGCCGCGAAGAGCAAGAGTCAATCCACAATCAAAACAACACCAGAAGAATTTGAAATTTATCAAGGCTGGGAAATCCTTTCAGCTCGGTATGAAGCGGAATTAGAACGCTATGTAGAACTCATGCCTTTTGTTTGTGTAGCAGGTCGTGCAGAACCGAAAGAACCACCGCAACTCTACGACAAGATGACCTTGCTGCGTCATTTCTCGGAGGTGCTGCTCGCAGAAATTGTCACCCATACTCCCACTTCTACGGCCTTTGAGAAACAGATTAACGACACCCTGCTGTGGAGTTGCCTACATCCCGGGCATCCCTGGCAACATCCAGAAGGGCTAACCCAATATCAGCAGTGGAAAACTTGGCGCGATCGCATTGGTCGCAGCCAAAGTGATCTCCCTTTTTATTTATGTTTTCAGCTCCAGTCTCCTGCCAAGTCAGAGGACGCTTGGACGCTGGAGTTTCAAGTGGCATCGCGGCAAGATCCCTCTGTCCAGATCCCCTTACAGGATTACTGGCGACTCCGCACCAAGCGCCACAAGGCTTTAATGCAACAGTTTGGCGAAAACTTTGAGCAACATTTACTGATTCATCTCGGTTATGCTGCTCGGATCTATCCGCAACTTTGGGCTGGTCTAGAAACCGATCAACCCGTTGGTATCTCTCTGGCGATCGCGGAAGCCTCTGCCTTTTTGCAAGAATCAGCTTGGGTCTTAGAAGCAGCAGGATATAAGGTTAGAGTGCCTGCTTGGTGGACCCCCCAGGGTTGGCGACGTACTAAGCTGCGGATGAAAGCGCGCGGTCGCACGTTGGGCGGAGATGACAAAAGCAAAAGCTACTTCTCCTTCGAAACGCTGGTAGATTATCGCTACGAGCTATCCATTGATGGCAAGCCCGTGAGCGAGCAAGAATGGCAAGAATTGGTCAATGCTAAAGCCTCCTTGGTGCAATTTCGGGGGCAGTGGATGCAGCTTGACCAAGACAAGATGCAGCAAATGTTGGAGTTTTGGAAAAAACATCAGCACGAGCAGCCAGAACTGAGTTTGCTCGATTTCATGAGATTGTCTGGAGGCAGTGAAGATGGGATTGAGCTAGAGGTCGATCACGACGAAACCTTGGCAGAGATGATGAGCAGGCTGAATGATAAAAGCCATTTAGAAATACTGCCTGATCCCAAAGCGCTCCAAGGAACCCTACGCACTTACCAAAAACGCGGATTAGCCTGGCTGCACTATCTTGAAACGCTAGGGCTTAACGGTTGCCTCGCTGATGATATGGGTATGGGCAAGTCGATACAGGTGATTGCTCGCTTGGTGCAAGAACGAGAACAAGTACCCGAAAAGCTCAAAAAAGCGGTGCCGATCCCACCCACCTTATTAATCGCACCGACTTCAGTCGTGGGTAACTGGCAAAAGGAGATTGAGAAGTTCGCTCCGCATCTCCGATCGCTGATTCATCATGGTAGCGATCGCCTCCAGAAAAAAGAAGAGTTTCAAGCTGCGATCGCCGACTGTGACGTCGCGATTACTTCCTATACCCTGGTTCGCAAAGATATTGCTCTGCTCTCAGAAGTAGAATGGCGACGGATTGTGATCGACGAAGCGCAGAATATCAAGAACCCCAAGGCGGCACAAACTAAAGCAATTTACAAACTGCCAGGGCAATATCGTCTTGCGCTTACAGGTACTCCAGTCGAAAATCGCTTGCTCGATCTGTGGTCAATTTTTAACTTCCTTAATCCTGGTTACTTGGGCAAAGAGTCGCAGTTTCGTCAATCCTTTGAAATTCCGATTCAGAAAAATAATGATGTGGTGCGCTCGGCTACGCTGAAAAAGTTGGTAGAACCGTTTATTCTGCGCCGTGTCAAAACCGATCCCTCGATTATTCAAGATCTCCCTGACAAGCTAGAGCAAAAGCTCTACTGTAACCTCACCAAAGAGCAAGCGTCTCTTTACGAAGCCACCGTTAAAGACGTGGAAAAGCAACTGCAAGCAGCAGAGGGCATTCAACGCAAGGGTTTGATTCTTGCCACCTTAATGAAACTGAAGCAAATCTGTAATCATCCTATGCAGTTTTTGCAAGATGGCAGCGACTTTACGCCAGACCGATCGCATAAGCTAGAGCGCCTCACAGAGATGACCCAAGAAGCGATCGCAGAAGGAGAAAGCCTCTTGATATTTACGCAATTTGCAGAGATTGGCGAAGCTCTGGAGAAGTACCTCAAGCACACCCTCCGCTGCAATACTTTCTACCTCCACGGGGGCACCCCTCGCCCCAAACGAGAACAGATGATCGCTGAGTTCCAAGACCCCAATACTGAACCCTCGGTCTTTGTGCTGTCTCTCAAAGCAGGAGGAGTTGGCATTACCCTAACCAAAGCCAATCACGTGTTTCATTTCGATCGCTGGTGGAATCCAGCGGTAGAAGACCAAGCCACCGATCGCGCTTTCCGGATTGGGCAAAAGAAGAATGTTTTTGTGCATAAATTTGTGGCGATCGGCACCTTGGAAGAACGCATTGACCAGATGATTGAAGATAAAAAGAAACTGGTAGGCGCGATCGTCGGAGCTGATGAGTCTTGGCTGACAGAACTCGACAATGAAGCCTTTAAGCAACTCATTTCTTTGAATCGCAGTGCTGTGTTGGATTAAAAGTAGCCATGAAAAAACTCTCAAAAACCTGGTGGGGCAATCGATTTATTCAAGCCTTAGAAGCATTCAGCGATCCGAGTCGCTTGAGTCGAGGTCGCTCCTATGCCAACAGCAACCGTATCCTCCAGCTCGATATTATTGATTCTGTCATTCACGCGAAAGTTCGAGGCAACGTCAACCCTTACTTTGGCGTTTACAAAGAACCGACTTATAACATTGAGATTGTCATTCATCCCATTAGTCAGGCGCAATGGGCGGCAGGGATCGCTTACATTGCCTCTAAAGCCAGTTTTATCTCCAAACTGCTGCTGAATGAGATGCCAGATAACATCGAGGATGCCTTTCAAACCTTAGGATTGCATCTATTACCAAAGTCAAAACTAGATTTTGAAACGCACTGCTCTTGTCCCGATTGGGGTAATCCTTGCAAGCATGTGGCTGGAGTTTATTACCGCGTTGCCAAAGATCTCGATCGCGATCCCTTTCTCCTGTTTGAGTTACGAGGGCTACCCAGAAAACAACTACATGCAGAGCTAGCTAAATCACCTTTAGGCCAAGCTCTGATTGCAGAACTGAACGCCGAAGCGAGTGCACCTGCCCCTGTGAGCTCCTACTACACTCGACCTCAACTCACGGCGTTGCCACAGGAGATCAATCCTAAAACTTTTTGGCAGGGAGAGAAACCATTTCCTAAAACTGTTGAAGTACTGTCGCCTAGCACCGTTTCAGGCATTTTGGTCAAAAAGCAGGGAGAC
Organism: Trichocoleus desertorum AS-A10; assembly: GCF_039962155.1. Taxonomy (NCBI): domain Bacteria; kingdom Bacillati; phylum Cyanobacteriota; class Cyanophyceae; order Leptolyngbyales; family Trichocoleusaceae; genus Trichocoleus; species Trichocoleus desertorum. The sequence goes on along the minus strand of NZ_JAMPKN010000011.1, from coordinate 95,357 downwards.
TTTCCCGCCTTTTGGCAAAAGGACCACTCGTTTATTGCAACGATTGATGAACTATACGATCGCATTAAAACAAAAAATCGCGACTTGCTATAATCTTAGCGATTGTGGAGCCTGTCCTAGCCCCCATTGCTCCTGTATCCTTTCGCTTGCCTTAGTCCATCAGCCCCCAGCAAGTCTATGAAAGCAATCACCCACCTCCCTTTACTCTCTGATTCCTCCGCTGCTCAGACAGAGTTTGCTTATCAACTCTTTGATGCGCTTTTTAGGGTGGGTGTGGCCTATGTTCCTGTATTACCCGCAATGCAGGATAATGATTTATTCAATAGCTTGCGAGACTTTTTTGCCCTCAGCGATTTACAGAAGCGATCGCTGGCTCAACAGTTATCGTCTCCTTGGCAGGGTGTGTTTCTCCCGTTGGGGCAGGAGCAACTCAGCGATGCCAATGAAGATTACAAAGAAGTATTAGATCTCAATCTAGAGAATGGCACTTATGCTCAATGGCTCCAGCGTTGGGGAAAGCAGTCCGATGCAGATTCAAGCACTATAGAAGAGATGCTTCCTCACCCAGAGGAACTGGCTAGGCTAACAGCTCAACTCTACAAAATCTTTCATGCCTTTCAGGAACAGGCTAATCGAGTTTTAGCGGCCCTCGAAATAGTCTATCAGCAGCCTCCGAATAGTTTGGTGAAGCAGCATGGCCAGAACAGCACTCTACGGCTCCTCCATTATCCTCCTGCTCCTCACTTTACCCTCGGCTCGATTCGCCTGGGAGCCCACCAAGACTATTCGGGTATTACTCTGCTTTGGCAGGATTCCACTGGAGGTCTAGAAGTTTTGACTCCCAACTATGAATGGGTCACTGTAGATATTCCGCCTGGTTGCATTGGAGTGCTTGCTGGTGAGGTAATGCAACGCTGGAGCGGAGATACAATTCATGCAGCTCCGCATCGAGTTCGGATTACAGATGCTCAGCAACTCCAGAACACCCGATACTCGATCGCCTTCTTTTGCGAAACCAATCATGATTGTGTGGTCTATCCAGGTTCACTAATCAGTGAGCCGAATTTAGCAGACGCGCCCATCGCGATCCAGGAATTCCTCGATCGCAAGTATGACCAAATTCAGAATCAGGCAGCTTCAAACGTAAGCTCCGATAAAGCTGTAAATTAATCCTGTGAGAACCAGTAAGGTGATTACGGTATAAGTCAAATCTCGCCAGCGCAAAAAAGTCACCAACGACAAAATTACACGGGCGATCGGCGTGGCAATCAGGAGCAGAAGACCAAGCTGAATTAGCCCCCGTGCCCGACCCGCTAGCACTGCTGCCACTATCCCCGCAGGAGAACGGAAGGTATCTGGTTCTCCCCGGAAAACGTGATAATCAACAGGTTCTGCACCGTGACGGATTAGATACCAAATGCCGCCGATGCAAACGATCGCGCTGGCTGTTAATACTCCATAACTGAGCAGGTAACTAATCCATTGCCCCAGTTTTTGCTCACGAGCCGCAAAGATAAGATTGCACTCTTTAGCGCTTGAATTTGGTTGTGTCTCTGAGTTTAGCTCGCGCATCTAAAGCCCTCCTGCCAAGCTGTTGTAGACCATTCTCAAGGCCATGACAACGAGCACGAGACTAAACAGAATCCTCAAAATTTGCGTTTTGGCACCAATCAACACTTTTGCGCCTAAAAGCGCACCTGGCAGCACACCTAGCATCACTGGCATTGACAAACCTGGATCGATGTAGCCCCTGGCCAAATACACGCCTGCTGAGGCGGCTGCGGTCACTCCGATCATGAAGTTGCTGGTAGTAGTAGAAACCTTAAATGGCAGTCGCATCGCTTGATCCATCGCCAACACTTTCAGCGCGCCTGAGCCAATGCCCAGTAGTCCAGAAAGCACTCCTGCCACAAACATGACTCCGAATCCTGTTGGCACTGCTGCCGCTTGATAAGCCATTAAGCCTTCTGGGGTAGGGCAGGTGCCACTGAGCTTGAGCTGAACGACTAGCGGATCAACGGCTTCACTCACAACATATTCGGAGCGTGGCTGTTGAGCGAGATAAGCAGAGTAGAGGAGCACCACTGCCAGCACCACAGTTAAGGCTTTAATGGAAACCCAAGTCGCTAAAAAAGCTCCGGCGATCGCGCCAATGGTCGTAGCAACTTCTAGAAACATGCCCAAGCGTAGATTGGCAAAGCCCTGTCGGATGTAGGTTGAGGCTGCACCCGAGGATGTGGCAATCACAGAAACTAGAGAAGCACCGATTGCATAACGAATATCCACCCCAAATACTGAAGTGAGTAAAGGAACAATGACAACGCCGCCGCCCAAGCCCGTCAGTGAGCCTAAAAAACCAGCGATTAGTGATCCCAACCAAACCAGTAACGAAAACTCTAGAATGCTCAACCGTCTATCCCCGCTTTTGGGACATTGTGCCTAATTTAATTCTAAATAGGCTGTAGCGTCTGTTCCAAAAGCGCAATAGTTGTATGCAACAGTTGTCATAAATTATCGGTAGTTCATGTAATGAAGCGATCGCCTTCATTCCACGTCTGATTCAACTTATTCAATAGAATTAACATTAAAAGGGAAGTAGACAGAATAGTTATTGCTCTTGGAGGACTGCTCGTCGCCTACCTTAATCTCCTGCAATTGCTGTTGAGCAATGGGTAGAATGCTGACCTTGAGTTCGTTCAGCGATCGCTCCTGTTGCTGCAAGACAGGTAGCACGGTCGCTTTCATTTCATTCAGGCTATGCTGTTGTTCTCTCACAATCAGAGTCAATTCTTTCAATTGTTGCGCTTGTAGAGTATCTATTTTTTCATGTAGCAATCCAATGTCATATCCTGCCTTTAAGTTGACTTGGCGGTCATATTCAGATTTCTCTCGCTCCGCATCTGACTGACGGTTCTGACTCATCAACACAATTGGAGCGGTGTAGGCTGAGGCAAAGGAGAACACCAAATTGAGCAAGATAAACGGTTGTTCATCCCAATGGGGCACTCCAGGCATCAAGTTGAAGGTTACCCAGCCTGTGAGTATCGTCGTTTGTCCAATCAGAAATCCCCAAGACCCCACTTTGGCAGCCAGTTTATCAGCAACTCGTTGGCCTGTGGTCAGCTTTTGCGGTTGGGAGCGTTGTTGCTCAATCTCTTGCAAAGCTGTGTATGTTTTTTTCTGTCTCAACTCAATTACTTTATTTTCTTTAGCCGTGGTTGCCTGTTGGGTGGAGTGTTGTGCTCTCATAATTGACCTACTTGAAGAGTTGGGTGAGTTCTGTATGAACTGTTGGCATGGGCTGCAATTCAGCTTGTTATCAACATAAAGCCAGTTCAAAAATAAAAGCAAATGCTCTTTTTTCTTAAAACGATAAGTTGAAGTAATGCTAGCCAAAAAGAGGGCTAAGGATGCAAGATGCCCATCCTGGAAGGCAAGCGTAGCTGTGTTTGCAGATATCAATCACTTCAAGTTATCTTCTCAACAAAAAAGAATGTTTGCTTTTATCGAATAGGCTTCCTAGAGTGAGACTATGTTTTTCGCAGCCAGTCTTCACTGAACTCTATCAAGAGCAATCAACCTAGTAGGGATAGCAGGTAACGTAAATTCCCTCTCTAAGTTGCAGCGATTCGCAGTCATGCCACCCCCAGCGATCGCCTCACAGATCGCCTCACTCAAGCTTGGTATTTCCCCATCCCAGCCTTAAAAATTTTCAGACCAACCGGAGTAAAGCCCATGAAATTATTCAAAGTCGTTCTTGTCGCCTTAGTACTGCTAGTCAATTTGGTCATTGCTCCAGCTTCCTGGGCAGACCGACCCAAACTCACTAATACCCCTGAATACACAGAAGTAACCCAGGCGATCGATAGTCTCCTGCAAGTCAAAAGTGCGCCCAACCGATCGGGCCTAGCTCCCGACGAGATTGAGCAACAACTCGGTGAACTGAAGTTGCAAAAGTATATCCTTGAAACTGCAACGGAGTGGGCGCAATGCCGCAATAACACAGGTAAGACTTTGGCAGTCTATGCTCACAAAGCCAAGAAAGCAGCTCAACCCAGCACCCTCTACTATCTAGGGAGTGGCAAGATTACAGATGATGACTGGAACTGCGATGGTGTCTACTTACCCAGTGGGGCTCTAATCGCGAATCGAGATCAACCCTTGGCTGAACCTCTGGCGCTCAAAGTTACCCCCGGCACTCAACTCATTGCCAAGAATGATCCTGAAACAGGTGTGCTGGAATTCAATGTCAATCCCGCGCAAGTGTTCCGGGCTGGTGAAACCAATTGGTCAATTCCTAACCTGTCTCAAGCCAACATTGACGCTAAAGTACCCAATGCCCCAATCGAAGACTAACCTGATTTTCTCTCGGCATTGGGGAAAAGTAGCTGATGTAGGTAGTTAGGAATTAGGCATGTTAGAGCAAGTGACAAATACTGTAGGGATGGCTTTCTCCCTCAATACGTTGGGAGCCTTATTGGCCCTGGTTGCTTTAGAAACGGTACTCTCTGCTGATAATGCAGTCGCCTTAGCGGCTCTAGTCCAGCCACTACCCGATCCTAAACATCAGCAGCAAGCCTTAAACTGGGGCCTGGCAGGTGCCTTCATCCTACGGATCGCTTTGCTCTTTACTGCCACCTGGGTCATTCGCTTCTGGCAGATAGAATTAGCGGGGGCGCTTTATTTACTGTGGTTAGTTGGCAAACATTTCTGGACAAAGTTTTCCATCAGCTCAGCCTTCAATCACCCCAGTACTGAACCACCAGTATCCGGTTCGCTTTGGCAGCTAATCGCCTTAATTGCTTTAACGGATTTAGTGTTCTCCCTAGATAGCGTTACAACTGCGATCGCTATCTCTGATAACACCTGGATTGTCCTTACAGGTTGCATTATTGGTATCCTGACTCTCCGCTTTTTAGCAGGCTTGTTTGTGCAATGGCTAGAACGCTTTACCTACCTCCAGGATGCGGCTTACCTAACTGTTTTAGGAGTAGGATTGCGGCTGCTATGTAAAGCGTTGCGACCCGATTCAGTACCGCCTGAGTGGATTGTGTTGACCATGATTGTCGTACTGTTTACCTGGGGATTTTCTAAGCGTACAGCCTCGCTAGAAGCATAGGAACGATAGTAAAACGATAGTAACTGCTGATGCTGATTAGAAAACATATCCTGATCAGCGCAGAACCAGAAAAGTGATAACAAGTGGGTGCAGGCGCAGATCGTTTAACAAACTCAGGGATAGAACTAGATTATGTCTCGCCCTCGAATTCAAATTCTTCCTCACTTGGCCCATGCAGAACTAGTGCGTCGTCAAGAGGAATGCCAAGACCCCAAAACCAAAAACTACTGGCTCACCATTCAACTTTTGAGCCAACCGCATATACCAATGACAGTAGAACAAGTTGCCGAAATTTTAGGCTTTTCTACCGATTGGGTACGTAAACTAGCAGGTCGATATAATCGGCTGGGACCCGTCCGTTTCATAGATAGTCATCAACGGCGGGACAAAGTCTACAAACCCACTTGGCAGAGTTCTGAGCATACGTTAGAGACGTTATTCAGCACATAATCGCCATAGTTTCAGCATCAACCAAATTTGTGAATAGGAGATCTCGTATGAAATTGGTAAAAATTATTCTAGTTTTGCTGGTATTTCTAGTCAACCTGGCGATCGCTCCCGCTTCCTGGGCCGATAAACCAAAGGTCAGCAAAAATCATGACTATGTAGAGATGACCAGAACTCTAAATCGTCTGTTCGCAGAAAGAGATGCTCAAGGCAATTCTCCTGAGCTGAAGCAACAAATTGACGAGTTACAACTACAGAAAGCGGCGATCGAATCTGGCATTACTTGGGGTCAGTGCCGCAATGAAACGGGGCAGACTTTAGCGATTTATGGTCCCGCAGGTGAAGAATCTAAATCTGGCAGCAACGCCCTTTACTTCCTAGCAGATGGTGAAACAACCCCAGAGGGATGGGATTGCAACGGCGTTTACCTCCCCAATGATGTCCAAGCCGCAGGAATTCCATCTAGCCCCGCTGTGTTTAAAATTTTGGACGGCACTCGGTTAGTGGCAAAAACCAACCCTGACACTTCCGAAATCGTCTTTAACGTTCCACCAGTTCAGGATTCTCCAGCTAAGGATCTATCCATTCCTAACGTATCTCAAACATTCATCAACTCCCGAATTCCTAGCCCACTAGCTGCTGGTGAAATCGATGACTAACATTATTGATCTGCCGAGACTCTAAGCGAATCAGCATGATCAAAAAAGAGATGAAGGAGCAAGAAAATTTCTTTCATCCCTCATCTCATCTTTTCAACAACTCAGCTTTGGGCCATTGAGATCGATTCTGCCTCGAACCAGGAGCGATCGAAGTTGCAACCTAGATGTTGTTGAATTCGCAATAAATCTTGTTCCGCGTTGCCTAAGCAAGTAGTAGCTCCGGGAGAAGGCGTGATATTAAAGCGAATCCCCTCTCCTGGATCAATCTCTGCTTGCCCCAGAATCAGCTTCCGTTGGGTGCGATCGATCAACTGAGGCCGAATCCCGCCAATGCCATGAGCGAATTCTAGGTCTTCTAACTGCAATGAAGGAACGATTTTACGAGCATCTTGCAAGAACAAGCGACGGTTGACTAAAGGCACCTCGAAGGCCATGTTTTTGAAGATGTAGTTCCGGATATCTTTCACCTTCAACAGATCGCCCAGCACACTCGCTACAGTGCCGTCTAGCTTCAAAACTTCCAAGTAGTCGATTAAGGTTTTGAGGTTGTTTCGCTCCAACAACGGTAGAGGCAACGCCGTAGGTCCAAAACGAGTCTTGCCGGGCACCGTGATATCTGGATCACCGTGAATTGCTGCAAAGGGCAACTTATCATTCTGTACGGTGTAAACCTTGCCGTTCAAGATCTCTGGCGTGAAGTAGAAGTTGCCTGCGACCGGCAAACAAGAATATTCCAGCCCAATTCCCATCCGGTGAGCGAACAGCAGGCTGTGACCGCCCGCAGACACCACCACAAACCGCGCTGTTACAGTTCCTTCAGCGGTTGTGATTTGGTAATTAGACCCCACAGGTTCAATCGATTGGACTGGATAACCCAACTTCAGATCAACGGTTTTATCGGTTACTGCTTGAGCCTGCTCCACAAAGGACTGCGCTAAGGCTCCATAGTTAATGGCCGTGTATTCTCCCAAAATGGCGATCGCGACTAACTCTTCTGGGCGATCGCCGCCGTTCAGCCGCACCACATTTGGCTCAATTTCGGCAATCTGGGATTTTTCTAGCAGTTGCATCCCAGTGAAGTGGGGCTTAAATACTTCATATCGCTGCCGCAAAAACTCGCACTCTTGCGAGCCCACCCCCAAAACCATCTTGGGAAACTGGTAGATAATCTGGTCCCGCAGGGCTGGCGGCAACTGGCTACCATAGCGGACCAACATTTGAGCCGATCGCCGGACTTTAATTGCTTTTTCCAGCGTGTAGTTGGTCTCAATATCGCCGCAATGGATTGTCTGGCTATTATTTGTGGCTTTCGAGTTGACCGAGGCAACGCTAGGATACTTTTCTAACAGTGCCACACGCTTGAGATCGGTAAAGGTCGCCAAAGAGTAGAGCAAGGCTGCTCCTGCTACTCCGCCCCCTATTACCACAACGTCGTATACCTGATTGACCATCCCAGAGCCTGCTGAATCCCTAAACTTCTTCAGCGTATCGTATTCAGGGTCAGTTCAGGTAGCGTTGCTTCTAGACAAACCCTATTCCTTTAGGCTCCTGTCAAAGTTCTGAGATATAGCCAAAGTCAGAGGTAATTTCTGAGATTAGCAGTAAGTTAAGGAATAAGGGAAATTCAAGGATATTTGATATGGAAAATACAAAAAAGAATTTTGCTCCAGGTGCTAGTGAAGAACTGTCAACTGTTATTGATCATGGTCAAGACGGGTTAAATCCTAACAAAAGCCTTCCAGTAAAATTGACTTTCTGGCTTTCAATGGGAGCCTCGGCAATTGTTCTTCTGGCTACGCTTTATTACTATGGAGTTTTCTCCTAGTTAGCTGATACATAGTAGTCCTAAATGATTGATGAAATTAGCGGGGTGCGCCTCTCACAACCTACTAGGACCGCTATAGTATTTCTGAATTCATGGCAGTGCCTTTGCTTTGTCAAATCTTAGCGGTACTGCCATCGTTGTGTGTTGATGTAAATGTACCGCTTCATTACTATCCATTTCTGACACAGATATTTAACCACAACCGTATCTAGATTACTTTTTGGCTTAGCACAGGGTTACTCACTGGATAGAGAGAGAGCTAATAGCCATCACCTCTCATCGGTTGGAGGGAAGTAGCTCGTAAAAAGCTATCAAAGCAGTTCCTCAAAAATACTTAAAGGAGACAGGAGCATGAGTAATCATCCCGATCAAAGCAGTGAGAAGCAAAATCAGTCCTCCAAGGGGAGCGATCGCCCTCAGGAGGTCGAAACCTATGACGTGTTAAAGCTAGTCCGTCCAGGTGGCTTTGATGGAGACCCTCAAGAGATTTTAGGTAATCCAGCTGTTGCCCCTGAAATGATTCAGGAAGGTAGAGATCTTAGACCCGATTTGTTTAGAGAGGCAGCAGAAGCCAGTCCAGATGAGGGAGCTTAGGCAGCAGGCTGAGGCGATCGCAGGGTTACATCTGTATTCACAATTTTGTGCACATTTAGGACTGCTATACCATCAACACTTTCTAGGAATCTGAATCACAAATTCTGTACCTTTTCCTAATGTGGAGAAACATTCCAGCTTTCCACCATGTTTCTCTGTGATGATCTGGTAGCTAATCGACATCCCCATGCCTGTCCCCTTACCTACTGGTTTGGTTGTAAAGAATGGGTTGAAGATTTGCTGCTGCGTCTGTTGCGTCATTCCTTTTCCATTATCCACGATCGCCACTTGTACCCACTGAGCATTTATTGCCGTTGTCCGAATGGTGATCTGGCTCGGATTTGTTTGCATTTCTTGGTAGGTACGTTTGTGGTTGTGCTCCTCTAGGGCATCAATGGCATTAACCAAGATATTCATAAACACCTGATTCAGCTGACCTGCGTAGCACTCCACCAAGGGCAACTGATCGTAGTCTTTGATGACCTCAATCTCCGGTCGCTCTGATCTGGCTTTGAGGCGGTGTTGCAGAATCATTAAGGTACTGTCAAGACCTTCATGGATATTGACAGGCTTAATCTCTGCTTCGTCCATACGCGAGAAGTTGCGTAATGACAACACAATCTGCCGGATGCGATCGCTGCCCATTTTCATAGAAGCGAGCATTTTAGGCAGATCTTGCTGCAAAAATTCGAGGTCAATCTCTTCGGCTTCCGCTTGGATCTCGGAGACAGGTTGAGGATAGTGCTGCTCGTATAACTGCACGAAGCCTAAAAGGTCTTGAGTGTATTCCTGAACATGCACCAGATTGCCATGAATGAAGTTGATGGGATTGTTAATCTCATGGGCCAATCCCGCAACCAGTTGTCCCAGACTCGACATTTTCTCACTTTGCACCACCTGAGCTTGAGTTCTTTGCAACTCACCTAGCGCCTCTCTAAGCTCAACCGTACGGGCTTCAACGCGGTGCTCTAGTTCGGTATTGCTCTGCTCCAGAGCGGCAAAGGAGTCGCGTAGTTGTCCCGCCATATGGTTGAAGGAGACCGCCAACGTGTTCAGCTCCTGAATGCCACTATCTCCTACCGTTTGGTTGAGGTTGCCTGCTGCCATATCTTCACTGGCACGGCTTAGCCGCAGAATAGGTCGGCTAAGCCAACGAGAAGTAACCACGCTCAAAACTGAGGCGACAGCTAGAGCCACTAGACACAGTAAGATCGTGGTGCGGTTATTGGCATTAATTTGGGCCATAAACCCATCTTCTGGCACGCTAACCACCACAAGCCAATCCAGCCCATATTGATCATGCCAAGGAGTAAGCTGCACGTACTGTGGCTCTCCCTGGAAATCGAGTTTAATCTTCTGAGCTTTGGTAATGTTGCGAAAATCGCCGAACTGCTGTTGCAGTTGTTTGGTAATTCCCTGCACCACTGGATTGGGGCTATTGATCGCCTGCAAACGTTTGATTTCGTCCTTCACAATCGCGAAAGGCTGCTCAGGTGCCGAATTAGCAATCAAGGTACCTTTGCGATCTAGGATGAAGATCTGGCCCGCATGACTGACATCCGAACTTCGTAAAAACTCACTGAGTTTCAGTAGATGAATATCTACAGCAACGATGCCCAGCAATTGATTTTGAGCGCTATAAATTGGTCTACCCGCTGAAGCCACAATGTAGGGGTGGCCTGGATAGTTCCAAGTATAGACCCGAGACCAAATTGGTCTCTTCGCAGCGATCGGCTCAGTATACCAGGTTTCCCTGAGGCTATCCCAGTCGAAGACCGTCGTGACTTTGGTTCGATTGCCCTGGTTATCAGTGGCATAGGTGGAGAGATTATTGACAGATGCGGCGGTCCAATCGTCTACTGTGACGGTTTTGCCATCGTAGCGGGCTGCCCCTGCCCCCTCACCTGTGGTCAACCCAATACCGATATAACTCAGGTCATAAGCCTGCATCTGCCGCCAAAAGTACTTAGCCACTGTTTCGCGATCGCCCACATCTAGCAACCCCATCTGGATCGCGTCAGCATTGATCTGAAGCACCTTATGGGGAACTGACAAGTAAGCATCCAAATGTTGATTCACCGAACGACTAGTGCGTTCCATTAACTGGTCTGCTAACTCATTGACCGCTTTCTGACCATTCTTGAAGGACAGGTAGCCAACCAAACCGACTGCCCCAAAAATTTGCAGCACAAAGGGAACAATTAGGACAAGCTGTAAAGGGAAAGCTTGAACTTGGCCAAAGCGATGCATTTTCATGGGTGCAATTACGGTTCAGTCTGGTATCAGATTAAACACAGTATTCCCATCTAGGCGGTTAAAATATCGATTCGCTTGATTCAATGAACTGCACGAACCGCACCTTCAATGGTGGTAGCTCCTTGTACTGGCCAGACTGATACTGAGCAGACTTAGCTTCAATTTCTTGTAGTTGGCCCAATGCTAAACCGCAAGGTTTTCCATACTTGACCTGCACCCGATCGCTGGCAATTTTTAGGGCTGTACGCGATCGCGCTACAAAATCATCTAAGTCATAGTCCTGGTTGGGAGCGAAATAGTCTTTGACGATTAGAGAGGGAGAATAGCAAGTTTCCTGAGAACCATCGGGCCATTGAATTTGAAAGCGAATTTCAGGCATAGGAAGCTAGAAGTTGTTTGTAGTGATGGAGGTGCATTTCAGCAGAGGCTGCCCAGGTATAGCGAGACAAAACTGATTGGCTGTGCTGCACCAAAGAGCGAGACAGGTCTGGCTGAACCATAGCTTGCATGGCTTGGGCGATCGCGGTAGGTGATTCGGGGTCTACCAGGAGAGCTTGAGTTGGAGCAAGGAATTCGGTAAAAGGGGTTTGGTGGGAAGTTAGAACCGGGAGACCAGAGGCGATCGCTTCCAGTAACACCAAGCCCCAGCCTTCTTTGACTGAAGGAAAGACAAAGGCATCAGCAGTTCGATACAGAGCAGGCAGATCAGCATCCGTAATTACTCCTGGTAACACTAGGGAATGCCCGATTTTGATTTTTAGGGTATTGGCGATCGCAAAAAACTTATCTCGGTAGGATTGGTAGTCAAATAGGGTAGCCCCGCCTGCGATCGCTAACTGAGCGTTGGGATAATGCGATCGGACTTGAGCAAAGGCTTGTAGTAGTCGAATCGAATTTTTTCGAGGTTCAATTCCACCCACCGTGAGATACAGAGGAGAACCATGCAAGCCCCATCGCTCTTTCAGGGTCTGTTCTGAACCATTTGGGATAGACGTAAATCTCTCTAGATTTACCCCGTTTACAACTCGTGGAGCCTGAATCTGGTATTGCTCTTGTAGTGCAGCCTGCCAATTGTCACTGACACAGAAGCAGAAGTTGGCAGCGCGAATCGAACGATCCTGACACTGCTGCAAATAGGGACTCCTGTAAGCTTCAATATGATGCACAGTGCGGATAAAGTGGGAAATTTGTCGCTGCTGAGCTAGCTTCGCAAGAGCATTAGCACTAATACAATCTTGGGCATGGTAGCAGTCATAAATCTCTCTAGGCTGACTGAAATAGTCCACAAACTCTTGAATGCGCTGCTGAATCAGAGCATCTAAATCAGAAGGAGCAGGCTGAGCAGGAATTAGTTGGTAGTTGCAAGCCAAAGGATAATCAAATCCTGAGCCATCTTTATCCAAGGCATAAACACAGACATCATGGCCTAAATGATGCAGAGCTGTCGCCAACTCCAGGGTATGAATGACACTGCCTCTCGGTTTGGTGGAGTAAGTGAACAAGGCAATTTTTAAGTTGGGTGGCAGATCTGAGGATGAAGAGTTCTGATCTACCTGAGCGGTAATACTGGAGGAGCAGTTCATGCCGTTGCTCCTGTTTTAGAGAAACCTGTAAGTAGCTCTTGGGACAAATCCCAAAAGATCATTGATTCTTGGTCTGAACGTAGAATCAGATGCTGGCTGGATTGCACTTCGCCCACCACTGCACAAACTAAACCCTGTTGCTGAAAGCAGGATTGTACCGCAGCCACTTGGTGCGATCGCACACTCAGGAGAAACCCATAACTGGGAAAACTAACGAGCCAGCGAGCCAGCGTTAAGCTTGGTGGACAGGGAACTTGATCTAAATCCAGGATGGCTCCGCAGCCAGAGGTTTCTAGCAACATCAGCAGAGTACCAATGATGCCGCCATTGCTGATGTCTTTGCCTGTATCACACAGGTCGGCTTCCGCCAAATAGGGCAAGATTGCTAGATTTTCTCGCAACTGCACCGGATCAGCCGTAGTTGCTGCGTCCCAAAAGGGATATTTAGGATGGGGTTTACCCCGAAAATCAACCGCCACCAACAGTTGATCGCCCGGTTGAGCATTAAAGCTACTGATCAATCGCTGCGATCGCCCTAAAATCGCGACTGAGAGAGCATTGTAAGGACTATGGCAATTAGTATGCCCACCGACTATCGGCACATTGTAAGCTTGGGCCGCAGCCTGCATGCCCTCCCAGATAGCTAGGGTACTGCTTGTAGACTGGCTCCACAACGTATCTACCACGGCGATCGCTCGTCCGCCCATCGCAGCAATATCACTGATGTTTACCATCACTGCCGACCACCCCGCAAACCAAGGGTCTGTTTCTACGAGCAGCGGCAACATCCCCTCTGCTGCCAACAACAAATATCCTTCTCCATCTGGAATAGCTGCACAATCATCTCCCAGCAGTACGTTGGCAGAAGTCCACTCTGACCCCATGCTCAAAGCTTGGGATGCCGTTTGGATATCCTGCTTCTGCAAAAGGCTGAGGGATTGGCGCAATTGGGCGGCAAGGGGCAATAGCATCAAGAAGCCTCTCTGGCTGGCAAAGAAAGAATGGGACGTATCTCGGTGTTAGGTGGATAGAAACTGAGGTCTGCTTCCATCAAATGATGCGGGTGAGTCCGAATCGCCATCTCTTCTAATGATTGCCAGTGCAGCCGTTGGAAGAAGCGTACATTTTGCAACTGCACCGTGGCTAGAAACTGTTGACAGCCCCAAGTATTCGCAGTGGTGACCGCTTTGTAGATCAATCCTTTGCCAATTTGCCAACCTTTGCGATACTCTGGATGAGTGCCTAGTCTACCCCCGTACCAAATGCCTGGTTTAGCTTCGTAGATTCGCACTACTCCGACGACCTGCTGGGTAGCGGTGGCGATCGCCACAATAGGATAGGCAAATTGATCAATCTCATCTACGTCATCGCCGCAAAAGAGTTGCTGTTCTTCTGCAAAGATGGCACGACGCAATGCAAAGTAAGCTGCAATCTCTTGAGCATCCGTTGCGAGTTTGAATTCGTAAGTCTTCATGGACTTGGTTTGCCAGAATTACTTTTCAAAGGTAGAAAGAGCTGAGCAAGCCCCACACTTTGCGCAGCCTGCTTTGATATCTGCTGATGACATCCCTGCCTGCTTTAACATGGCACCGACTTGTTCATAAAGAGTGAACATAAATTCGCTCTTAGGAGCAGGATGATGAGCGAGGGGAGTGCCTGTGATGGGAACAAAGGGTACCACAAAGGGATAAACGCCGATTTGAATCAGGCGATCGCAAACCTCCAATAAGGTCTCCAAACTATCTCCCAATCCTGCCAATAAGTAGGTATTCACTTGTCCCCAACCAAAGACTTTGACTGCGGCAGCAAACGCCTTGAAATAGTACTCAACGGGGACTGTAGCTTTCCCTGGCATAATCCTAGCCCGAACCTCTGGGTCAGCCGCTTCCAAATGCATGCCTAAGCTATCAATTCCTGCTGCCTGCATGCGATCGAACCAGACAAAATCATCTGGAGGTTCACACTGCGCCTGAATCGGGATATTCACCCTGGCTTTGATGGCTTTGGCACATTCTGTCAAATAAGCCGCACCGCGATCGCTGCTGTTAGGAGTTCCTGTCGTCATCACCATTTGCTTCACTCCATCCAGCCGCACCGCTGCTTCGGCAACTTCAGCTAGTTGAGCAGGAGTTTTCCGAGCAATTGTTCTCCCTGCTGCCAATGATTGCCCGATGGCACAAAACTGGCAAGAGCTATCTGTATTACCATAACGCATACAGGTTTGTAGCACCGTGGTCGCTAATACATCTCGGCTATGCAACAAGGCAATTTGGCTGTAAAGGATACCGTCAGCCGTTGTAAGGTTGTAGAACTGGGGCGGCTGAGGAAACTGAATTGGGGCGATCGCTTCTCCCTGATGATCTAAAGTCAATGATGGAGATGAGGTGGTAGTGACTGTGTAAGGCGATCGCGCTGCTGGATTGTTGAAGATAGGCACCATGACAGTTGTGCCGTCTACAGTCACAGCTTTGTGATCAGAAGGACCCGCTCCACCTTTGCGTCCTGCTGCTCCAATTTCTTCTACCAGCTTCAACCCATGGGTTTGCAGTTCTACAATCAACTGTTGCTTGTTCATAGACTGGGTTTACGCTCCCACCGAAACTTTCTCTCAGGCTCTTGAATCAGCACATCATTAATACTGGCCTCTCGTCTTTGCATCAACCCATTCTCGGCAAACTCCCATTGTTCATTGCCGTAAGCTCGATACCAATAGCCAGAATCATCATGCCATTCATACTCAAATCGCACCGAGATCCGATTTCCTGTAAAGCTCCAAAGCTCCTTTTTGAGACGGTAATCTAACTCCTTGGCCCACTTGCGATTCAGAAAAGCCGCGATCGCTTCTCGCCCACTAAAGAACTCAGCTCGATTGCGCCATTGGGAATCCTCTGTGTAGGCCAAGGCGACCTTTTGAGGATCGCGCGTGTTCCAAGCATCTTCTGCAGCTTGAACTTTGGCTTTTGCTGTTTCTAGGGTAAAGGGGGGTAGAGGTGGTTTTTCCATGCAGTGTTGCAGTTAGGGAGTAGGTTGTAGGGAAGGGTCAAGGGGTATTTCGCTTATTGAAAAACTGCTATCGGGAGATTCTGCTATCACTGTTTGAGCCTCTAAATTGACTTGCAATTGCAGCAACTCTGGGCGGGAATAGTGACCCACACAATCCATCATGCGTTTCCGTTTAGTAATTAAAGAGAAATTCAGATCGGCGATCGCCATTCCCTCGCCTTCTGTAATCGGTGGACAAAGATGATTTCCTTCAGGTCCGATAATTGCGGTATTACAGCCGCCACTGAGCACCCGTTGCAGTTTCTCATCAGAGGTGATCTGACCGACTTGTTCTGGGGAGAGCCAACCTGTGGCATTAACAACGAAACAGCCAGCCTCCAAGGCATGATGACGAATCGTGACTTCAATCTGGTCGGCGAAAATCTGCCCTACTAAGGAACCGGGAAATTGAGCACAGTGAATTTGTTCATGCTGGGCCATGAGGGCGAAGCGAGCCAAAGGATTGTAGTGCTCCCAGCAAGCCAAGGCACCCAGTTTTCCCACTGCTGTCTCCACAACCTTCAAGCCAGAACCATCTCCTTGCCCCCACACCATTCGCTCATGATAGGTGGGTGTAATCTTGCGCCGCTTCAACAATAGAGTGCCGTCGGCATCAAAAATTAACTGCGTGTTGTAGAGGGAGCCATGATCTCGCTCATTGACTCCTAGCACCACCACCATTGCATAAGAACGAGCCGCTCTGCTCACCGCATCTACCACTGGCCCAGGTACTGTCACCGCTTCTTCATACAGCCGCATATGTTCCTGTCCCATGAGAACGGGCGGTTGCACAAAGGAGAAGTAAGGATAATAAGGGATAAAAGTCTCAGGGAAAACGATCAGTTGCACCCCTGCTTTGGCAGCTTTAGCGATCGCCTGCAACACTTTCTCGGTGGTGCCATCTCGACTAAACAAAACTGGGCTAATCTGTATGGCTGCGGCTCGAATGGTATGAGAATCATTCATTATTTACAAGGTCCAAGTATCTAAAATTAAGGCTCCATCTTTGCGATGCAGGAGCACTAGATCTAGTACATCCAAAGGATTAATGGGACGGATACCAGGAATCAGGGAGGGTTCACCATGACCGTATAAAGCTTGTAGAGCAAAGCGGCAAGCATAAACTTTGCCACCTTCCGCCATAAACTTGCTGATTTGGTCGTTAAAATTTTGATGTCCAGGGAAAGCTGCATCTCCTAACTTAGGAAATCCTCGCTGTACCCCCAAAGTTACACCAGGGCCATACAGCAAGACAGAAGTTTCAAATCCTTTACGCAGCAAACGTGTAGCTTGCAAGAGATTAACAAAACCAATCGATCCTTCAAACGCAACGGTGTGGAATGTCACCAATGCTTTCTCGCCAGGTTCGGCTTTGACATCGGGAAATACTTTCTCTTCATAATCAACAAAGAAATCACCAACTTGATGAGCAGGAGTGGTTACTTCAGGCATCTCTTTTTCCTTGAATGGTGTTGCCAGATTAAGGGCTGGCTGAGGAGATCTTTGTATCCCTCACTACGAAAGGTTTAACTCTATCAATAAGGCTAGGGAGGGCGATCGCTAGGTCTCATTCCGAGGTCAAAACGATGAAAATTAGTACCAAATTCACCCAGTCACCTATCGATTTCGCTAGGTCGCTAACGACGTATATCTAGACTACGAACCCAGCAAGAATTCATTGACCACACTCCAGTCATTGGGGTAGGACACCTTCTTCCTGGCGACGATGTAATCGGCTAGATAACTAGCGTCACGAGCGACCCCAGAAAAGCGACCTGACCCCCAAGTGTAGAGCCAGGGAAGTCCTAGAAAATATAGCCCCCAAACTCCGGTTACACCGCGTTCATGACCTGGATACCCCTTGCCATCAAAGACAGGCACTTCTACCCAACTAAAATCAGTCTGATATCCAGTACACCAAATCACTGCACTGATATTGGCTTGAGCATAGTCTAAGCTAAGAATCGACTGCTCAGGCTGCCAGATTGGATGATAAGCAGGTTCTGTAGGAGCCTCAATCTGATTTTTTTCAATAAATCCATCGATAGTTTTCTTGATACTTTCCGCCACCGCATCGGCTTGATCTAAATTTTGCTGCAAGTTATCCCAGAATTCCAACTGGCGATCGCTAATGTCCTTCAGCCTGCCATACAACTGCATTCCTTCTAGGGCAAACTGTCGCAAATCAATTTCTCGACCGCCATCTCGACCTGTAACATAGTGATTAGCTTTGGCTCTCACTTTTTCTTTTTGGGGATGCTCCTCAATCGATAAATCGTAATATCCCATCTGGTCCAGCCAATCGACCACATCTTTACCTCGGTACCGCCGGGGCGATCGCGGTGCACTCCCCACACAGAGATGTACTTGTCTGCCAGCCAAGTGCAGATCCTCAGCAATTTGGCATCCTGACTGCCCCGTACCTATGACCAACATGGCTCCAGGCGGTAAGGACTGGGAGTTTTTATATTCTGAAGCGTGGAGTTGCGTGATGTTTTTAGGGAGCCGTTCAGCAATCTTTGGCACCTTAGGAAGATGGTAGCTACCGGATGCCACAACTACCTGGTCAGCCGTGTATTCTCCAATTGAAGTTGTCACCTCAAAGAAGTTTTGGGCTACATTCTGACTAAGCTTTAATACCTCAACACCTTGCTGAATGGGAGGATCGAAAGAGGCAGCATAAGCTTCAACGTATTGTACAATTTCGTTTTTCTGCATGAAACCATGAGGATCATTACCTGGATAGGCATAGCCTGGGAGTTTACATTGCCAATTGGGTGTGACCAAACAAAAGGAGTCCCAGCGTTTAGTGCGCCAAGCATAGCCAATTTTGTTCTTCTCAAAAACAACGTGATTAATGCCTCTCTCCTTTAAGCAATAGCTCATGGAGAGTCCTGCCTGACCTCCACCTACAATAATGACTGAATAGTGATTGTTCATAAGCTGACTTCTGACTGGCTGGAATGTGTTGCCAGATTAAGTCCTGATTTCGCAAGTCTTTGTATCTCTCACTACGGAAGCGGGAGATCTAGTAATAAGGACAGGAGAAACGATCGCAGCACTTCCTCAGATTTATGTAACCAGCCATCCCTTAGCGATCGCCTGATAAATCGCTTGGCAACGAGTCCGCGCCTGCAATTTCGCCAAGACATTATTCATGTGAAACTTAACGGTACTTTCGCTAATGATTAGATGATCGGCAATATCGCGATCGCGATGTCCCTGAGTCAACAAAGCCAGAATCTCCAACTCTCGCTCAGACAGAGGTTGCTGTTTCTCCAAATCTGGGTCGATACCCCACGATTCACCCTGGGACAACGCTTCTACCGCCTGTCTCAATGTCTCTGGGCTGGTAGACAAATCAACTTTACCTCGAATCCCCTTCGGTGCAATTTGACTTCCCTGTTGCACCCACAGCACCCATTTCGCTGTCTGAATTTGTGTGGCATCATCGGTCAATAAAGGTACATTTTTGTCTGCTTCTTTGGCTATTCCACGGCAAAGTGGTAGACCTGCCGAAAAAGCTAGGTGTGTAAAGGCTAGTTGTAGAACTGATGAGTGGCATTGAATTCGCAATTGATGATCACCGCGATCGCGCCAATTGGGTACTTTGAGCAAAAACTGCATGGCCCGTTGATTACTGGTGGCTCGGGTTTGCAGCACTCCCCCTAAACAGGTGACAGTAAAAAACAGTTTATTTAGAGAGGACGGCAAGCCATTTGGTGGATCGAGGTCGGGAAAATGAGTTGCCGGAATCATGGCCTCTAATGCTACAGACTCTGCTGTATAAATCAGCCGACAATAGTGACAGGTAAATTGGTACAAAGTTTCGGCTGCTTGCAAGAAGACATAAGCTACTGGCAGAGGGAGAGGTCGCTCTGTGCCTACCAAAGTTAAGCGGGTATCACTTAGCAGACTGACTAATTGATCAGAAAGAGAGAGATAGTTGAATTTAAGGCTCTGAACCGCAGGCTGGGCCATCGACTGCATCGAGGTTTGCCAAATCTGCTTTTCCTGCTGATATTGTATAGCTGTGTCTAAGGCGATCGCTGTAACCGTGCAAAGAGTCTGTAAAACCTCTAGAAACTCTGTCTCCATTGCTTGATGGCTAAAAGTTGCCAGCACGCCGATGACTTTATCTTGAATCACTAAGGGATATCCTGCAAATCCTCGAATGTTGTTAGCGATCGCCCATTCGCGATTTCCCACCCAAGTTTCTGCCGCAAGATGATTGCTCAAAAAGGAAACTCGATTTTGAGCAATTTTGCCCACTTTGTAAGCTCCCATCGGGACTCGCCCAAAGGTGCCATTGAGATGTGTATACATGCCTGAGGAAGCAACTAGCTTTAAGGTAGTTTGCTCTGGTTCTAGTAGCCAGATCCGGGCTAAGGCACAGTCAAACTTCTCTACCAAGCCATTGGCGACCCGACGGGCTATTTCTTCTGGTTCTAAGCAACCAGAAAAGCCTTGGGCAATTTCATTGCCCTGCTGCAAGTCAAACAGAATTCGAGTTGCATCAAGGTGCTCTATCAACGGATTAGGCATTGGTATATCGCTCCAGTCCCTAATCTATTGAGGACTAGATTGTTTCCTGACTCTGTATCTCAAGTTACGGAAGGGCTACCTGTTTCGGTATAGGGGCGATCTATATAAACCTAATATTTCCCTACAGCTTTTGGCAGACTCACTGAAACATCTAACCTGAGTTAGGTGGATGATACCTGAAACCTAGACAGAATCAAGGTATTCAAGCCTTTTTGCTTGAAACATAATCCAGTGTAGGGCTGGCTTGCTGCTCTTTAATACTTTTCCCATAAGGATTGGGTCCCAAGAACAAAACATTCATTAACTTAACTTTCCTATAAGAGACATAACAAGAGACACAACATGGTTACAACCCTAAACGATACAAAGCGGCTCGCGATCGCAGAAAGATTGGCAGACCTGAGAGCACTTCAGGCTTTCATTCTCTCCAACGATCAAAAACTAATTGAAGCTTGCCCTTACCAAGACGTGCGGGAACGGCTACAGAACATGCTGGCTGACGATCAGAAAAATCTTGGTATTATCGACACCGTCGTTGTGCAATACGGCATTCAATCTGAACCTAGTGCTGCAACCAAGGCTTTTATTCCTCAGTTTGAGCAGATGATGTCAGGTAATGAGTTGACGTTCTACCAAAAACTCATGCACCACGAACTGATGAAGCACAATCAAGTAATGAGTGGCATCGTGATCCATAAGGCAGCTCAGAAAGTAGGCGCAGACATCGAATTAGCCATTGGCCCTTTGAATACGGTTAACTTTGAAGGCCGAGCGCACCAAGAACAGCTCAAGGGCTTGCTAGAACAAGTTGGTGTCCGGGAAATGACAGGTCAAGATGCCGATCAAGGTCTCTGGGCAAGAGTGCAAGACGCGATCGCCGCTTTCTCTGGTGTGGCTGGTAGTGTTGTCACTCAGAATACCGACAAGCAGGATATGAATATCCAGACTTTGATTCGTCTGGACCACGAGAAGGTGAATACCATCTTCACAGAAATTGGGGCCACCAAAGATCCTCAAAAACTCCAAGAGTACTTCGGGCAGCTCTACAAAGATTTGCTAGTTCACGCTCAAGCAGAAGAAGAAGTCGTTTATCCAAAAGTTCGCCCCTTCTACGGTAACGACGATACGCAGGAGCTATACGACGAGCAAGCTGAGATGAAGCGGGTGCTAGATGAAATCAAAGCGATGAATCCTGCTGATGCTGATGCTTTCAGATCCAGAATCAAGGATTTGATGGATGCCGTGGGTGATCACATCCGTCAAGAAGAAAGCACGATGTTTTCCGCGATCGATCGCAATTGCAGCACTGAGCAAAAAGAGCAACTAGCCACTGAATTCAAAGCTACCAAGAGCCGTATTCAGCAAGAACTGGCAGCTTCTCTGCGATAACAATCAAGGCTGACCTCTCCCCAAACCCCTCTCCTTCAACGAGAGGGGCTTTGAATACCAACAAATAGTCCGGGATAATGTCTGTGGGGTGCGGAAACTATGAAATAGCTAGATGGGTGGCAGAATTACAGCCGCTCTATCTCAACGACATCAGCAAAGGGTGAGACAGAATGACGGTGGAGGAAGCATTAGTAGTTGTTGAGCGAATCTTGCCTCAAGGACGGTTAAGCAAAATTCAGGCAGAAATTTTGCGTCAATCTTGGGACGGGAAATCCTACACAGATATAGCTCTCGCTTCTGATTACGATGCTGGCTATGTCAAAGATGTGGGGTCTCACTTGTGGCAGCTGCTCTCCCAAGTGTTAGGTGAAAAAGTCACAAAACATAACTTTCGGGGAGTATTACAACGCTTTATTCAACGAGAAGTAACTAGCACCCAACCGCTAGCACCCGTTTCCCCGCTCATCCTCCCTAAGCCTTCAACGGCGATCGCTCACAATCTACCCGTCCGAGATTTCAGCCGCATCATAGGACGCGATCGCGAACTTGCCCAGTTACTAGAAGCGCTGACCTTCGATTGCCCCACTCACTGCATCAGCATCGAAGGTATTGGCGGCATGGGTAAAACTACCCTGACTTTGTCTGCGGCCTATCACTACCTACACGCTACATCCAACACTGCTAATCCGGAGCCTGACTCATTTCTGAGGCTTGCACCCACGTTTGAGGCGATCATCTTCACCTCGGCTAAACAAGAGCGTCTCACACCCCAAGGAGTCTTGCCTCGTCTGAAGCCAGAGCGGAGTTTGCGGGATGTCTTCCGCGCGATCGCTCGCACGCTCAAGTGCTCGGATATTTTATTGATGGATTTTGAGGAGCAGATTGAACAAATTCAGGATGCGTTAAATCGTCAGTCTACCCTGCTGATTGTAGACAACCTGGAAACCTTAGAAGACTGGCGGTCGATCTTGGCATTCTTGTATGACCTGCCATCTACGGTTAAAGTGGTGATCACCAGCCGTCAACAGTTCTCATTTCATGCCATTCGCTTAGAGCCACTGCCACCTGCGGAAAGCTTTTCCCTCATTCAGCAGCAGGTTCAAAGTAAGAGTATCGTGCTAGGGTCAACCGATGTGCAAACCCTACATCATTACACCAGCGGCGTACCTGCGGCTATTATTTATGCGATCGGGCAACTCGCAGCAGGCTACCCAGTGAAACATCTACCTTCTCGTTTGACCTTGGCGGTTGGGGACTATGCTCACTTCTATTTCCAGAGTTCTATGTCCCTGCTTCAAGGCACCTTACCTCACTACTTACTCATGGCGTTGGCACTGTCTCCGGGGTCAGCTCCTTTAGAGGCGATCGCGCATATTGCAGGCAGCGACAATCTCGCTCACTCGATGGAGGGGTTGGCACAATTGCTGCAACTTTCTCTGGTGAATCAGCAGGCAGGGCGCTACAGTATCTTGGCGCTAACGCGAGAATATGCTTTAGCAGAATTGGCGACCCATCCCAACTTTGAGCAAGCAGCCCGCAATCGCTGGATCAATTGGTTCCTGTCTTATGTGCAACAGCACGGCGGCAAAGATAGCAAAGAATGGCAGGAATATCCTCTGCTCGACCAGGAATGGGATAACCTGCAAGCGGTGATTGAATGGTGTATTGCCAGCGATCGCTATGACGAGATGCGGCAGTTGTGGCAGCAGGTCAACTCCTACACCCACACGCAAGGCTACCGCAAAAATCGGTTGAACGTCTGGAACACTCGCCTCGACTGGGCTGATTGGCTCATCCAAGCTGCCGAGCAACGGCAAGATTGGTTTACTGCTCTAGAAGTGATGCTGGACCAAGGCTGGACCCTAACTTTACTCGGTCAATCCAGACATTTAGAACAAGCTCATACCCTCTATCAAAAAGCTTGGGAACAGCGGCATTACCAAACCCTCAACTTCCAAGCCGAGTTAGCCATCAACATCGCCGTGCTCCGAATTCAACAGCGCCTTTTTGTCGAAGCGACAGACTGGCTACAACAAGCGCAACAACTCCTTAGCCGCGCTGCAATCGAGACATCTATGCCGCGATCGCAGATACAGATTTGGTATTACCAAGGCGAGGTGGCTTACAAAACCGAAAACTATAACCAAGCCCACACCTTATTCCAACAAGTCTTAGCGCAAGCTGAATACCTGGATTGGCAACGGGCTAAGTTTTTAGCTAAAGACTGGTTAGCGGATATTGCCATTCAGCAACAGCACTTCAGCGAAGCACAACACTTGCTAGAGGAAGGCTTGCAAGCAGCCACAACCAACCAAGACACATGCCGAGTCGCCTTTTGTGAGCGATCGCTAGCCCGCCTAGAAAAAGCCCGTGGCAACGGTGCGATCGCCCAACATTGGGCCGCGACAGCGAAACACCGCTTTGAGGAGTTGGGAATGCTAACCGAAGCTAAGGAAACAGCCGTCCTGCTGCAAACCTTGGTATAAGCCTAACAACCTATCACCTAACGACTAAAGTCACGGCTACAAAAACAAAGACCGCGCAGGCGGTCTCATTCTTGAAAAACTATTTATAGCCTGCGGAGGCAGGCTTGGTTTCAATAGCCCCAAGCTTCAGCCTGCGGAATATTTAGGCAGGGGTAAAAAAGCTCCTCAAAGCATCCTCCATTGAGAGGCTAACGGTAGGACGCGATTGAGAAGTAGAACGATCTACGCCTCGGCAAGTTTGCATTGCTTGTAAGGGTTCGCAATCCGATGGAGCAACACCCGTCGCCAAATCTAATCCAAAGTGTTTGCGAAAGAGCACCTGAGTGAGTGCGTAAGCCTGTTGCCAATTCTGTTGATCGGCTTCTCCTCTTGTACCCAGATAAGGAAAATGATGGATAAATCGCCCGAATAAGTGTTGACAATCTTCCGCATACTTATGTGTGTCCAGGATATGTTGATGCCAAACCTGATCGATTTCCTGAGTTGGTACCAGTTGTAAGCGAGGATATTGTCCTACCAAATAAAGAAAACCCAGATAACGCGCGATCGCCCTAGTAGTCTGAAGTTTCGTCCACTGAGGACCAGTCTGAGAGTGCATTAATTGATGGGCAATAGGGCCAAGATCAAGCGATCGCACCTTTTGGAGAAATGCTTGATATGATTGAGGTGAGGCGGGGTACTGCACCATTGTGGCTTGCTCCTTCAAAGTAGACGTAGCTTAGGAGAAGTTTGTTTTAGAACCAACAAGTCATCTCCTATCTATAAACATCGCTAAAAGTATGGCCTCGTACGGATTTTAATCGGTTCACTTTTTGGTTCAGTTTTGGTTCAGTGTCACATTTCGTCAACATCAATTCTGAAATGAGCGTGCAATACTGAGATAGACTCAGTTTCCGCTCTCGTGCAATCTATCAATGCCCTCGCTCAAGGTCTCCCCTCAGGAGTTAAATCGAATCAAGCAGCTTAGGAAAGCGAGACACTGGGCAATTGAAGACAGGCAGTGGTTGATTGTTGCTAGCCAAATTCTTGACTCCGCCACCGACTGGGGCTCTGAAGCTTACGCAGGCCAACAAATTTTTGCTCCTGGCGTTTCTCTTTCTACTTGGAAGCGCTTTTTACGGGGTGAGGCAATCAACGCCAAAGTCTTCAAGGCTTTCTGCCAAGTCCTAGAACTGCCTTGGCAATCGGTTGTAGAACTAGAGGAAACAGTAGGAATTAGTTCTCCATTAGTTCCGCCCGCTGTGTCTCTGTCCTGTTATCAGGATTGGGGAGAGGCTCCAGAGGTTCCCGTGTTTTTTGGGCGATCGCAGGAATTGAGCACTCTGGAGCAATGGGTTTTAGGGGATCGGTGCCGTCTAGTCGCAATTTTGGGTATTGGTGGCACTGGCAAAACGGGGCTCTCGCTGAAATTTGGCTCTGGTGGGATGGGCAAGACTAACCTATCTCTCGCCTTGGCTCAGAATATTCAGGATGAGTTTGAGTGCATCGTTTGGCGATCGCTCCTCAATGCTTCTTCCTTGGCTACTTTACTGGTAGATCTGATCCAGATTCTCTCAAATCAGCAGGAATCAACCCTGCCAAATACTTTAGAAGACAGTCTTTCTCGGTTATTGCATTACCTGCGATCGCGACGGTGTTTGCTGATTTTAGATAACGTAGAAACGATTCTGCAAGGCGGAGATGTCGCAGGGCAATATCGAGCAGGATATGAAGGCTACGGACAACTATTCAAGCAACTGGGAGAAGTACCTCACAAAAGCTGCCTATTGCTCACCAGCCGCGAGAAGCCACGAGAAGTAGCGCGTTTAGAAGGTCGCAATCGACCTGTGCGATCGCTAGAGCTAGGAGGTTTGGGAGTCACCGATGGACAGCAGATTTTTACGGAGATCGATGAGTTCTCTGGTTCCGAACAGGATTGGCAGGAGCTAATTGCGCTCTACAATGGCAATCCCCTAGCCCTAGAACTAGCAGCCAAACATATCCGAGATGTGTTCGGTGGCAACCTTAACGAATTTCTCAAGTATGGTAAACCTATCTTTCATGACTTACAAGACCTATTAGATTGGTACTTTCAGCGCTTAACTGAGCAGGAAATTGAGGTAATTTATTGGTTGGTAATCAATCGCGAGCCAGTAGCGATCGCCCAACTAAGTGAGGATCTCCTCTCTCCCATCTCTAAGGAGCAACTACCCACCACGCTCCAATCCCTGCAACGCCGCTTGGCGCTAGAAAAAACTGGCGATCGCTTTACGCTGCATCCAGTGTTGATGGAGTATTTCGTCGCTCAATTCATTCAGGCGATCGCAGCGGAGATCCAAACAGGCGATATACGCTTCTTCAAAAGTCATACTTTGCTGAAGGCGATCGCGAAAGACTATATCCGTGAAGCTCAAAAGCAACTGATTTTACAGCCACTCACTGATCAGCTTTTGGCTAAATTAGGTGAATTTGCAGCGGTTGAACAACAACTAAACCAACTTTTGGCAGAGTTGCGAGGTAAACCTTCATCGTACACAGGCTATGCGGCAGGTAATATCCTCAATCTACTTTGCCATCTAAAAGTAGACTTGAGCGATCGAGATTTCTCTAATCTAGCAATTCGCCAAGCTTATTTAGCCAATATCTCTCTACATCGCATCAATCTCACTGATACCACTATCGAGCGCTCTGTTTTTACCGAAACCACCGGAAGCATTCTCGCCATTACTTTTAGTCCTGATGGTAATTTGCTGGCAACAGGAGAAACAGACGGCATTCTCCGCCTATGGCACGTACATTCAGGGAGACAAATTTTAACTTGGAAGGGGCATAGCAGCTGGGTTAGCTCAGTTGTTTTTAGCCCAGATGGTAGTATTTTAGCTAGCAGCAATCTTGACCATACCATTCGCTTTTGGGACATTGCCACAAAGACCTACTTAAGGACGCTGGAAGGACACACGGGTTGGGTACAAGACATCCTATTCAGCGTAGATGGTCAACTTCTATTCAGCGCTAGTAGTGACCAAACGGTAAAAATTTGGCAAGTTAGCACAGGTATCTGCCTCAAAACTTTGGCAGGACATTGTGATCGCATTTGGAAGTTGGCTCTCAGTCCTGATGGCCGTTTACTGGCTAGCGGTAGCTCTGATTTTACAATTCGCTTGTGGGATACTCATACTGGAGAATGTATGAGAGTTCTGAAAGGGCACCAACATTGGATTAGATTCGTAGAGTTTTATCCAGATAATAAAACCTTACTCAGTATTGGGGATGATAAGACTTTAAGAAGATGGGATTGCCATACGGGCGAGTGCTTAGCCATTTTGCCAAATCATATGCAATTGTTAATCTCCAGTACTAGTAACGAAACAGGAAAATTGCTAGCGATGGCTGACCCTGAAAATAGGGTGCAGCTCTGGAGTTTAGAAAATTGGTGTTGCGAAAAGATACTGGAGGGACATTCCAATCAGATTTCAGCGATCGCATTTAGTTCTGATGGGATGACTTGCGCGACAGGAGGAGAAGACCAAATCCTTAAAATATGGGATGTACAAACTGGACAACTTGTTAGAGCATTGCACGGATTCAAAGATGAAGTGACTGCCATTGTCCATTCTCATACTAATAATTGGCTAGTCAGTGGCTATCGTAATGGCACAATTCGCCTGTGGAACTCCTCAACCGGTGAAGGCTGCAAAACTTTCGAGGAACACACTGCAAGAATTTGGTCTGTTACCCTCAGTTCAGATAATTCTATGATTGCCAGTGCTGGTGGTGACTCATCTATCCGTGTGTGGGATGCTGAGACTGGTGCATGTCTTCGAGTTTTACCAGGAAGTAATTACTGGTTCTGGGCAGTTGCTTTTAGCCTCAACAACGAGGTATTGATTAGCGGTGCAGGGAATGGATGTATTCAGTTTTGGGATGTGCGATTGGGAGAATGCCTAAGAGCGATCGCGGCACACCAAGGCCGAGCCTGGTCTCTCTCCTGTAGCCCTGATGGCAAAACGTTAGTCAGTGGTGGGCAAGATTTAGCCGTCAAATTCTGGGATCTCTCATCTGGGAAATATCTTGGAGAACTACCTCCTGTGGAACATCCTGTCTGGTTAGGCGAGTTTAGTCCTGACGGTCAGATCCTGGCTTGTAGTAGTCCTGATGGTACTCTGAGTTTATGGGATGCTAATACTCGTAACTGTTTGCACTTTCTCCCAGGCCACTCGAAGCAGACTTGGCGAGCGAAATTTAGTGTAGATAGCAAACTTCTAGCTAGCTGTAGTGATGACCAAACCGCTCGGATTTGGGATGTTGCCGCTGGGAAATGCCTGCAAGTGCTGACAGGCCACACCCATACAGTGAATTCAGTCTACTTTCTTCCTGATAACCAAACTCTCGCGACTGGCAGCCAAGACGGCACCATTCGCCTTTGGGAGGTTATCACTGGAAAATGCCTCAACGTTTTACGCGCCCCTCGTCCCTATGAAGGCATGAAGATTAAAGGCATAAAAGGGCTAACCGATGCCGAGAAAGAAACGCTGCACCTTTTGGGGGCTGTAAGTTAGGGAGCGATCGCCTCTCTCGGAAAACCAATCTTGAGCAGTAACTCCTGCCAACGCTCCTGTGGTAAAGTACCTCCTGATGCTTGATCATGCCCGTGACCGTAGCTGCCTTCTCCCTCAGAGATCTGCTGTGCCCGGAGAAACTCCAACACATTGGCACTGGTAGAGCGGGCGGAGAAATTAACTCGGCCAGGGAGATAACCGGAATTAGCCACGATCACAATATGTTTAGGGAGACGAGTGCGCCAACTTTGAGCCAGCAGGGGATGAATTTGGCAGGGAGAGTTAACTTGAATCAACGCCACATCCCCCGCGAAAACAGGTGCCGCTTTTCGGCCTACCTCCATTGCTGCTTTCACCTCTGCCCGCGCCGATTGCAACTGTTGCACGGCATCTGAGGTAGAGTTCACCAATTCCTTAGGATTGCTGTGCGTCAGTAGGGCTTGCGCTGCGGCTTCTGGATTGTAGTGAGAGGCTCGACGGATAGCATTAATGAGAACCGTTGCCTCTTTTAAGTATTTGGCGGTGTACTTGCGCTTAGCAGTACTCAACAACTCAAAAGGAGCGCGATCGCCCAGATCACTGACAATTCCAATTGCGGCAACCCAATCTAAATCCGAGATATCCGCGATCGCTTGACACAGATCCCAAACTAGGAGCGATGTATTCGGCACAGGGTCCCAAGTGTAAGCACTAATTAATGTATCTCCGGGTGGCACTCCTTCGGGATGGTGATGATCGATAAAACAGGTAGGAACGCCTGCCAATACAGGTTCAGTTTGACTGCCCAAATCCAGGACAAACAAGCGATCGGGATGCTCCGCCTTGACGCGATCGCGGTTACTATGGGTCCAAGCATTTCGTTCGCGATCGGGAATCACACGGGTAGGAGCGACAAACCCAGCTCGCTGAAAGGCTTGCTGCCATACCACACCCGCCGTTACACCATCAGCATCGGAGTCATGTAGTGCCACCAATTTACTAGCGGTAGAAATGCCTCTGACAAACTGTGCGAACACGGTACAGGCTGCTGCCAAGTTGTGAGTGAGATCCGTTCTAGTTTCCAGTTTTTGCGTCATGATCGATAAGTTCTCATGTTTCTGCGAGCCGACGGACTGTTTCTAGCGTGTCAATCTCTTCCGGTGGCTTATCATGCCGTATCCGCACAATCCGAGGAAAGCGCAGGGCATAGCCGCTCTTGTGGCGCTTGGAGAGTTGGACGCGATCGAACGTCACCTCTAGAACAATTTGAGGCTCCACAACATGCACTTTGCCATGAGCAAACTCTTGCAGTGTATGTGCTTGAAACCAAGTAGATAGCTCTGTCACTTCCGTATCCGTCAAGCCAGAATAAGCCTTTCCCACATTTAGCAAAGTAGGGTCGGTTTCACTGGCTCGCACTGCAAAGGTATAATCCGAGAGAAAGCGACTGCGCTTGCCGGTGCCTACTTCTGCCGCTGTCACCACCACATCCAAAGTAGCGATCGCCCGCTTGATTTTTAGCCAATCCTTGCCTCGGCGACCAGGTTTGTAGGTAGAGTCAAGTGCCTTGACCATCAAGCCTTCGTTACCGCGATCGCGAGCTGCGAGAAATTCTGCATCCAAAGCCGTGGCATCGCTAAAGCGTTGTGAGACTGCCCGACGAACTCTCGGTGTCGCCAGTGGCAGCATAGTTAATGCTGTTTGACGCTGCACATACGGCTCCTCTATCAACACCGTGCCATTTTGGTAGAGCAGATCATAGGCAACAAACGCCACAGGCACTTCAGCTAGTAGTTTTTCCGTAGGGGTTTTACGCCCCAGCCGCTTTTGTAGTTTCTGAAAGGGGAGAATTTGCTCATCTCGGAATGGTACAATCTCGCCATCCAAAATCAATTCTGTGGTTTTTCCTTCTCTAGTCCCTCTTGCTAAAGCAGCCAATGGAGACAACAAGTCTGGGAAACTCGCTGTGATGTCATCTAAGGTGCGAGAAAAAAGAGCCACCCGAATGCCATCAATTACTATTCCGTGAGCCGATTTATTTGCTGGATCGGCGGGAGCAATATGGGCTTGGGCTCGAATGCCATCGTATTTATCCTCAACCGCAAATTCTCCTGGTAACAGTCGGGATACTTCTACCAAATCCTCGGCGGGACTTGCCAACATAAACTTAATTGGATGAAATAGCTGCATTTGGGCTTGCCCTAGCTGGCCGTGACGAGCCAACACAGCCGTTGCCCCAATATCCCCTAGCAACATATTCACCCACTGAATCCGCTCTACCTTTTGCCTCGCCAAACGCGCAATCGCATCTTCTACCGCGCCTTCCTTGAGACCAATCCGCAGATCTCCAGATAACAGCTTGATCAAATACTTTGCTTCTAAGGGAGTCGCGCGTTTCAGCAGTTTGACTACCCACTCTAGTTTGCGCTTGGAGCCTTTGGTTTTGGCAATTTGCTCTAGAGCGATCGCGACATCGGTAAGGTCAAGTAAGGATGAGGCGTGATTGGGAAACACAGCAGCCGTGACATCACCTAAGTCTCCCAGTTTGACCAACTGCGTCTTGAGCGTCTCCAACTCAATCTTCGTAATCAGCATCAAAGCTGACAACAGGGTCGCCCCTCCAACCTTAGTTGTTCTTTGCTCCTTCAAAGGAAACACATAGCCTGCAAAATAACGAGCTGCATAAGCTAGTTGCTCATCGCTGAGGCTATTAAAGTAGTGACCCAGTAAAGCAGACTTGGCCAAGCGTTTCGTTGTGGCACCCACCTGTTCTGCCACTTGGGCAAACCGCCGAAAGGCACCCATCTGAGCGTCTGTGCTAGAGTCAACCTCAGCTTTAACCACAGGGGTGGTGAGTGAGTTAGCGCCAAGATTTCCCGAAGTCATGGATGGTAGTAAAGCGACTTGTATCGAGTTGCCCAGCAAAACGGTTCTCCCTTTTCAACGTTTTGTGCGGCTCACTCTAGCCAGAAAGGCAAAAGAACAGAGAACTCAACCAGGAATGATTCAAATATAGTCAGGGTGAGGGGTCACAGCCTCTATCTTTTGGTACGACCCGCAGGAGCGATCGCGGCTCATTGCCCTGCCGCAAGAGTTATTGCTAAAAGATCTGACTTTCCCCAGACCTTTTCTGACCCTCAGAATGTAGGACAACACGTTAAAGTTGGCTGGGAGTTGAGTATTAGAGGTCTGAGCTAACAAGATTGCTGGGACAACGCAGTTTAGAACGCAATCAGTAAACCAATTTCATTTAAGTAATAAATTATACTCACGCAATCCACCTGTGATTTCATTTAAGATTTGGTGGATTATTTTTTAATGTCAACTTTTACAAGGATCAAATCACTTCTTTTTTAAGGTTTAAATTACTTTTTGATTGTTGTTTCTTAATATATAAAAATCCTTTAAATGCCTTCCAGTAGAACTTCAAGGCGCTCACTAGTTCAAAAATGATAAAAATATAGAGTGTGTGGGCGATCGCTTGCTTTACTTTCAAAAAAGCACCAAATTATTATGAAGAAATTCATAAAAAGACTGTAAAGCAGAAAGACGTGTAGTAGATTTTACAGGTAGGGTGCTGTATCTTCGATGTACATTCACGGAGTAAGTGTTGTTAGTACATCGAAGCAAACTGACGGCAAGCCTATAAACCCGTCAGATTACTGAATCAGGTTTTCGTCTGCCGAATGGTTCCATCTGCTGCGACAGCATCTTTTATGCCAAGCAACTGGCCCAACTCGTTGCGATCGCGCTAACAGTTTTTATCTCTGTAGAGCAGAAAAGTTGCGGTAATCATCGTTGCCGCTCTAATTCTGCTGCCGTTCCCTTATTCAACCGTTTGAGATCAGCCCATGACCGCTACTTTGCAAAAAGCTCCAGCCGCTTCTCTCACTTTCAGCACCTCCGCTGCTAGCCACGAAATTGTTTTTATTGATCCAGCCGTCACCAATTACCCAGAGTTAGTCGCAGGCGTGCGATCAGGGGTTGAAGTTGTTGTGTTAGAGGCAATGGCAGATGGAGTTGAGCAAATTAGCAGTGTTTTAGCTCAGCGGCACAACTTGACCGCTGTACATGTGGTCTCTCATGGCTCACCCGGACGAGTGCAACTGGGTACCAGCGAACTAAGCCTAGAAACCATCGATCGCTATTCCTGGGAACTGCAAGCCTGGGCCGAATCCCTCACCAATACCGCAGAGTTGCTGATTTACGGCTGTGAAGTAGCTAAGGGCGATCGCGGTTGGGTCTTCGTCAATATGGTCCATAGTCTGACAGGCGCAAATGTTGCAGATTCCCCGCTCAGCCGCCTTACTGACAGCAACTAAGCTTTTGCAACTGTAAACGCGATCGCTCCTAGCGATGGATTTGAGGTGGCGATCGCTGCTTCAACTCGTTTTCCCTTCTTGATCAACCTGTTCCAATCCATACCTATTACTTCGCTCTGCTCCCGTGCCGCCTCTCTAGTACGAAGCACTCAAATCTACATTACTCAGGAAAGATTTCATGACTAGCCTCAACGAAGCTATTTTGGCTGATTCTCTAGTTCTAGCTCAGCAACAACTCCAAGGCTTTGCCCAAAGCGAGAACTTCTGGACAGTCCTCGATAGTGTTTTCGGCACCGAATACGATCGCACTCAAACAGAAGCCATTCAGCAAGCATGGCAGGCCAACGACTTCTCCCTCTTGCCTGAGATTCAAGTGGTGGATGCTACTTCCATGTCAGGCATACAGGGAGGCTTTTCGGCGCAAACAGGCAAAATCTATATCAATGCTGATTTCTTGGCAAATGCAACAACAGACCAGATTGCTGCTGTGCTTCTAGAGGAGATTGGGCACTCACTAGATAGCCGAATTAATGTGACTGACGCTGGGGGCGACGAGGGACAACTGTTTTCAGCATTGGTGGGAGGGCAATCTCTTAGCGAAGAGCAATTAGTGTTGATTCAGTCTCAGAATGATGGGATGCAGATAGTCGTTGATGGCTTAAATATCTCAGTGGAAGCAGCCGCAACAGTTGTTAATGGAAACTTTGAGACTGGAAATCTGAATGGCTGGACTGTCGTGAATCAGTCTGGTTCATCTGGAAGCTTTTATATTCAGAATGGGCAATCTTCCCCTTACTCTGGATTTTCAGTTCCCTCGAGTGGAAGCTACGCGGCAATGGCTGATCAGGGCAGTCCAGGCTCTCATCTTTTGTACCAGGACATTTATCTATCCGCCGATGGTTTGGTTCCCACTCTTAACTTTAGTTTATTCATAGGGAATAGAGCAGAAGCTTTTTATACTCCTAATAGCATGTCTTACTCTACCTACCCTAATCAGCAGTTTCGAGTTGATCTGCTCAATCCCAGTTTCAGTAATTTTTTTGGTACAGCTACTGATGGTGTTTTGGCAAACGTATTTCAAACGATTGTTGGCTCACCTGCGGTTTTTTCGAACTACCAGTCTTACTCATTCAATCTAACTCCTTTCGCTGGAAGCACAGTTAGACTAGCTTTCAGATCCGTCGAAACTAATTATTTTTTTCAGGTTGGAGTTGATAATGTTGCGATTAATTCTGTCAACGTTGCACCTGTTTTAGCAGACAGCAGTATTGTTTTTAATTCTGTTAATGAAGACTCTGGAATTCCTATTGGTGCGGTTGGCACATTGGTTTCCCAACTTGCTGATTTGGTTGGAGGAGCAGGACAAAGCAACGTGACAGATGCTGCCCCTGGAGCAGTTACAGGAATTGCTATCACCAACACAGATACAGCAAATGGTACTTGGTTCTATAGCACCAATAACGGTGTAACTTGGAACTCTTTGAGTGGAGTATCTAATGCAAGTGCTCGTTTACTAGCAGCAGACGCCAATACCAGGATCTACTTTCAGCCCAATCCCAACTTTAACGGGGCAATCACTAATACTATTCAGTTCCGGGCTTGGGATCGGATAACTGGAACAAATGGTGGTACAGCAAACACTAATACGAACGGCGGCTTAACGTCCTTCAGTGTTGCGACGGATACAGCTTCTATTACAGTTAATCCTGTCAATGATACACCTGTTGTGGCAAATGCGATCGCTGATCAAACCGTATCCGAAGACACTGCCTTTAGTTTCACCATCCCTGCTAATACCTTCAGTGATGTTGATGGGGATACTCTGGCTTACAGCGCAAAACTGGTAGATGATTCTGATTTACCATCCTGGTTAATTTTTGATCCCACAACTCGAACCTTTAGCGGTACTCCTGAAAATAGTGATGTCGATAGCCTCAGCGTCAAGGTAATTGCAGCAGATGCTTCAGGTACAACAGCAAAAGATATCTTTACCCTGGCGATCTCCAACACTAATGATGCACCCACGCTAGATGCCACTACCACCAGCATCTCCTACACTGATTCCAGTAATGATGACAGTTTTGATGTAGTTGGCGGTGAGCTGACTAGCACTGATCCAGATGTCGGGGATACTGCTACTTATGGCATTACCGAAGGAGATGACAACAACGACGGAACCATCTCGAAAACTGGACTTTACGGCACATTAACGGTCGATAAAGAAACAGGGGCTTACACCTTCACCCCGAATGATGACGCAATCGAAGCTCTCAAAGCTGACTCTTCAGAGGCATTCACGTTGCTAGTTACAGATGGTTCGGGTGCCACTGCCACTCAAAAACTCACCATCGACCTCACAGGTGTCAATGATACTGCCAGCATTAGTGGTACGCAAACCGGATCTGTTACTGAAGACATCACTGTTATTGATGGTGCGTTGACTGCCAGTGGTACTTTGAGTGTGAGCGATCGAGATACAGGGGACGCGAAGTTCAGCACCACAGTGACCCCAGCGGGCAGCGTCTTAGGCAGTCTCACTATTACCGAAGCAGGTGCATGGGCTTACAACGTTGACAACAGCGCCGTGCAATCTCTGGGACAAAACGTCACCAAGCTTGAAAAATTCACCGTCACCTCAATCGACAGTACAGCCACCCAAGAGATTACCGTCACCATCACTGGCACCAATGATGCTCCAACAGGTTCGCCAACCGTAACCTTAACTTCTGGAACCGAAGACACCGCCTATACCATCAACAAAGCTGATCTACTAGCAGGTTTCAGCGATGTGGACGGTGATTCCTTCTCAGTCAGCAATCTCACCGCTAATGATGTAGTACTAACGGCAGATAGCAATGGCAATTATGTTTTCACGCCGCCTGCTAACTTCAACGGCTCGGTGACATTGAACTACAACGTAGTCGATGGTAAAGGTGGCTCTAGAGCAGCAACTCAGTCCTTTGCGCTGGCTCCTGTCAATGATGCAGCAGTTCTCTCCTCAGCTAATGTCGCACTGAGCGAGACCAATGCAGTGCTCTCAACCAGCGGCAAGCTAAGCATCAGCGATGTGGACAATACAGCTGAGTTTGTGGCTCAAGCTGATGTGGCTGGTAGCTATGGTCAGTTCTCCATCGACAAGGATGGCAACTGGTCTTACGCCGCTAACGAAGCCTACAACTCCCTCAATGTGGGTGATTCAGTTGCTGACACCTTCACGGTCAAGACAGTGGATGGCACCGCGAGCAGCGTCCAGGTCACCATCAATGGCACCAACGATGCTCCCACTGCTACCAACGATAGCCTCATCACAAGTGAAGACATCCCCTTGGTGATCAGTGCAGCGACCCTCATAGGAAACGATGTAGATGTAGATTTGGGTGACATCCTCAGCGTTAGCGAATTCACACAACCGAGTCAAGGCGGGTTGGTTGACAATGGCAATGGCACCTACACCTACACCCCCAACGCCAACTACAACGGGGTGGATAGCTTTGCTTACACGATGCGCGATCGTGAGGGCGCAACCAGCACGGCTACTGTCAATCTCACAGTTAATGCTGTGAATGACAACCCAGATGCCATCAATGACATCATCACTGCTCGCCAAGGCACAGCCAAAACCATCCTGGCGGCTGACTTACTCGCTAACGATGCTGACATTGAAGGAGATGCCCTCCGCTTGACTCAGGTGAAGAATGCCCAAAATGGTACAGTTGCCCTCGATAGTAACGGCAATGTCGTCTTCACGGCGAATGCCAACGTCGCAACTGCCAGCTTTGAATATACTCTCAGCGATGGTCAGGGCGGAACTGATATCGCATTTGTGAGCGTATTGGTTGGCGTGGTTGATGATGGCGGCAACGGCCAAGATACCATGAACGGCACGGCTGGAGATGATGTGCTCAATGGCGGCAATGGTGATGATATTTTACGAGGTTTTTCTGGGGACGATAAGTTGTTGGGTGGCAATGGTATAGATAACTTACAAGGTGGAGAAGGTAAAGACTGGCTGTATGGTGGACGCAGTAATGACCTGCTGAACGGTGGTTTAGGACGTGATACCTTTGTGCTAATTTCCCAAAATGGCACAGACACCATTCAGGACTTCACTGATGGCGAAGACCAAATTGGTTTAGCTGAGGGTCTGACTTTCGGGCAACTAACGGTTAGCTCTAGCAACGGCAATACGCTCATCGCTAAGAACGGTGGAGACGTGCTAGCAATCTTGTCAGGAGTTAACTCTAGTCTGATTACCCAAGCCGACTTCATCAGCGTGGTGTAGCACATAAACTGCGATCGCCTCTCTAGTCTTAGTAAAGGCGATCGCAGTTGAACTATCTTAGGTATCTTTATCGCAGCACTAATCGACGACGTGGACGGCGGCTGATCAACAGTAGGGCGATCGCGGCTATCCCAAGTATTATTCCTGGTTCTGGAGTACTCTCCATATTTTCTGGGCTGTCATTGTCGCCTACGCGATTGAAGCGGTCTTTATTTAGCTCAGCTTGGCGCAAAGCTTCTCTCTGCTCATCGTTGACCAGTACGATCATAGAGGAATAAGGACTCACGATCTTGAGTTGTTTCGCGATCGCATGCACTGTATCCAATTGAGCAAGTTGAGGGTTTGCCATATCTTTGCTCAGGGCCAAAATGAGCTGTCGTGCAGCGAAAGGAGCAAAGGTATCTGGATTTTCGGGAGTAAAACGTGGGGGTTTAGCTTGATTACTCGAAGGTTTAGGCTGAACACCTTCTAAAGGAGAAGTGTCTGGAGATGCAGTTGGGGGTGAAGCTGGTTTTTCGACAAACCAGGCATAGCCATCTGCCACTGTCACAACTCCTGGGCCTAAAGCCGCTTGAGTCGCTTGGCGTTGCAGAGCTGTGGGAAGGTCAAAAGCCGTACCTCCACCATTGGCTTGGATGATTTTGAGAATGGTGTCGTCATACGCGATCGGTTGTTCTCCCAAATGCACCATCCATAAAGGAGTAGAGAGAGTTGCGATCGCCTTTTGCTGATTCTTGCCTAGTTCGTAACTACCACCATCTGTTAACAACAAGACACCATCATAAGCAGTGTCACCCTGTAGGCGGGAGTATTGTCGTAACATCTGGGTTGGTTGTAAAGAGCCGTAGAAGGCTATTTTGGCTGGATTGAACTGGTGAATATCATCAATACGTTGGGGTTTCGCATTGGCAGCTCCAGTGATATAGAGATCCGCATCATTATTGGCGAGGTTATTGTCAGCAAACCCATGTTGTTTCAGCCACTGGATTGCCTGATTCAGTTCCTTGGCGTGGGTTGACATACTGTAGGAACTATCTACGACAACGGCAAACCGTTTATTTTGCAAAGATGTGTAGTCTTTGAGGGTAATTGGCTTGGCCGAAACCTGATAATCTCCCAGTTCGACTTGATGCGAAAGAGGGATAACTGTGTCAATTGCTGGTAGAAAAGCTGGTAGCCAATCTACTTGATTTAATAAAGGTGACTGCCCATTATAGAGACGTTGGGTTTTGCGGTTCCAAAAGACATTGCGCTTCTCGGTGAGTTGCGGCAATGCCCAGCCTTGGGATTGGCGCATCACTTTGTAGGTCAGCCACAGATGCATCTCTGTCGGGCGATCGCTGGGTACCTCTGCTCCAGGTAATGGTTTAGGAGGAATGGGAAATGCCCGCAGACGGTATTGCTGCGGCCCTACCTGTTCTAGCAATGCTGGGTCAACGCTGCGTCTGACTTCTGCGGTGTAGACTTGTTCAGCTGCTCCGCGTGGGGATACTTGAAATACAAAACGCTGGTCCAGGTTAGCAGTATCTCCCAACCAGATCCCAGTGAGGACGGCTGTCTCGGGAAGTGTAAAGGCATAGCGGATTTCCTGCTGCTGCTGGGTTTCATTTTTGTAAACCTCGTACAGCTCAACTTCGGCCCAGTCTCCCTGCTCGGTAACTTTTAGCTGTTGCGATCGCAGCCAAACATTCTCCTGATCGATCGCCAACAAGCTGGCCTCTGGCGATTGCCGCCAAGGAGCTTCGGCAATTCTGAGAATCGGTCGAATCGTGTCGGCTTCTGCCTTTTCAATCGGAGTATCAAAGAATTGAGCGTAAAGCTTCTCAGCTCTCTCGCGATCGTTGTAAGAGCCTTGATATAAGAATGGTGCGAAGAGACAATTGTTAGCTTCTCGCCAAAACTGAGCGATGGGTTCTGGCAGAAATGTGTCAGTGATGTAGTAGCTGTTCTCTGAATAACCAAGATATCGATAGTCTGCCAAATAAGCATTGAGCAAACCCGCCCGGATCACATCTGATTTAGCTACAAGAGCTTGGCGATCGCGGTCTGTCTCAGGTGGGCTTGATAGTAACTTAAAAGCTTGAATTTGCGGCTGTTGTAGAAAAGAGAGGAATAGCACTAACCAAGCGGTTAAACCTGCGATCGCGATTTGCAGCGCCTTCTTTTGGCCGTACTGTTCTGCAAAAGCTTTGAGGACTCGATGCCCGGAGCGGATATAAGAACTGCCCAACTCAAAGGGAAAAAGAAGAAACAAAAAGGCGCTAAACCCTAGCAGGACGCCACCTGCCCCTGCCCACCAGTAGTCCCAGTTCCAGGATTCCATTAGAGGTTTTACCCATTCAAAGGTAAAAAACCAGAGGACAAGTGCAGGAGTCACGGGAACGCTGTAAGACAAGATGCTGAGTCCAGCATAGACGCTCAAGCCAATCAAAAAAGTGTGGGCAACCACTTGCATGCTGGCGATCGCTCGATTTTGTCTGGCATAGCCATAGAGTAACTCTAGATAAAAAGCGACAATGCCAACAACTGCAGTACCGAGAATTAAAGTGCTTGCAGGATTCAGCCGTTGCCAGATAAATAGCCGCAGCAGACAGAGTAGCAGGAGCGGCACTTCGACGCCAAAAAACAAGCGAATCAACTGTAGCGGTTGAGCGCGGAACCTCCGCAGCCCTACAGCAGTAGCTATTGTAGAAACAACAATTAAAATCGCCAAAGTCAACAGTGACTCTGTGATCCAAGGATCTGCAAGATTCTCTTCGAGTAGATAAACACCTAGTTGAGGTAAGAGCCCAGCACAGACAATGAATAAAAATGCAATGTTCCAAACCCAAAAGACGGTATGGAAGATGGCATGGAGAAAATTTTTCATGCTCGAACTCCAGCAGCAGTAAATTTGACGAGTTTATGAGCGGTGATCTAACAAGGACGATTTAGCAAAAGAGACCAGGATAGAAGCGAGGTAGAACTTTCAGAACCCTAAAATGTTTTTCACGGCATCTAAAACATGGGAGTAAATGTTGCCTTCCAAGTTCCGAAACAGCTCAAAATCTTTGTTGGGTGCGCCGAAGAAGGGTCGTAAAATCCATCCCATTTGGCTACCCACAAAGCCGTAGAGCACCAGCCAAAGTTGCAAAATTTTCTGCCGAGTTTTAGTGTCTGTTTGGCTTTCTAGCTCTGTGGGTCGCATTGCCTGATAGAAAGCATTCACGCCAATCAAGCCAGTCACCGCGAAGATCACCACATTGAGGAGCTTAAAGAACTCATAGTCCAAAACTGACAGACGAAAAAAGAGAGTGATGGGGGCAAAACTACAGAGCAACAAGCTGATGAGCGACACCGATGATAATAGCAAGGCAAAATGTTGAGCAAAGCTGCGGTTGGAGCCAAAAAGGATATTGAAGAAATACAGTGTCGGCAGGCAAATTACCAAAGTAATTAAGTACAGCGCTGGTAGCTTAATGGCAGAAGCCACAATTTGCAGTCCGCCTGTAAAGGAACCAATCACGGCTCCATAAACTGTAAATAGAATCGAGCTGGCGACCAGCAGGGCAATAATTTTTTGTTCTAGCTTAATTCCCTGATTCACTTCCTCCATAAAGCCTGGGCGATCGCGCAAGAGCTGCATCAATATCCCAAAGTAACCCCCAACATGCCCTCCAACCTGCCCCCTAGCGTGCCCCATATTTTCTCCCTCTGCGATTTGCTGTAGCCAGCAGTTCACTTTTCTCTCAGGCGATCGCAAACAAATTTTGGGAGTTACACTCAGGCTTTGCTGAAACTTTATATTGGCGAATCAAGCTAAATGGTTTATCAATAAGAAGCCATGAAGTAGTGCCATTCAGTGGTGCATGTAGAGATAGTTGAGCAGCCATGAGTGAACGGGACGAACAACTGAGGCAACTGGTTGCGGCAGTCTGCCAAGCGACTCCTCAAACTTGGCAATGGCAACAGGCCATGACGCTCCTGCTGACTCAGGTGCTCGCTTTGCCTGGCTTGGCGCGCTCTAGTCATCCCAACTACGCCGATGTCCTCAATGAAACGCTGATCGAGTTGGGCGATCGCCTCTGTAGCGAGTTTCAACCACAACCGAATTTATCCTTTGAAACGAGTTTAGTCGCCTGGATTAATAAAAAACTCCGCTTAAA
Organism: Trichocoleus desertorum AS-A10; assembly: GCF_039962155.1. Lineage (NCBI taxonomy): Bacteria > Bacillati > Cyanobacteriota > Cyanophyceae > Leptolyngbyales > Trichocoleusaceae > Trichocoleus > Trichocoleus desertorum. Next base: position 54,146 of record NZ_JAMPKN010000011.1, on the reverse strand, counting down.
ATATCGAGTCCAAGACCTCCACAGCCCTACTCAGCCAACTCCGTTGCCTTTAGAGATAGACCTACCTGCTACGGCTGCTTGCACCATTTGGGAACTGGATGCCGAGATTGAGCAGCAACAGCAACAGCGCCGCGCCAAGCGGGTGGGCCAGCAGTTGCAGCAATATGTTGAGCAAGACCCTGAAGCTAGATTGCGCCAATGTCACCCCGGCGCTTATCCCCAAGCCCATGCTCAAGTGTTGGCCCAACGCTTACTGTTGAAGTCACCGCCAGACAAATTAACGGCGATCGCTCGTGAGCTAGAAGTGCCTTACCAAGCGCTTTACTGGCATTGGAAACACAAAGTTTTACCTTTGTTGCAAGAAATCGCCCAAAATTTCGGCTACCAACCCGATAAATAGGTATGAACAGCACTCACACTCCGCTCCTCACCGTTCCTCTCAACCGCGATGCTCATGCTTGGGCGCGGAAATTTGCCGCTGAGCAAATCAATCCGCATCATGGCAAGCGGGTTTATCTCAATACCTTGGCGGTCTACGCCGTTCACACCTATCTCCGTTGGATTCGCATTGCCACGGATCTTAGCCAAGGAGACAGTTGGCAACTTCATTTGCAAGCGGTGTTAGATGTGGCCGATCTAGTCATTCCTAACGTAGGGAAACTAGAATGCCGCCCCATCCTGCCGGAAACCTCGGTTTGCCACTTACCACCAGAAACCTTAGATCAGCGCATTGGCTACGTTGGTGTACAGTTTCAGCCCCAATTGGATGCTGTGCAATTGCTGGGTTTTGTTCCGGCGATCGCGCCTTCAACCTCACCTCTCACCCAACTCGCTCTCACCGATTTTCAACCTCTCGCAACCTTAGCGGCTCATCTGCATCAACTCCACAGTGCCCAGGCAGTTACTACTCCAGAAACACGAATCACAGTGCCGAGTGCGCCCGTAAATTTAGGGCAGTGGCTACAGAACATCTTTGAGGTAGGCTGGCAAACTTGGGAAGATTTGTTTAGTGACGATCTGCGTCCAGCCTTTAACTTTAGAGGCGATCGCTCCGCACCCGCGATCATCGCTTCTGAAGCTAGCCTGGAGCCACCAACAGGTATACGACGAGGAAAGTTAATTGAGTTAGGAGGACAACCCACGGCTCATGTAGCCGCTCTAGTTGTGGAAGTCACTCCTTTACCAGGCACTCCTGAGATTAAACATGAAGTCCTCCTGCAAGTCCATCCCACTCGCGAGCAGCGTTTTCTTCCCCCAAATCTGCAACTCATCGTGTTGGATGCAGCAAATCAACCCGTTTTGGATGCCAGTGGTGCTCCTTTAGCAGTTCACAGCCACCAAACTGATAACTTCATCCAGTTGTTACTCAGAGGCCGGACAGGCGAACAATTCCATGTCAGATTAGTCCTAGGAGAAGTCAGCGTCACCGAAAAGTTTGTGATTTAAATGCCGATGGGGAAGCTAGTTGTCTTCAAGTTGGGTGCAGGCGATTTTGAACGGGGCTTTCCGGTAACGTTGCAGATTGGTGTGGAAGGCGATCGCCCCAGTACAGAAATTACCGGAGTTCTCCCGCCCAACCCCACAATATTGGAAGACTACCAGCGCTGGCAAACCACTTATCTCGCTCTGGGTTGGCAATTTAACTTACGGATTGAAGCACCCAGCGGGCAAGTTAATCGAGTTTCCTTTACCACGCTCTGTCAGGATGCGGCTGATACTTTAAGCGCTAATCTCAATCATTGGCTCAGCGCTGGCTCATTTCGTCCTGTCCGCGAGAAGCTGCTGGAAAAACTGTCGCCTGCCGATCTGATTCGGCTAATTTTGCAAGTTGGAGATCTGCGTTTACGCCGCTTACCTTGGCATCGGTGGGATTTTTTTGAGCGCTACCCGAATGCTGAACTTGCGCTCAGTGCGCCTGGATACGAACGACTAGACCGACCTGCGATCGCTAGAGACAAAATCCGGATTCTGGCAGTATTGGGCAACCGGGCAGGAATCGACACAGAAGCCGATCGCCAACTCCTGGCCCAACTCGCCCCCACGGCTGAAGTTGTTTTTTTGGTAGAACCCAAACGTCAGGAACTGAATCAACAACTTTGGGATGCCCAAGGCTGGGATATCCTGTTTTTTGCAGGACATAGCGCTAGTCAAGCAGATGGGGCCACAGGCCAAATCGCGATCAATCCTAACCAGCGTTTGGGGTTAGGCGACTTGAAACATGCCCTCCAGCAGGCGATCGCTCAGGGGTTGCAATTAGCCATTTTCAATTCTTGTGATGGTTTAGGCTTAGCCCACGATCTACAGGCTTTGCATATCCCCCAGATGATCGTGATGCGAGAGCCTGTGCCTGATTTGGTGGCTCAGGAGTTCTTGAAAGCCTTTCTTACAAGCTTCACTCAAGGAGCACCGCTCTATCTGGCAGTGCGGCAAGCCAGAGAGCAATTGCAAGGATTAGAAGATGAGTTTCCTTGCGCTAGTTGGCTCCCGGTTATTTGCCAAAATCCTGCTGAACTGCCAATGATTTGGCAGCCTCAAAACCAAGCGGTAGATCAGAGGGTTGAGTCAGTTTCCTTAGCCCCCGTCCCGCCTTGTCCTTATCGTGGTTTGGCAGCCTTTCAAGAGTCGGATGCGCCGTTTTTCTTTGGGCGGGAAGCTTTTACCCAAAAACTGCTGCACATAGTACCCACTCAACCTTTAATCGCTGTGCTTGGGCCTTCTGGCAGCGGCAAATCCTCAGTGGTGGCAGCAGGGTTAATTCCCCGCTTACGAGCGGAAGGAGATTGGCTGATTTGCAGCTTGCGTCCTAGCCAACGACCCTTCTTGCGCTTAGCGGAGCAGTTTGTAACGCTGCTAGAGCCAGACCGTAGCGAGACAGAACAATTAATTGCAGCTAATCACCTCGCTGCTGCTTTGCAACAAGGAACTCTAACTCTGCCCGATGTGATGGAGCAGATTCTTTACAAATACCCCACCGCCAAGCGATCGCTGCTGTTGGTGGATCAGTTTGAGGAACTCTACACCCTTTGCCAATTAGATACGGAACGACAGCAGTTTCTCGATCAGCTCTTGGCTTTGCTGCCATCTGGGACCGCCTGTACGTTGGTCTTGACGCTACGAGCAGACTTCCTCGAATCAGCCCTAGCCTACCGACCCTTTGCCGATATCTTAAGTCAGTTCGCTCCAGAATTGATCGGCCCTATGAGTGCCGCCGACTTGGAAGCTGCGATCGCCCAACCCGCCGCCTTGATGCAAGTCAAAATTGCCGATGGCCTCACCGTCCGGATTTTGGAGAGCATCAGTCAGGCTCCCGGAAACCTGCCACTCCTAGAGTTTGCGCTGACTCTACTGTGGGAGCGGCAGCAACGAGGTGAGTTAACTCATGCCGCCTATGATGCGATCGGCGGAGTCAATCAAGCGCTAGCCGTTTATGCTGAGCAGGTTTATGCAAAGTTGGCTGCGGCTGAGCAAAAACAGGTGCAGCGTTTGTTGACGCAGTTGGTACGGCCTGGAGAAGGTGGTGTCGATATCCGCCGCTTAGCCACTCGCCGTGAGATTGGCGAAACTAACTGGCCCTTGGTCAGACGCTTGGCTGATGCTCGATTGGTGGTGACGAATCGCAGTGCCGATGGCATAGAAACCGCAGAAGTCGTGCATGAAGCCTTGATTCGGGAGTGGCAGCGGTTGCGGCAGTGGATGGAGGAGGTGCGGACGTTCCGGTTGTGGCAAGAGCGACTGCGATCGCTGATTCGGCAATGGCAGGTGAGCGATCGCGATGATGGAGCCTTGCTGCGGGGTGCCCCTTTACTGGAAGCCCAATTCTGGTTGCAAGAACAGTCGGCAGATCTAAGTTCAGAGGAGCAGGACTTTATTCAGCGCAGTTTAGCTTACCAACACCAGGAGCAGTCCGAGCGTCACCGCAGCCGCCGCCGGGTGATTTTCGGCCTCAGTTTGGGTTTGCTTGGGTCGCTGGGATTGGGCGCGATCGCGGCATGGCAATGGGAACGAGCAGAAATCCAAACCCGCAATGCTCAACTCAGTGCTCAGAGCTTTTCCTCAGAAGCGCTTCTGGCCTCTGACAAAGCTTTCGATGCCCTGCTGGAAGCGCTTCGCGCTGGTAATCAGCTCCAACATGCGTCAGGCGTAACACCCACCACGCGCATACGAGTTGCCTCGACCCTCCTACAAGCACTCTATACGGTGCAAGAGCGTCAACGACTGGAACAACATCGAGACTCGGTTACCAGTGTCAGCTTTAGCCCCAACGGTCAAACCCTAGCCTCAGCTAGTGCAGACCGAACCATTTTGTTGTGGCGGTTGGATGGCACCTTGCAAAGAACGATCTCCGGTCATCGCGATCGCGTCACAGCGGTGCAGTTTAGCCCGGACGGAAAACTCATCGCATCGAGTAGTGCTGACCAAACGGTGCGCCTGTGGCAAGCCAATGGCACACCCCTGCAAGTTCTCCCAGACCATGCCGCAGGAGTAACCAGCGTCAGTTTTAGCCCGGATAACAAAATTTTCGCTTCAGCCAGTACGGACGGCACGATTAAACTATGGCAACGCAATGGTACGCCCTTAAAAACTTGGACTGCTCAGGGAGATAGCATTCAGTCTCTGAGCTTTAGTCCCCAGGGTCAGACACTAGCCTCCGCCCACGGTAACGGTAGCATCAAAGTTTGGCGACTCAATGGCACCCTGCAACAAACCCTCAAAGGACATAAGGGCGCAGTGAACATGGTGCGCTTCAGCCCCAATGGCCAACTGCTGGCTTCAGCTAGTAATGACCAAAAGATTCGCCTATGGCATGTGGATGGAGCAATGCTTCAGGTTTTGTCAGGGCACCGCGCCGCCGTAACAGCCATCAGTTTTAGCTCGGATGGGAAAAGGTTAGCTTCTGTGGGCGGCGATCGCACCGTCAAACTCTGGAATCTCAAGGGCAAGCTGCTCCAAACTTTACCGGGTCATAGCTCACGGATTGAAACCATCAGCTTTAGCCCGGATGGGCAACTACTCGCTTCTGGGAGTGGCGATCGCACCGTTAAACTCTGGCAACTCCAGCGCCGCGCCTCACAGAGTATTGGCGATCGCAGTAATATCACCAGTCTGAGTCCCAACAGTCGCCTGATTGCAGCAGGGAACCGAGAGGGTCTGATCCAACTTTGGCAGCAAGATGGTAAACTCCTGCATCAATGGCAAGGGCACGCAGCTCCGGTTTACAGCATTCGTTTTAGCCCCAATGGTAAAACTCTGGCTTCCGCTAGCAGTAATGGCACGGTGAAGCTTTGGCGGCAGGATGGCACTTTGCTGACCACCCTAACAGGGCATAACGCTGCGGTTTACGATGTCAGCTTCAGCCCCGATGGTCAAACATTAGCGTCTGCCAGCTTCGACCACACCGTGCGCCTATGGAACTCGGCAGGAAAACTCTTGCACATTCTATGGGGTCATCAAGATTTAGCTCTGACTGTTCGCTTTAGTCCAGATGGGCAAATTTTAGCTTCTGCGGGCAAAGACAGCACGATTCGGCTATGGCGGCAAGATGGATCGCCTCTGAAAACCCTAGAAGGCCACAATTCCAGCGTCCTAGCCATTAGCTTTAGCCCGAATGGTCAAATGCTAGCTTCTGCCAGTGCCGACAATCTGATCAAGCTATGGAGTATCGATGGTAGATTGCTCAGCATTTTACGGGGCCATAGTAATACTGTCACCAGCATCGGCTTCAGTGCCGATGGCCAAACCTTAGTATCTGGAAGTGCTGATAACACTGTGAAACTGTGGAGCTTGGATGGCACACTGCTGAAGACGCTCCAGGGATATAACGGAAGTGTCTTCGGAGCAACATTTGGCCTGGATAATCAACAAATTCTTTCCGTGAGTAATGGAAAAGTGGTGTTATGGAGCCTAGAACTAGACTGGCTGATGCAACAAGGATGTGATTGGGTCAGTGATTATCTACGCAGTAACCCGACAGTACATCCTCGCGATCGCCAGTTATGTCCAGGTTCATCGCCGCCTGCCATCGGGCAACTCAAGTCAGAAATCAAAAAAGCTATCTTTTGGCGACGTTCAGGCCAATGATACCAAAGAGGATCAGAAGTATACAGGCCATCTTGAAATTGCTCAGGCTCTCGCCAAACAAAGCTGCTCCCAAGATCGTGGTGCCAACAATGCCAATCGCTGACCAAATGGCGTAGGCTACACTCACTTCTATTCCTTTGAGAGAGAATCCAAAACAGATAAAAGCGGCTGGATAGCCAATCACAGAACCCAATAGATATTTGGAATTAACGAAACCATTGGTTTTCTTTAAGCACAGAGTTGCTATCAACTCGCAAAGAATGGCAGACGCAAGAAACACCCAGCTTTGATGCATTGGAGGCAAACACTTTAGAACCTTTCCCTATTAAGCCACTAGAATCCTTGCGCTCCATCACGATATTGTCATCCCGATACATTCACTCGCTCAGCCATGATTTCTTGAATTAATTGGGCATAAGTTTCTGAGGGGCGATCGCCGAGGTGGTCTTCTAGCAAGCGATCGCTGCCGTGAGCAAAGTCAATGGTAAACAAACCAAAACGTGGAGTATAAGAACCCCACTCATAGTTATCAGTGAGTGACCAATGCATGTAGCCAATCATGGGCACAGACTCCTGCAATAGCCGCTGCACCTGCTGGAGATGGGCTTTAAGAAACTCACTACGACGAAGTTGATCCGCCCGATGGGTGGCTACACTGTTATCTGGCTTCCGCCGCAGCGCCATACCATTTTCAGCAATCATCATAGGAAGATTACGGAGATCTTCGGAATAGTATTTACAGAAGAAATGTAGACCTTCGGGTAAACTGCGCCAATCCCACCACTTGCTGGTAATGCCACTCATCAGCCAAGCCCGGAAGCCCTTAGTTTTAAACTCGAAATCTGAGAAGGCGGGGAGACGAAAAATATGAGCAATAAACGGATCGTAGTAATCGATCGCTAGATAGTCAATGACCTGAGGCCGAGGTGAAAGCTCTAGCTCTTGCAAGAATAAGTCAAGCTGCTCAAGATTGAATAAGCGGTAGCCTAAACGATTCACACTCCAATGGGTAAAGCGCCCCAGTTGATAAGGCAAATTATGTCGGAAGGGCAGTTTTGCTTCTAGCAGCGCTGTTTCTAACTGATCCGCCTTGTCATGAATATACTCTTTAATATCTCTTGGCTTAACATCATGTTGTCGTAAATCTAGTAGATCCCAAATTACTTTCTCTGACCAATAAAGATCGCTACAGTAAGTATTGAGAGAGACTCGTGGCGTGGTCCACCCAGAGGCAACATAGATGTCATGGATACAGTTGTAAGCTCGAACATGAGCGGCCAACATGTGATTATAAGCCTCTAGGACGATGCTCGAACCCATTGCCGCATCCGAGGGAAACTGCCGGCTTAAATAGGTATTGGAAACTAAAATATTCGGTTCATTGATGGTGATGTACCAATGGATCGGCGGCAGTTGATGATGATCTACTAAGCGACGATTAATGTGTGTGACTGCCACCCGGACATATTCCACAAAATAATCAACAGTCGCTTCAGTCAGCCAAGCATCTATCCCTAACCAAGCAGGATGAGTGAAATGATGTAAGGTAACGACTGGCTCCAAACCATACCGACGACAAGCAGCAACGCGATCGCTATAAGCATCTAGGGCACTGTAGTCAAAAGCTGGAAGAGAACTGGGGTGGCGATCGCTAGAAGGTTGAATTCGGGCCCACTCTAAGCCTAAGCGAAATGAGTTTAAGCCAATGGTTTGGCAACGCTGAAAATCTTCTTCATAGCGATGCCAAAATTCAGTCGCCCCTACCGTCGGCATCACGCTGCCTTTCGACTCACTCCAACACCAGTTGTTCTGGGGTTGTCCAGGACCGTTATATCCCCCTTCGCTTTGGTAACCGGAGGTGGCAACTCCCCACAAGAATGATTCACGTGACATCGTTGAGTTGTTCTGCATAGGGTTCTAGATTCGAATCTTTAGAAACGTAGTGAGATTGCCAATTGTGGAGAACATATTCAGCAATATTCAGAGCAGCCGCAGGCTGACCAATTTCCAAAGCTGCCTGCCGCATCTCTGCTAGGCGCTCTGGATGCTGTAGCAGATATTGAACTGCTGGAGTGACCATTTCTAAAAGTCGCAGTTGCACCCCTGCGCCCGCCGATGCAATTACGTCAGCATTTTGCTCCTCTTGACCGGGAATCGGATCAACAATCACCATCGGTGTACCCCGCGCCAAGATCTCGCTGGTAATCAGTCCCCCTGCTTTCGTAATCGTCAAGTCGCTGGCTACGATCAAATCATCTACATGATCAATCATGCCCAGCCGACGCAGCTTAGTTGTATCGTTGTCCTCCAAATCGGACACTGCTTCTAACAAATCACCATTACGTCCAGCGACCAACACTACCATGCTCGCCCCGGAGTACTCCACTAGACTAGAAACCATTGTCCGGACTCGCCTGGGGTTTAGGCCACCTCCAAAAAGTGTAATGATCGAGCCATCAAGAGGTAGATCATGCTGCGATCGCACCGCGACTTTAGTCTTAGGCTTCGTACTCTCTAGGTGGATTGGAATCCCGGTTACATGCAGCAATTGCGGATTTACCCCCCGCTGCACTAAAAAATTCGCACTTAAATCATTCGGCAGGAAGTAGCCATTCACGCCATAGTTAATCCAAGTGCTGTGGGCGATTGTGTCAGTCACAACCACATATTGCGGTTTGGAGACTTCATCTTCCTGGTCTAGGAGTTGTAACAAGCGGCTGGGAATCTGCTGCACACAGACCACCACATCGGGATCGGCTTTCTTGATAAACTGCCCTAACTTGCGAAAGAAAGGACGTTCCAACCGAGCCCAAGTGAGATTACTGTCAATAGCGCGTTCCAGGTCATCTACGTCACTGCCTTCATAAAACGCCTTGTAGAGCAATGGCACTTTTTCGCTTAGTTGCTCATAAAGTTGCGTTATGGCGTTGCGGTAAACTGAACTGGCATAGGTAAGGGCGTCTTCACTGAGCACTTCTACATCAGGAAAGCGAGCGAATGCGTCCTTCAAGGCTCTGGCAGCGCTGACATGCCCTGATCCTAAAGAAGAGTACAGAATTAAAATTCGTGTCATGGGGACTCATTTAAGAAAGAGTTGCCTGATGCATCCATAGTTAAACATCATCGTGAGCCAATTGACAGCGTCCTTGAGTCTGGCATTCTAGTCGCTGCTGGCGTTCTGCCGCGATCGCCGCTAAATGGGGTCGTCCCGTCAGCGCCAGTCGCCGATCTGCCCAAAAGTCATACAGGCGATCCACAATGGGTCCAATTACAGGCCATTTTGTGGCGGCGTAGATCCAGCCCATCTCCAGAATTTCATAAACTCGGCGAAACACTTCCACATTCTTGATCACGGTGCCATCGGCTAGCACGGCATGAATGCGTCCCATAGCCGCTGCAAAATCTACTCCACCATTGGCTTTGGGATCGTAGTCATCCTTGGCAATGTCTACAAATGCGACTAATCTTCGGCCTGCATCGCGCTTAGCCAAGAAATTAACTTCCCGCAAGCACAACGGGCATTCACCGTCATATAGCAATTTAATTTTCCAGGAGGGGGCAGCGGCTACAGTTTTAACTTCGGATAGCGGCAGTTGAGTAGACGAGGCATCTTCGTAGGCATTTAAGGACATAGCAGTTCTAGGGTGATGAGTGCTCAAGTAAGAGGAGTATTAGCTTACTTAGTATTTTAAGAAAATTAACAATTAAAAGGCGTAGCAGATTACCGTCCGATACGGCTAATTATTTGCCTGCTGTAACAGGCTTCTAACTTAGATAACAACAACTAAAGAATTGTCTTTCTCCCCAGATGACCCCAGCCCAATGTTTTTATACTGAAGCAATTCCCATCGTTTCGAGTTAAACGAGGAGGCTCCGAAATGGTTCACACTTACGAAGTATGGGTTGATATCAAAGAGTGTGCTGAGCAGCTATGCACGACCTTTAACCACGGCACAACCCGATACGAAATCGATGCTGAGTCAATGCAGAGAGCGGGTGGTATCGCCTGCGATCAGGCTAGAAGTGACTACCCACGAGGTGCTGAGTACGACGCAAGAGTTACCAGGCTGCTGAGATAGACACGCGTCACATGGCAACAATGACTGTAGGGGCGGGTTTTGCACCTGCCCCCTGAATACATCAGGGCAAGCCAAGATGAGGGCAACTACAAAGCTCGCCCCTACGGCTTAATTCCTTTGAAGCGCTCTTGGGCTGACTTGAAAGCTTCTTGCATCACCGTCTGAATCTTTTGGGGATCAGGCTTTTTGCCACCCATTAAGTCGCCGAAATAAACACAAGCTCCTTCACCCAAAGCCCAGGTATAAGCTGCTGCCCAAGATGCAGCGATCACACTGCCGAAGCCAGGAATAAACTTGACTAGTTCTCGTCCGATCGCCTGCGCCACAAAACCACCTGCGATCGCACTGACGACACCTCCTGCTTGAGACGGGGTGAGGGTTTGGCCGTAAAGTTTTCCCAGTAAACCCACTAGCGACACCTGCAAAGCGGTGAGGACAGGCATGGTAGCAAATGGTAAGGGTACAGCGGCGAGAGTCGCAGCACTGATGGAGAAGGCCAATAGATAGCGGCGGCTGACATCTCGGTAAAGATTACCAATTTTCTCACCAGCACCTTGCTCTAGCAGTTGATGAATTGCTTGCGCTTCTGCTTCTGGCAGTAAATCAGCTAAGGCATCACGGAAGGCTTCTAAACCATAGAAGACCGGATGATAGTCATCTTCTTCGAGTGTGAAGTCGATTAAGACAGCGCGATCGCATAACTTCCCAAAAGCGTTCTGCAAAGCGCTAAAGGCGCGGTTTACTTCTGTATAGTCGGGGGGATGCGTCGGATGATCAGCGGTGCCAGAGGGATATAGCTCATGTAAGCAGGTCACTGCCAGCAGGCAGGGGATTTCGGGATAACGTTGCCGCAGTTGCTGAGCAATCTGACGCAACGTATCGGTAGCAAAGTCGTTAATTTTGACCGTGAGAATTAACACTCTGGCACATTGGGTTTGTTGCTGTAGATCCCCAATGAGTTCCTGAATGACTAGCTGCGTCTCCCGATTCACGTCACCTAGCCCAACCGTATCGGTAAAAATCAGCAACGGTAAATCGTTGGAAGGGTAGGCATAGCGCTCCGTATGCTGGGTGTGAGGCCGAAAACCCTGGCCTACGATCTCCGATGAAACTCCTGTCAAGCCTCGGACAATGGAGCTCTTGCCAGATTGGGGTTTGCCAATCAGCAGCGCTTCCGTGGTAGGCAACTCGGCCCGCACTTTCTCTAAAATTTCGGCAACCTGCTCTTCGCTGACGTTGAACCAGCCTGATGTCAGTTGAGTGACTTGCTCCATTGGCAAGAGTTTGGTGAGGCGAGTTGTGGCATTGCTCCAAACCCCCGAAATACGCTGCTTCCAAGCTTCTTTGCCCGCTTCAGGGGTCATGCCTGGAGTTGGTGGATGAGCGGATTGAGAATCTGCGTCAGGGGGTTGGGTCATGGCATCAACACAGCAACGAGGGGCAACTTGACTGAAGTTGGAGAGAGCTTCAGGGAGTAGATTCTTAAGATTGTTAAACTTAGGAGCTACTTATAGCTATTTTAGCGAAGTCTACGCCAAGCCCTGTAGACCAAGGATTGAGTTCAAAGATTGAGTGGCAATAGCAGCGATCGCGCGATCGCTTAAGCTATCAGAACAGGGTTGAGGCAGAGATATGGTGGAACTGTCCCCTTGAGTTGATCTTCAATGAAATTATGAAACTCAAAGTTATTCGCAATACTACTTTTAAGCAATCCACAGATGATTCTGCCAAGTTGCCTGAATCAGACAAAGTCCAGGTCGAAGCAGGTAAAGTATTTGAAGTTCATTCGTGGAAAGCAGTAGGCAAGAATCATCTCAAGGTGGCACTCCTCAAAGATGTTCTAGGAACACCGCCGCAAAATACTTGGTATGTTTATACACCCCATACTCAATTAATCAATAATCAAAACAAAGTGACGACGGCTGCTCCTCCAGGGCCGAAGATTTCACTGCCGCTCCCAACTCGCCGTCTACCAGAACGCAAAACGCTAAATATTCCTCACAAAAGCCAGTTAGATAATGCTTTAAATCCTACTGGTGCTTGTAATGTCACCTCCTACGCGATGGTGATGGCATACCTCCAAATTAAGGGACGAACCGGGGTAGGACAGCTAGAGGATGAACTGTATCGCTACATGGAGCGCAATGGTTTGTCCCGTTGGGAGCCGCTAGATTTAGCAAAAATGGGTCGAGCTTATGGCTTAAAGGTAGATTTCACGACTCAAGCGCGGCTGTCGGATATCCGTAAAGCGATCGCGGAAGGGAGACCTTGTATTATTCATGGCTACTTCACGAGCTTCGGTCACATTATGGTCGTCCGTGGTTATGATGCTAACGGTTTCTATGTCAATGATCCCTATGGGGAGTGGTTTGCGTCAGGCTACAGAAACGATCTATCTGGGGAAAATCTCCATTATTCTAATCAGTTGATCCAAAGCAAGTGTTCGCCAGAAGGACCTAACTTTATTTGGCTCCATCGTCTTGCGAAAGCTTGAGGCATTCTGCAACATCCAAAAAAACTAAAAAAGCGATCGCCCGTGATTAAAGCAGGCGATCGCGTGAAGCTAGTTGAGTGTTTCGGTCAAGCGCTGGTTAGAGTTAGAGCATTTAGGCAGATTGGAGAGCTAAAGTGGGGTAATCGATATAGCCTCGCTCATCTCCCCCATAGAAAGTAGAGCGATCGGCAGGATTGAGCGGCGCATTGACGGCAAAGCGTTCTGGTAGATCTGGATTGGCAATAAAGTGTCTGCCATAAGCGACCAAATCTGCTTCTCCGTTGGCTAATGCCGCATTGCCAGTCTCGCGATCGTAGCCCCCCGCAGCAATCAGCGTGCCTTTGAAAATCGAGCGGAAGTAGCCTGTGGTCAAGCGAGATGCGGGTGTGTCAGCGGTAAAGTTTTCATCAGCTCTGGGTTCCACAATATGTAGATAAGCCAAATTGAACTGGTTTAACGCTTGAGCCGCATAGCTAAACGTCGCTACTGGATCAGAGTCAGACATGCTGTTGAAGGAACCGCTGGGAGAGAGACGAACTCCAACGCGATTCCCGTTCCGGGAGGCTTCGCCAACGCCGTCCCACACACTAGTCACTGCTGCTGTGACTTCTAGCAGGAACCTAGCTCGGTTTTCAATCGAGCCACCATATTCGTCTGTGCGATGGTTGGTACCATCTCGCAAAAACTGATCGATTAGATAACCATTGGCCGCGTGGATTTCTACGCCATCAAACCCAGCCTCTAGAGCATTTTGCGCTCCTTGGCGATATTGCTCTACGATCCCAGAAATCTCATGAGTTTCTAGAGCGCGGGGCGTGACAAAGGGCTGCATCCCTTCGTAGGTAGAAGCTTGTCCTGTAGGGGCGATCGCGGAAGGAGATACAGGCAACGCCCCATCAGGTTGCAAAGAAGGATGGGAGATTCGTCCCACGTGCCAAAGTTGCAGAAAGATCCGACCTCCCTTGGCATGCACAGCATCGGTGATGAGCCGCCATCCTGCCACCTGTTCTGGTGAGTAAATCCCAGGAGTACTGGGATATCCCAAACCCTGCGGTGACACTTGGCTGGCTTCACTGATGATCAAACCTGCCGAAGCTCGCTGAGCGTAATAAGTCGCGATTAAGGCTCCAGGTACATATCCTGCGCTCGCCCGATTGCGAGTTAGCGGAGCCATCACTAAGCGATTCGGCAATTCGTAAGGACCGAGCTTTACCGGAGAGAGCAGATCAACATTGGCACTCATGAACAAAATCTCCCTGAGATTCCTGAAAATCAACGAAGTTAGGCAGCGGAATGAGAAGCGCGATCGCGGTGTAACAAGGCGTTGAGCTTATCTGCCAAGACTTGCATGCGCACCACTCCGCTCACTTGGTCAACAGCATGACCATCTTGGAAGAAAATGAGAGTAGGGATAGCGCTGATGTTGTATTTCGTCGCAAGTTGCTCGTAGTCGTCCACATTGAGCTTGGCTACCTTTGCCTGCCCCTCAAACTCTGCGGCTAATTCTTCCACAATGGGGCTGAGCATTCGGCAAGGCCCACACCAAGGAGCCCAAAAATCTACCAACACGGGCATGGAGCTAGCCAGCACTTCGCTGTCAAAGTTTTCGTCGGTCAGCTTGATGGATTGATAATGATCTGACATGGCGTTACGCCTCCAGTTGGTTGTTGCAGTTCAAGTAGTTAAACAACCATTTAACTAAATAGTAAACAACCTGTCCTCGATCGTCAAGTACTTGTTTAAGTATTTAAGTAAAAGCTTTTACGCCTTAAGATAGAAGTAGAATCATTAGCCATAAAAAGGGGTTCTACCCTTGCGATCGCCCCATGCTCGACTCCAACCTTGATTCATCTCGCAGCGCTGCCCCGCTCCTAAAACTAGACTCAGAACAACGGGCTAAGATCTTTGCAGCTCTTGGCGATCCTACCCGTCTACGAATTGTGGATTTGTTAGCCCAGTCCGTAGAAATGAGCGGCTCCGAACTCGCCAACCATCTAGAAATTAGCCTGGCCTTATTCTGCCATCACTCCAAAACTTTGGTTGACTGCGGCCTAGTCCAAGTCAGAAAGGAAGGACAAACCAAATACAGCTCGCTTAATCGCTGTCTACTCGCCCACTGTTTAGCCAGCATCAAAGGACTGCCTGACGCCAACAGCTCTAATTAAATCTAATTAAAGGATTTCTTAACGCAATTTTTAATTGGCTGAACCACAGTATTTCCGTAGGAGCAAGTTTTGTGCCTACTCACCCAAGCAGTCCAAGCAATCTTATTTAGCTCGCTTCAGAGAAAATCTCCAGAAGCGGCAAGACGGCCTAGAATGCTTAAGGAAGCTTAGAAGATGCATGAATGGAGACGACACGCACGTTCGCGATTCTTGCTCCTGTCCCGGAAATTCACCTGCTTTCGGGACTAGAAGCGATCGCTGCTCAACTCAACTTAGATGAAGTCACAAACGAAGGGTTGCCCAAGGTGGCTTTTGGTAGTATGGCCTTTGAAGTCATTCGGAAAGCGGATGAGCTTCGCAAAGAACGCGCGGTCGAAGTGTTAATTTACGCTTCTGAGGCTCAAGGAGATCAGCCATTAAATCCCGAAGTTTGGTGGCGCGCCCGTTACATTGGGCATGTACCTTCTCGCAATGGCCGTTACCCAGGCAAATCGATGTTTCGTCCCCAATCTACTGCTGGAGCGAGACCGACTTGGGCGATTTACTGGGAAGTGCAAGAATTAGAGAAACTGAAAGCCCCAATCGCGATCGCGTCTTTGCAAGGGTTGGGTCAAAAGGCACCTCTGAAAGGGCGCTTTGTCCCTGAAGATCCTGTTTTAATTGAGTATCCTTTTGCTGCTTTTGTCGCTATCTCTCGTCAAGCTGCTGCCGATCGCAAGTAGAATCAAGCGATCGCTTTTAGCGAATGGTAAACCTAGGCTTAGGTAGCCATTCGCTAAACTTTGGGTATAACTACATCCTCAATTTAACTCGCTGCCATCTGCTAGTCAGACTGCTGATAAATGCTCCCACGCTTCCCGCGTCAGTTGCCATTCCGTTTGGCTCCATCCCCGCGCAGTCATCCAACTAGGGCTAGGACGTGGGCCAATTTCAACAAACCCGTATCGTTGAGCTAAACGGGTGACTCGCAAGTTTGCACTCACGGAAACACCCCGGATCTCTTTTAATCCCAGATCGCGGAAGCCAAACTGAATCAAGGCTTGAGCAATCTCGATTGCGTAGGCATAACGTCCCCAAAACTGGGGAGCTAACTCAATCCCTAGTTCTGCTTGCTCAGCACCATAACCTTCACGGCGCAGTCCACCGCAGCCAATCAGGTCATGCAATTTCCGGCGATCGCGGATGGCAAGCTGATAGTTGCGACGGGGAGACTCGGTTGCCCACTGGCCGAATAGGTGGAGCAATTCACGGGTTCGGTTGGGTGACACCTCTTCCGGCGCACAGAATTCGGCATATTTTGGATCGGCATGATAAGCCATAAAAGCAGGCTCATCTTCCTGGATAAAGTCTCGCAGTAGAAATCTTTTAGTGACGATCTCCATCG
The DNA here is from genome assembly GCF_039962155.1 of Trichocoleus desertorum AS-A10. Lineage (NCBI taxonomy): Bacteria > Bacillati > Cyanobacteriota > Cyanophyceae > Leptolyngbyales > Trichocoleusaceae > Trichocoleus > Trichocoleus desertorum. The sequence goes on along the minus strand of NZ_JAMPKN010000011.1, from coordinate 37,946 downwards.
TTTTTCTTCTACAGTAGCCCGAAGGTGATCGCGAACAGAATTCTGAACCTCAGTCGTTACTTAACTCTCTAGTTATCTCACTCGCCCCACCACAAACTTGAGATAGCGGCCTTCGGGGAAGTGGGCAGGGACAGGATGATCGAGAGGTTGGCCCGCTTCATGGATGATTTGCACACGTCGCCCTGCTGAAGCTCCTGCTGCCGCGATCGCTTCCTTAAATGCCTCTGGGCTAACTTGGCTTGTACAACTTCCGCTTACCAACAAACCACCGGGAGCTACACAGCGCAGAGCCAGCGCATTGAGTTTGACATAAGCTCTTTGGGCAGCATGGCGGTTTTGCTTACTCTTGGCGAAGCTGGGCGGGTCAAGAATCACTAAATCAAAAAAGCGTTTTTGTTCTGCATAGCTATTGAGCAGATTGAAACAATCTTGCGTCACAAAGGTGTGGCGATCGGGGTCTAAACCATTGAGCGCAATATTGGTATCTGCCGCTTCCGCCAATCCCTTGCCAATGTCTACGCTGGTAACGTGTTGGGCTTTGCCGCGCAGGGCATACAACGAGAATGCTCCGGTGTAAGCGAAGCAGTTTAGCACCTCACGTCCTTGGCTCAAGTCTTGGACAAAGCGGCGGTTTTCCCGATGGTCTAGAAATAGCCCCGTCTTTTGCCCAGAATACAAATTTACCTGAAACGAAAGGCCGTGCTCTTTCACCACTAAATCATCCGGTGCAGCTTGGCCCCACAACCGTTCTATCTTGCTATCAGGTTTGCCCTCAGTCGCTTCATCAGAGGCTCTATGTTGAGTGCGGAGAAAAATACCTTGCAGCGGTTTGGCGGCTTTGAGCGCATCCACTAGCCAATCTAGGAGCACAGCCGCCCCTTCCATGTAAGTTTGCACTACGGCAAAGTCGTTGTAGAGATCCACTGTGATCCCTGGTAGGCCATCTCCTTCTCCAAATAACCACCGATACGACGTACAACCTTTGTCTCTGAGAGGAGAACGTAAGTCCCAAGCCGCCTGGACTTGTTCCCGCAGCCAGCGTGGATCTGGAACTTGCTCCTCCGAAAAAATCCGAATCGCGATCGGGCCATTAGCATCCCAAAGACCATAGCCTGTCCAGTTGCCGCACCGCGCGCGCACCCAAGTTCCAGAGGGGAAATGCAGATTCGACGGGACATGGTTACGGTAGACCCAAGGATGTCCTTGCAGGAGCCGCTCTTTGAGCGCAGTGGGAAGTTGAATGTGGGGCAGCTTTGCCATGATCTCAGTTAAACAGCCGTTTCTTGTCGCTGCGCCTAAAAATAGTCCTTTTCAACTATACAGGCGCGATCGCCTCTTATCTCTTCCTGCCTAGCAGTTTAGTGTTGAGCTGCTGGTAGTTGCTAGGGGAATGCTTAAAGCCTACTAAATCACAGTTAAGGTGCAGGAGGAAGCTGAGGTGCAGGAAGTTCAATGCCTAATTTGCTGCCTAAATCTATGGCGGTATTGGCAAAGTCAGTGACACCTGCGATCGGAGTAGCAATCGCAGCACCGATGGCTGCTAAAGCAATTAAGCGCTTTCTCAATCGGGTTAAATTGCGCTGATTTTCAGGTTTCTTGATTTCTGCTTCTACGTCATCAATGTCATCTAAGGCATCATTCTGGATTTCCTGAGGAAATTGCGTGGCGATTTGGCGCATGTTGGTAATGAGTTGCAAGAGTTCAGCAATGCTGGCACCGCTGGTTTGGGTAAAGTTGGATGCTGTCACTTGGGCGCTATCTTTAGCTTCGTTAACGATGTTACCGATATTTGCGCCTTGATTATTGTTTGTGTATTGAGAACCTTCTGACATCGCTCTTGCCTCTGCTTTGTTAATGATTGGTCTACTGACTGCGAGTTTAGCAAGATCACGCATGTCTTCGTATACTCTTTCACTCATGCTCCCCTTCTCGTTCATTTGCCGCAATTCGATCGGTTCGTAACCATCTAGAAGTTGGCGCAGATCCATAACGATACCTAACCGGCCGATTGGATGGGACCGAACTCCCATTTTTTCTAATCCTAGGAGTTCCTGGTATTCAAGGGGTGGATGGCTGAGATAGCCAGGGACAGGTACCCACTCAGTTACTTCAAGATTGGCGAAGGTGTCGTGAATTCTGTTGAATACATCGCGGATCATTAGCAGAAAGGATCGCCGGGTTGTTTCACGACCGCTGATAGAGATGAAGATCTTCTTATCTTCTAGGTCAGCTTTGATGCGAGCAATGTTGTAGGTTTCGCTACCTTCGCTATAAGCGAGCATGATCCCACTGCGCCAATAAGTTTGGCTGTGGATTTTGTCGTGAGTGAGAACAATAAAACGGGAGAGGATGCTTTCGGGCAAGATGCGATAGTGATACTGAAATTCTAGGGTTTCACCTTCGAGCTTGGTATCTCCGGGTTCCTCTTTAGAGAGAAGTCCAGGGATCAGAAAGGTATCTATGGGGCAGTTAGGGATCTGAAAACAGAGCTGAAATTGTTTCATCAGCTCAATTAAGTAGTGATGACGGTTGGCAGGGTAGCGCTGCGAGTCGAGAACGCGGCTGAGGTCAGCATAGGTGAGAATGCCTTTGGTTTTAGTTTTGAGGATTTCGTCACTGAGGAGGGCATATATACCCTCAGTCACCCAATCAGGGTTTAGAACGTTTGTGGATTGAAGAATCGGGTGATCGCGGAAGTTAAGTACTAGTCCCAGGTTGTGCAGCAGGTCGATCAGTTGTTCCTGGTTCGGTTCTTCGGTGACAGTTTTGGAAGCACAGATGCAGGCGTATTTGCTATAGCTGATAAAGTCTTCATCCATGCTCTCAAGCTGCTCTTTTACCTCGAACCAGGAAAGTGGTAGAAGGTTGTAAACATCGCTCAATTGACCCACTTCACGAATAAGGGCATTGCGGAGGTCGTTGATACCCTCGCTGGTGTCGCAGGAAGTTTCGAGGATGTCTTTAATGTTGGGGTATTTGTCGCGTAGGGCTTTGCGATTAATGTCGAAAGGCTGTTCGTCTTTCTTGTTACCTACGATGATGACGGGGGATTGACCACCAAAGCTTTCGATCAGTTTAAGCCAGCGTTCAATTTGGTTCTCCTCTTCGCTGGTGCGGCAGTTACACACCAAGAGGTAGAGCGATCGCTTGGTTAAGAAAAACTGGTGAGTGGCATGGTAAATCTCTTGTCCGCCGAAGTCCCAGACATTCAGCCGCACATCTTTGCTGTTAACGTAAATATTCCAAGTTTCAATGTTGAGACCATCCGTTTGTGACTCGTGGCGATTGAATCGGTTGTAGAGGAGACGGTTGATCAGAGAGGTTTTGCCGACGCTACCTTGACCGATGAGAAGGAGTTTGGCTTCATTCAACGGGCGGACTTCGCCACTTCGGAGTTGACGGCAGTAATTGAAGATAGCCTCAACAGAACCAGGATCGTGACTAGGGTTTGGTGGACCAAGAATTTCTGGAGAAATGGGTAGCGGGTTTCGGCGCAGATCTAGTTTATTGAGGTCGGGTACTTCTTCGAGCCAATTGGGTATCTCAGTGATTTGGTTGCTGGAGAGGTCAAGCGTCGTGAGATTGGTCAGCTGTCTAATCACTTCTGGAGTCTGCGTGATTTGATTGCTGGAGAGATAGAGCTCGTTGAGATTGGTCAGTTGCCCGAGCGCTTCTGGAATCTGCGTGATTTGATTGCTGGAGAGGTGAAGCATCGTGAGATTGGTGAGTTGTCCAATCACGTCTGGAATCTGTGTGAGTTGGTTGTCAGAGAGTTCAAACTCAGTGAGATTGGTCAGTTGCCCGAGCGCTTCTGGAATCTGCGTGATTTGATTGCTGGAGAGGTGAAGCATCGTGAGATTGGTGAGTTGTCCAATCACGTCTGGAATCTGTGTGAGTTGGTTGTCAGAGAGGTCAAACTCAGTGAGATTGGTCAGTTGCCCGAGCGCTTCTGGAATCTGCGTGATTTGATTGCTGGAGAGGTGAAGCATCGTGAGATTGGTGAGTTGTCCAATCACGTCTGGAATCTGTGTGAGTTGGTTGTCAGAGAGGTCAAGCTCAGTGAGATTGGTGAGTTGTCCAATCACGTCTGGAATCTGTGTGAGTTGGTTGTTGGATAGATAAAATGTAGTGAGATTGGTGAATTGCCCGATTACTTCTGGAATCTGCGTCAGTTGAGTGTTGGAGAGGCTAAGCTTGGTAAGCTTGCTGAGTTGTCTAATTACTTCTGGAATCTGTCTGATTTGGTTGCCGACGAGGTAAAGCTCGTTGAGATTGGTGAGCTCTCCAATTGCTTCTGGAACCTCCGTGATTTGATTGTGTGAGAATGCAAGCGTACTGAGATTGGTGAGTTGTCCAATTGCTTCTGGAATCTGTCTGATTTGGTTATTGACGAGGTTAAGCTCGTTGAGATTGGTGAGTTGTCCAATTACTTCTGGAATCTGCCTGATTTGGTTACGGACGAGGTTAAGCGTAGTGAGATTGGTGAGTTGTCCAATTGCTTCTGGAATCTGTCTAATTTGGTTACTGACAAGGTCAAGTGTAGTGAGATTGGTGAGTTGTCCAATTGCTTCTGGAACTTCTGTGATTTGGTTGTCGGAGAGGTTAAGCGTAGTGAGATTGGTGAGTTGTCCAATTGCTTCTGGAATCTGTCTAATTTGGTTACTGACAAGGTTAAGCGTAGTGAGATTGGTGAGTTGTCCAATTGCTTCTGGAACTTCTGTGATTTGATTGTCGGAGAGGTTAAGCGTAGTGAGATTGGTGAGTTGTCCAATTGCTTCTGGAATCTGTCTAATTTGGTTACTGACAAGGTTAAGCGTAGTGAGATTGGTGAGTTGTCCAATTGCTTCTGGAACTTCTGTGATTTGGTTATCGGAGAGGTTAAGCGTAGTGAGATTGGTGAGTTGTCCGATTGCCTGAGGTAACTCCTTCAATTCTGTCCGTATTAGTGTGAGTTGCTTTAACCTCCGCAGTTGAGTCACCACATATGGAAGTTCCTTAAATAGATTGCCGCTTAGATCCAACTTACGTAGTTCGCTTAAATTGACTAGTTCAGGCGGCAACAACTTCAACTGATTACCTGAGATGAGTCGTACCCAATTACGCCCTACATGCTCATAGCCCTCAATGCCTAGCCGTCCTTTTTTCGCTCGCTCCCACTTCCCCAAAATCAACGTCTCAAGCTGCGTTAGCTTGCCAATCTCACTAGGCAGTTCTGTCAGCTCCTTGCCCGATAGGTCTAGCTCTGTCCAACCTTCTTTGGCTGCTTGGTTGATTAGCGCTAACAACTCCTCTCGCGTCATGCCTTGCCTCTCCGGATGGTGTTTCTAGTCTGACAAAGCTTTTAAAGAATGTCAGGGTTTCATTGCAGCGACAATTAAGCAAAAATGACAGGTTAATGATTTAAATTTCCGCGCAAAGCTCAAAGTATTCTCGGTGATTATTGATCATTCAAGGCTGAATCTTTTCTATTCAAAACTCAATAACTTTGATTCAGCTTTAATGCTGTTTTATTCAGCCTTGAACGATTAAGGTTTAACAGTGAACCTACACTTTTTAGCCACTAATCTAGAACATTCAGCGTTAAACAATTTTAGTTCACCCTTGAACCCTACAGATTTACCCGCCATACTTTGAGCTTTGGCAACGAATGTTTGCTAACTAGTTGTGATTGTTTCTGTGGCTGTTGGTTTTGCTGGCTTACTCTTAATAGCCCGAAACAGCGTCCCTAACTGTTCGGCAATACCCTTCAATACCAGGTGTCTTCTTCGCTGCCGTCTTTACGTAGTCATACACAGTTAGGCTGCTTGACATCGCTTCACTGCCCACTGTCAGCAACGTATCATCTACCTGTTCCGACATCTGGTTCAGCAACATCTCAATTTCCATCAGTGAGGTTGCCAAGCGGAAATCATTCGAGAAACCATCCAGATCAAAACTCGCAGGCAAAATATTCCGGTTGCACTGAGCTGCATTCAGACTGGTCTGCACAAACGCCAGTCGCTTATCCCCCATCTTAAACAGCCGCTTTCGCTCTGTCGTATTCAGCATGATCAAAAATGGCAGCTTTTGCTGAATAGTAGCGATCGCTTGACGAATTTCTTTGAGATCTGTGTCCGATAAGGTTACGTTGATGTCTTGGTAAGGCATAGAAAACTCTTAAGAATAAACAGTAGCAAAATAGCCATAGGCCGAATTCGTGGCTGTATTATTCCCGGAGTGCTAGAAGTGCTACTGATCAAGCTGTGGATACCTGCAACACGATTTTGCCGCGCGTATGCCCACTTTGGCTCAGTTTGTGCGCTTCAACTGCTTGGCTCAGAGGTAGCACTGTTTCAACGATCGGCTTCACCTGCCCCGCATCCATCAGTTGTGCTATTTCGCTCAGCCAGTCGGCTCTGGGCTGAATGAAAACATAAGCACTCCGACACTGGTGAGCCGCAGCTTTTTCCTCAGATGGGGGAGAAACGACCGAAACCAGAATGCCGCCTGGCTTGACTACCTGCCAAGAACGCTTTTGGACCTCGCCTCCAACCGTGTCGAACACGACATCCACAGGTTCGACAACATCCTCAAACTGGGTGGTTTGGTAATCAATGATTTCATCCGCTCCCAACTGGAACAAAAAGTCCTGATTCCGAGCTGAGGCAGTGCCAATCACATGTGCCCCTTTCCAGCGAGCAAACTGAACTGCATAGCTGCCAACTCCACCTGCCGCTGCGTGAATTAAAACTCGCTGTCCAGCCGTTAACCCAGCGGCTTCAAACAGACAGTGCCAGGCTGTAATTCCAGCTAGAGGCACAGCCGCTGCATGAATGTGATCAACAGTTTTGGGTTTGAACGCAACCTCCGAGGCTTTAACCGCAATGTACTCTGCGTAAGCGCCATCTCGTTTGATATCAGGGCGAGAATAGACTTCATCGCCTGGTTTGAAGGTGGTCACGTTCTTGCCAATTGCTTCTACAACCCCAGAGACATCCCAACCCAAAGTTAAGGGCAAGTCATAATCGATAAAACCTTGCAGATACCCTTCGCGAACCTTCCAATCTACCGGATTGATAGCAGCGGCATGAACCCGAATCAGTACGTCATCCTCGGCGATTGCAGGCACCAAGACATCCTCATAGGCCAAAACCTCCGGACCACCATAAGCGTAAATTCGGACTGCTTTCATGCTCGTTATCACCTTCTTCCGTAGATATTTTTTTGAGTGCAAGCGAGCCTCGCCTTGTGGTGCGATCGCCTACCGCAATCTGCCCGATCTAAGGATACTAACGACGAGCCAAAGACCTAGAAAACTGGCAACGACAAATAAACCAATGCTGAGTTGAGAGAGGCTACCTGTGGGGGCATTGGAGGAGATGATCGCTGCCCCAATCGTCAAGCAACCCACAAGGATACTAAAAGAGAGACGGTTGGCGGAGTCATCCATGCTACGACGCAGAGGGTCGAGATCACGGATGGTCAGATTCCACTTTAGGGTTTCGGAAGTGACGCGATCGAGCAGCAGTTCAATTTGGCGCGGAGATTGCAGGGAGAGGCTCTTAATATCTAGAGCGGTGCGGAGTAAAGCTTGCAGCGGTTGATCACCAATTAACTGTCGTCGAAACAGATCGGTAATCAGCGGTTTAATTTGTTCTAGCAAATTGATTTCTGGATCAAATTGCCTAGCGACTCCCTCCAGATTGGCGAGCGCTTTGGCATACAGCCCTAGGTTGCTAGGGAAACGGACTTTATTATTGCGGGCGGTTTGCAGAATCTCGTAGAACACTTGACTGAAGTTGATTTCTGAGAGATTGACATTGGCATACTTCCGCAACATGCGATCGTAGTCGGTTTCCAAGCGGGCCATATTCACTCCGCTCTGTCCGGAAGTCCCTAGTTGTATGGTAAGTTGCACACACCGCTGGGAATCCATATCCGAAATCGCCAAGATCATCTCGGTCAAAATTTGCTGGGTGCGTGGATCTAAGCGTCCCATCATGCCGCAGTCTAAAATTGCGACTCGGCCATCTTTGAGGTAGAACAAGTTTCCGGGATGGGGATCGGCGTGAAAGAAGCCATCAATGTATAGTTGCTGGAAGAATACGCGAAACAACAAAACCGTAATTTGTCGTCGTTCTTCTTCAGGAATGATCGTATCCGCGCTAGGGCGAATCTCAGCAGACAGCAAAGGTACACCATCTAGCCACTGCATCACCAATAGCTTCTCTGTGGTTAAGTCCCAGTTAATCTCCGGAATCACGAGGCGGGCAGGATCAAACCAGCGGCTCTTAGAGAGATTGCGGCGCAGTTGGTCGGTGTAGCTGGCTTCCTGGCAAAAATCTAATTCTGCTTGTAGCGCATTGGTAAATTCTTCGGCGATCGCCACAATATCGTACTCTTTGCCTAACTCGGTACGAGCGGCCAAATCTGCCATGCCCCGAATCAAGGCAATATCTTGCCTAATCACCGCTTCCAAACCAGGACGCTGGACTTTGAGAGCCACTTCCCGACCATCGATCAACGTCGCATGATGGGTTTGGGCGATCGAACCCGCAGCGACGGGGACTGCATCAATCGTGGCAAACACTTCATCTAGCGGCCTGCGGATGGCTTGCCGAATCACCATTTCAATCGCGGGCCAAGCGACCGGAGGCACCTCGTCTTGCAGGGTAGAGAGTTCCTCAATGTACTCAGCGGGGAGCAAGTCAGGGCGAGTGCTGAGGAGCTGACCAAGCTTGACATAAACAGGGCCTAAATCCACCAAAATATTCCGCAGTACGGCAGGAGGTGGCAATTTTGGCTCATCCGCCTTGCCTCCGGTCAGCAAGCGCCGCATGAAGTCCCAGCCGTTACGGAGGACTACTTCAATAATTTCTCGCTGACGGGAGCTGGTTTGCGCTAAAAACACGGGACTTCCTAGGGGGTGAGGTCAGGGGGCATGAGTCAGTGAGCCGCGATCGCTTATTGCCAGAGCTAGAAACCCTATCCACTGGCACTACTGCGTTCACTGACTCTCTTCTAACGCCTAACGCCTCAGTTCGCCAAGTCCCCCAAGGGAGAGATTCCAGCAGGCTAGGTCTAAAGTAGATGTTCTAGAGTAGGTGTTCTAGATCGGGGCGATCGCGTAGCTGACCAAGAGCTTGCTTAATTTCCTGGGTGCGGTCTTTTTTCACAATTAAGGTGACGTTGCCGTCTCGCACCACCACTACATCTTCCAGACCAATCGTGACGATCACATCTTCAGTATTGCTGGCGTAAAGAATGGCTCCCTGAGTGTCAAGACCTACATGGGTCGCCAACTCGACGTTCGCTTTATCTCCTTTGAGCAAGCGCTCGATCGCCGTCCAATCTCCTAAATCATCCCAACCAAACCCAACGGGTAAAACATAAGCCTTTTGGGTCTTCTCCATCAGCGCATAGTCAATGCTCTTCTTGGGCAACTGAGGATAAGCGCTGGGGCCTTGTTGTTCTAGCAGGTGCATCAGCTCTGGGGCATGCACTCGGAGTTCATTTAGGGTGACTCCTGCGCGGAAGACAAACATGCCGCTGTTCCAACTGAAGCGACCACTGGCGAGAAATGTTTCGGCGGTTTCGCGATCGGGCTTTTCCGTAAAGCGATCGACGCGGTAAGCAGGGAAGCCTGCATAGCTGCCGACAGGTTCTCCCTGCTCGATGTAGCCGTACCCGGTGGAAGGAGCATTGGGTTTAATCCCCAAAGTCACGATCGCTTCTTGTTGCGTTGCCAGTTCCGTAGCCGCGCTCAGCGTTTGTTCAAACATAGCTTGATCATCAATCCAGTGATCAGCCGGAAAGAAGCCAACTACAGCATCTCCTCCATAGCGCCGAGCGATTTCCAAGGTGCTCCAAGCCACGGCAGGGGCAGTATCGCGGCCTTCCGACTCTACCAACAAGTTTTCTAGGGGGAGATCGGGGAGTTGTTCCTTCACCCCATCCGCTAAGTGGGAAGCAGTAACCACCCAGAGATTTTCCCAACCTCCAGCTAAAGGCAACAAGCGATCGGCTGTGGCTTGCAACAGGCTTTTACCACTACCATCTAAACTCAAAAATTGCTTGGGTCGTAGCTTGCGGCTTAGGGGCCAGAAGCGTTCACCTTTGCCACCAGCCAGAATCACGGGGATGAGGGAATTGCTCATTGCTTAGATTAGTTTCTGGATTAACAGTCTACGTTTCACCGCAAAGCTGACAACGAAGAAATGAGAGTTCCGCTATCAGAATGAGTGCTACTGCCAACATAGTCTAAGTTGTGAAGCAGAACTAGGGATAAACCTTATGGATCGCAAAATTCTTCAATTCCTCACAATTGGGCTTGGAGCGGCAGGGTGACGATAAAGTTAGTGCCTACACCCAGCTCACTGGTAGCTGTAATGGTGCCACCTTGCAACTCCGTAAATTTTTTGGCGATCGCTAAACCTAGACCTGTCCCTGGAATCCGATCCACATTACTGGCACGATGAAAAGGTTCAAACAAGCGGGGCAAATCTTCAGAAGGGATACCTATTCCTTGATCTTGAACTTGGATGATGGCGACATCACGCTTTTGGTGCAACTCAAACTGAATCTTGGTGTTTGCAGGCGAGTATTTGATGGCATTGGCGAGCAAGTTGCTCAGGACATGGCGCAATATCTCCTCATCTATCTCCGCATCTGAGCCATCTCCCTCGTAACTAAAAACAATTTGATGTTCCTTGGCACTGGTTAGTTGAAACTCCGTGATTAATTCTTGACAAAAAGCGCTCAAATCTAAAGGGACGGGTGCGAATTGAAACCTACCAGATTCAGCCTTGCCGATGACTAAAACATCATCCACTAAATGCCCTAGGCGTTTCGTCGCGTTCAGAATTCGTTGAAAACATTCTTTCTGCTTATTTACCTCAAAAGCCTGAGAATGATCTCGCATCAGTTGGGCGGTCATTTGAATGGCGGTGAGGGGGCTACGAAATTCATGAGACATCATGGAATAGAACCGAGAGCGTAATTCACTAAGTTCTTTCTCCGTTTCCAGCGCTTTTCGCATCTCCTCAGCTTGTCTGCGTTCGGTGCTGTCTCGCGCATTCACAATAATCCGAGTCGTGCCGCTGGGCTCAACAAAATGTTTACCACTGGCTTCTAACAGCCGCCAAGAGCCGTCTTGATGGTGGCAGCGAAATTCCGCCGTTGCAGTCACTCCAGGCTGAGCAATCACATTTTGAAAGGTCTGCCGCACATGAGAGATATCTTCTGGGTGCAGGTATTTGAAAATATTGGTGGCAGCGATCGCCTCTGGTTCATAGCCAAACAAAGTTTTACTGGAAGGACTAGTGTATTGAATCGTGCCATCAATCGCTAAAACCACGATCAGATCGAGGGCATTTTCAATTAGTGACCGAAAGCGTTCTTCATTTTCTCGCAAAGCTTTCTGGGCGGTCCGCCGCGCTTGACGCTCCTGGGCTTCCCGCAGTTCTCTCGCGATCGCAGGCACTAGCCGCACCAAATTTCCTTTAATCAAATAATCATGTGCCCCCGCTTTCATGGCGGCCACCGCAATATCCTCACCAATGGTGCCAGAGACAATAATGAAGGGGATATCCAAGTCTCTGCTTTGCAACAAAGCTAAAGCCGCCGGAGCACTGAACTGGGGCATGGAGTAGTCGCAAATAATCACATCCCAAGTGGCTCGATCCAGAGCGGCCTGCATCGCCTTCGCAGTATCTACCCGCTCGTAAATGGGGTCGTAACCCTGTTGCTCCAATTCCAACACCAACAACTCTGTGTCATCTTCAGAATCCTCCACAATCAAAGCTCGCAAGATCTGACCCATGATGTGCTCCCGTCAGATTAAAGTTCTCGGATTTGCGGCGTTTCATTGATCAGTAACCAATAAACACCCAGTTGGCGAATCGCCTCCATAAACTGATTAAAGTCCACGGGTTTTCGGATGTAACTGTTGCACCCTAAGCTGTAACTGTTAATCAAGTCTTGCTCCTCTTTCGAGGTCGTCAAGATAATGACGGGTAAAACTTTGGTACGAGCCTCACTGCGAAGACGGCGCAACACTTCCAAACCATCGATTTTAGGCAGCTTCAAGTCCAGCAAAACTAAGGATGGCATGGGATACAGATGGCGATCGCTGTAGATTCCCTGACCCAATAAGTAATCTAGCGCTTCGGCTCCATCCCGTTTGACAATGACTTCGTTGGCAATCTGGCAATCCTCAAACGCCAATAAAGTTAACTCTTCATCGTCTGGATTGTCTTCTACAAGTAAGATTCTTTTTTTGAGCATGGCAGTCGTTTTAGGCGCCTCTGTAGATCTCAAAGGGAGTTGCGATCGCTTTCTGGAGCCAGCGTAAAGTAAAAGCAAGCTCCCTGCTCTACGGCTCCCTCGGCCCACACCTTGCCTCCATGTCGGTGAATAATCCGCTGCACAGTGGCTAAGCCAATGCCAGTGCCAGGAAATTCAGTCATGGCATGCAATCGCTGGAAAGCTCCGAACAACTTGTGAGCATACTCCATATCAAAACCAGTGCCATCGTCCCGCACGAAGTAAACAGGTGTGATTCCTTCTAATGGTAAGGCTCCAAACTCAACACAGGCTTGAGAGTGTTTAGAAGTAAACTTCCAGGCGTTTCTGAGTAAGTTGTCGAGCACAATCGTTAGCAGTTGAGTGTCACCATAAGCCATCAGCTCGGGGGCGATCGCAAATTCGACTTGCCGATCTGGTTGGCCCTGCTGGATCTCGGTAGCAATAGATTGGGCGATCGCGCTTAAGTCTACGGGTTGCCAACTCATTTCGCTGCGCGTGACTCGCGACAGATTCAGCAAATCATCGATCAGTTGCCCCATCCGCTGAGTGCCTGCCCGGACTCGTTGCAAATAATGTTGTCCTTTGGCATCTAGCTGCTCCGCATGGCGCTCTAGCAACGTTTGGCTAAAGCCATCAATACTCCGCAAGGGAGCCCGTAAGTCGTGCGACACCGAGTAAGCAAAGGCTTCCAGCTCCTGGTTAATGGCTGCCAGTTGGGTAGTGCGCTCCATCACCCGTTGCTCAAGTTCCTGATTGAGCGCTTTAATTTCTTGCTCTGCACGCTTGCGATCGGTAATGTCGTGAGTCACCTTAGAGAAGCCCCGTAGTTGGCCAGTGCGGTCATGCAGGGCGGTGAGGATGACGTGAGCCCAAAACTGTGACCCATCTTGGCGCATGCGCCACCCTTCTTCTTCAAAGCGGCCTGTTGTTGTAGCGATCTGTATTTCTTGCTGGGCCTTACCGTGCGAGTTGCTGGCATCCGGGTAAAAGCGAGATAGTGATTGACCAATGATATCTGGGGCTTGGTAACCCAGAATTCGCTCTGCACCACTGTTCCAACTGGCGACTTGACCATCAGCACTCAGCATCACAATGGCGTAGTCTTGCACACCTTCTACAAGCAAACGAAAGCGCTCTTTACTTTCCCACAAGGCGATTTCTGCCTGTTTGCGCTCGGTGACGTCGAAGCGGATTGCCAGATATTGAAAAGGTTTACCCGCCTGGTCTAGAAACGGCACGATGGTCGTATCGACCCAGTAGTCGCTACCATCCTTAGCGCGATTCTGAATTTCCCCGTGCCACACTTTGCCACTGCTAATCGTGGCCCAAAGAACTTGAAAAAACAGCGAAGAATGATGCCCCGAATTAATAATGCGGTGGTTTTGGCCTAGCAACTCGGCTTTAGAGTATTTCGACAGCTCGCAGAACTTGTCATTGACATAGTTGATGGTGCCGTGGTGGTCTGTTGTCGCGACGATCGCGGCTTTATCTAGGGCAAATTTAATATCTGATGACTCTTTGAGCGATCGCCGCAACTCTGTTTCCACTCGGCTGCGTTCCGCAATTTCACTTTTGAGCTGTTCGTTCAATTGCAGTAGGGTCGCGGTCCGTTCGTCCACTCGTTGCTCTAGCTCAGCATTCAAGGTGCGCACACAAGCTTCTGCCTGCTTGCGCTCTGTTACTTCATTCGACAAAGCTAGGTTCACAGCGGCGAGTTGATTGGGGCTGGGTAAAGCCAGGGCTTGAGGTAGTAAGGGAAATAAGGAAGCGGCTGTGCCTACGGAAGCCAAAGCCGTGATCGCTTTAACGAGACCAGCCAGCCAATAGACTGGATGCCATAAAGTCCAAATGTCAATGATGTGGGTCGTGCCACAAGCCACAATAAACAACCCAAACATCCAAAAAATCCAGTCAAAAGGGATATCTCGGCGCTTATGCACAAAATACACCAACATGATTGGAATCGAGTAATAGGAGAGGGCGATCAGAGCATCTGAAACTAAATGCAATCCGACTAAGCCTGGTCTCCAGAGGTAGCAGTGGCCGTGAGGCATAAATCCGCTGGAAGCCAGCAACACGTTAAAAAATTCCGACATAGCATCTTTCCTGGGGGCTTGCTTCTATTCTCAACGCATCCCTTTGGATAGGGAAAAGAACCTTGCGGAAAATCCCTGCTTGCAGTTGATGCCTGTTAAGGGACTGTATCAATCCGTACAGATCCAAGGCCAGATTCAACTCTCTCACAAGTAGCCCCCATGCTAGAGCCTCTACCACTAGACTCCCAAGTTCTGTCTCATTTTGCCCTTCCTTCCAACTCAACTGCCATCTTAGCGGGAGAAACAGATCCGAATTTAGGGGCATCGCCTTTAGGCCACCGTCAGGCTGGGCACGATGCCCTCAGTTTTGCACTGGAGAATTGGTCATCCCTACAGCCCATTCTTGCTGATGCGAGCAGATTTCGCAGTGAGGTGTTTAGCGCTCGTTTAGAAGCGCTGCCCTTTCCAGAAACACCAGCAGCATCCAACCCAGTCACCCCGCTAAGCACCTATGAACTAGGCACCTTAAGTGGTAGCTCCAACTTTAGTGGTTTCGTAGATAGCTACAATCCTCAGGATATTTACTACTTCCAGCTAGACACCACCAGCGGCCTTGATCTCAGCCTTACTAACTTAGCGACTGACGCGGATCTGTACCTAGCGCAAGATACTAATCAAAATGGCGCGATCGAAACTGATGAGATTATTGCGTCGTCCATTGAGGGTGACACCACTTCAGAAGCGATCGCTCTCACAGGACTAGAAGCTGGAGACTATGCAGTGATTGTGGAGCAGTACATTGGCGGCACGAGCTATAGCTTAAACCTCACCGCTGATGCAGCAGGCAACACGCTATTTGAAGCCAGGGATTTAGGACTTTTAGTCGGCACGAGCAGCTATAGAGACTTTGTCGGCAACTCCGATCCTCAAGACTTCTATCGCTTCTCCTTGGAGGATACCAGCAACCTCAACTTAAGTTTGAGTGAGTTAGAGAACGATGCCGATCTCTTCCTATTTCAGGATCTTAACGACAATGGCCTGATGGACGATGCTGAAGTTTTGGCTTCCTCCTTAGCCTCAGACAGTCAGCCAGAAACAATTAATTTTGGTAGTTTAGCTGCTGGTACTTACTCAGTACTGATCGATCAATATATTGGCGACACCAACTACAACTTCAGTTTGACTGCCTCCCCACTCGTGCAAACCGTTTGGGGCTCTCTAGAAGCAGATACCTTCACAGTGATACCAGGTGCGAGTCGCATGGTTTTCTCTGGCAATGGGAATCTGGAGTTTGGCACTGGCGAATATGATCTGCTGGATCTTTCCCATTTGCTGTCAACGGATGTAACCTTCAATCTAGCAACAACTACGGGTGGGGGCTTACTTTACGATCCTGGCAATGGCGATCGCCTCTTTGATGCTTTGACTTTAGGAGATGGTCGCGAAATTTTATTTGAAAGTATCGACAGCATTGCTTTCGCTGACACAACTTTCGATTTATCCGTGACTCCTAACGATCCACTCTTTAACGAACAGTGGAACCTCCATATGATGGGTGTGCACAATGCTTGGCGTTTTACCACTGGCTCAGAGGAAGTGCTAGTGGGCGTTCAGGATTCAGGTTTAGGCGTGGATGCTGACGGGTTCTTACATCCAGACCTCAGGACCACGACCATTTTTTCAGACAACTACAACGATGATTCAACAGATCTATCACATGGCACAGCGGTTCAGAGCATTATTGCTGCCACTGCCAATAACGGTATAGGTATGAGCGGTATCAACTGGAATTCCAGCGTCATCAACATTGATGTGCTGGGAGGAGAAACGGGTGACTACAGCTTAGCTGAAGCGACCGCAGCCATGATTGCTGAAGCTGCGCGCCAAGGCCAACGTTTAGTCATTAACATGAGTCTGGGAGGTGGTGGCCTTGAGCCTGACTTTGAAGCACTGGTCGCGAATCACCAGGAGGATGTACTGTTTGTCATCGCTTCGGGTAATGGTGATCAAAACAGTCTTCTCTATCCCGCTCAACTCGCGGCGCGTTACAACAATGTCATCGCTGTTGGAGCTTCTTGGGGCGCAGAAGACATGTATGGCAATTCTCAAACTCCAGGCACTCGGATTTCTTATCCTGACTTTTGGGGATCTAATTATGGTGAAGGTTTAACGTTGATGGGACCGTCTGAAGTCATTGCCACTGGTGCAACTCCAGCCGACTTAGGCACAAACTTCGGCTACGAAACTCAATTTAACGGTACATCTGCTGCCACCCCCAATGTGGCTGGAGTGGCGTCCTTGGTTTGGAGCGTCAACTCTGAGCTCACAGCAACTCAAGTCCGGGAAATTCTGTCAACCACTGCCTATGATCTAGGAGATCCTGGTTATGACGAAGAATACGGCGATGGGTTTGTTAATGCAGACGCAGCGGTGCGGCGAGCGATCGCATTAGCCTAAGCCTTGCTGATTCAGATCCCTTCCTATCTTTGTTAGACTTCCTGTCTTTAGTTGGAAAGGAAAAGAAGGGATCTATTAAAATCGCCCCCTAGCAAGCCCTTAGCAAGTGTGAGGTCTTCACCATGCAGCAAATCTGGTTTTCCCAGTGGTTGAGATTCCCTCCGGGCCAGTTTTGGTTACCACTATTAATCAGTGAGCTAGCGATCGCCTTGGTCGGTTGCAATTCGCTGGCTACAGCTCTTTATCCAACTGCTCCAACGAGTCCAACCAAGTCAACCCCAATTATTTCAACACCAATTATCTCAGTGCCGACTAGTTCAACAATTGACGCCTCAGCCAAACTGACCACCATGAAGACATCCATTCCCTTTCAGGTATTGCGGGTTGGGTCCAATCCTTTGTCTCAAAGTATGACGACTCAACCCAAAGTTTTAGTATTTCAAAATCAGCAGGATTGGTCTAAGTTTTGGAACCGCAGTTCTTCGCTCGATTTAAATTTACAAAAACCAACGGCTCCCAGCGTGGATTTTTCGCGGCATCAGGTGATTGGGCTAACCTCAGGTTCTCACTCAACAGGAGGTTTTAGTCTACAAATTGACCGAATAGAAAAGGTGGTAATGCCTCAGCGTGAGGAATGGGTGATTCATTATACAGAGAAGGTTCCAGGTGCAGACTGTTTCGTGACTCAACAGACAACAACCCCAACAGTTTTTCTTTTGACAGCCACTTCCGATGCCTCTATTCGTATGCAGGGAAAGACTATCTCAGAGTCTTGTAATAGTTAGCAGCTTTCTTGGGAAATTCGAGAAACATTCACTCTCAAGATGGAGTCTCACAAACAGTGGTAATGAATTTGACTTGCTTTTTATTCACTTCCTCTATCCCAAGTTTGAGGAAATTAGCTTATATTAACTAGGGTTTGCATCGAATTACTCAAGCTGATCATTATTCTAGTTACAACTCATCTAGCCGCACTGTTTGGAGTGAGGAGATTTACGGAATGACATCTGGACATACCCCTGCCTTCCTGATTCAAGGACTACGGCATTTGATTCGATTGGGAGGGCGTCACTGGTGGGTATCTGCCCTGATTTGGCTAGCCATGATTGCGCCTGCACAGGCGGCTCTAGACTTACGAGTTGCGATTGAAGAAGGCAAGCAGCAGGTCGGAGTGGCTAGCTCTACAAAAGCCTTGATCAAAGATGGTAACGGACGAATCTTAGGAGAACTCGCTCCAGAGCAATCTTTGAGTGCTGCCTTGAGTGCGGGTGGTGTGTCCCTGCAAGGACAGTGGCAGGCAGGTCAGATTTGGGTGGAGCCCACAGGAGGTGGCTATGTCTGGATTGGCGATCGCTGGTATCGCGGACGGGCATTTCTGGTTCCCACTGCTAAGGGTCTTACTGCTGTTAACTATGTGGATTTGGAGCAATATCTCTACAGTGTCGTTGCGGCTGAGATGATTCCGAGCTGGCCCCAAGAAGCTCTGAAAGCTCAAGCGATCGCGGCTCGTTCCTATGCTCTCTATCAGCGGCAAAGTTCTGCTAACAGTGTTTACGATGTCGGCGATACACAAGCATGGCAGGTTTATGAAGGGGTTGCCAAAGAAACCTCCACTACCCAAGCCGCAGTCAACGCCACCGCTGGTCAAGTTCTAACTCATAGTGGTCGCATCATTGAAGCGGTGTTCCATTCTTCCTCTGGTGGACACACAGAAAACGTGGAAGATGTCTGGAAGCAACCGCTGCCTTACCTGCGTGGCGTGCAAGACTATGACCAAGGCGCACCTGTTTACCAATGGACTAAGACTTTTTCCAACTCCGAACTGAGCAACCGCATCTCTGGAGTGGGGAATGTAATCTCTATGCAACCCGCCCGGACAACGCCTCAAGGTCGCATTGTCACCATGAAAGTCGTCGGTGATGCTGGAAGCCGCACCATCAGCGGTAGTGCCCTCCGAGATGCTTTGGGTCTTAGAAGCACGCTGTTTACTGCTACTGCCGTTTCTGGTTCCGCTGGCACCAAGAGCAGCAGTTCGCTACCAGGATTTCAAATCTCAGGTCGTGGCTTTGGTCACGGCTTAGGCATGAGCCAATGGGGAGCCCATAACCTAGCTCAGCGTGGCTATAACTATCAACAAATTGTCTTGCATTACTACAAAGGCACCGCCCTCGCCAGAATTCAAGTGCAATAGAGTTGTCTCCCTGAGCTAGAACGTCCTTTAGCAGGAACACAGGGAGTTAGCCAAAAATTAAGATTTAGGAGCTAGAAGCCAGCACCAAGCCAACTTCTAGCTTTTTTTAAGGTCTATCTTGCAAGTCTTGAGTTAAAGCTAAAGTTGCATAGCTGACTAGCTCGTTTAACCGAGAGTTGTCGATTTGATGACGCTGGGCGATCGCCTTGGCGGGTACTCCAACAGCTACTGAGTAAGGAGGAATATCTTTGGTGACTACTGCACCTGCCCCAATTACGCTACCGCGATGAATGGTCACCCCATCCAGCACTCGGACGCCGCTGCCTAACCAGCAATCATCTTCTATAACAATTCCTTTGGCAGTCACACCTTGATCACGAATTTTTTGTGATGGATTGCCAAAGTCATGATTGCTGGCATAAATGCCAGAATGCGAAGCAATGAGGCAGTCTTTGCCAATGATGACGTGACCAGGCCCAGCGATACAGGTGTAGGGGCCAATATAGGTTTCTTGACCAATCTCTACATAGCCGTGGTCATGAGATTTAATATCAACACCGCGATCGAGACAGGCATGCTCAGCGATGATCAGTTGACTATTCTGACCAGCACTACTTAAGCGAGTTCCCCAGCCTAAGCGGGCTCGGCAACGAACTAAAATTGTATTATTTTGACCTGAACTATCCAATTCAACATTTCGTCTGATTTTTACTTGTTCTTCAATACAAATCTTGTTGTTTTTGCCCGAATTGTTGAAAGTAGCTCCGCGATCGACATTAACTCGGTCACCAATTTCAATGCCAGCAGTACCCTTAAATTCAACGTCTTTTTGAATTTGTACCGCACTCCCTAAGCGGCCCAAAACATTACGGTAGAGCCATTCGCGGAGTTTAATTCCTAAGGCAAAGGGGATTCCCTCTAAAGGAGCTATTACAAGAGATTCTTTATGGCGTAACCATCGAGTTAAAGCAGGTAGATGCTCTTCGGCGTTCATAGCTAAGTCTCGTTTCAGATAAATATGTAAACAATGATTCATGGACAACTCGTGAGGTGAATTGCCAGCCTATAGGGCAAGGTTGAGGGTCAAAATTGATGCGACTTTAGGTGACTGAGCAAAGACTAAGTTCTCATTCTCAGCCTGGGGTGATCTTCAGCGATCGCAGATACCAAGGGCGATCGCTAACTCTAAAAATAAGGCTGAAGCTAGAGAGCTAATCAGAACTTTGCTCTCCCTAAAAATCAGATGAGTTATTCACCAACTCATGAATAAAACTTTAATCACTGAGCCCGTCTAAGGCGGAGTGTCGCCAACTTCAGCCATCACATTGAAGTTAGCCATGGGGGCAAACAAATAAATGCTGCCTCGATTGCTATAGCGGCTCTGTTGTAACCAATGATCTACAGCTACGGCCATGAAAAGAAACATAGCGAACTGAGGTGAAAGTCAAGCAGAGGATGCCTGAATCTGAGGAGATCGGCTAGTCGCAAATCTGACTTAGATTGGATCTTAAAGCTCATCCTAACTAAGCCATTAATACAAAATCAAGCTTTATCAAGTTTACGTAAATCACCTGAGAGACAAAGCCTCTATAAAACTGAATTTCATAAAGTTTGCGTAAATAAACTGAGCCGCTTTCCCATCAAGAGGGAAAAGCGGCAATATTGAGGAGATTGCTGATGAGACAACTAGGAAGATTCATTCAGGCGACGCTGCCATTCTGCGTCAATTTGGTCCGATCGCTCAACTTCTTGTTCTATCAAGTCAGTCTCAGTGGTATAAGCTAAGTCCTTCTCGCTTACCACCATTTCAGTAGCAAATTGCTCGGCATAAGCCAGCTTCTGCTGTAGTTCTGGTTCAGCTTGGTTCAGCCGTAGGGCACGTTGCCGACGGTTTTGATTACGAATCGCCAGCTTGCTATTGCGCCACTGAATCCAGAAATAGCGGACCAACGGCACTCCCAAGAAAGCCGTACCATACCCGAGTAATAACCAGTAGATAGACTGCACAAACGCAACCAAGCCACCTAATTCTGCGGCTGCTGCCCCATCAGCGAGCAAGCTCCCCAGAACCAAGGCTCCAATCAAGTTCAGTCCACCCAGACCGATCGCCAGGATAATTTGCCCTGACCCAGCGGCACTAAAGCGCCAGGGAATTTCTTCTAAATAACCAGGCACCGATCGCGGACGATTTTGAGCAGCGGTGGTTTGCAATTCGGGAAAATGATAGACAATCCCGCCTTCTGGACTCACTTCGGGCCGCCCATTGAAACGAGAGAGTACGGGAATCATAAAGTCTTCGTACTCGTGACCATAGCCTTGGCCGACATTATCTAAATAAGGAGCAATTTGCTCAGCGACCACTGCACCTCGATGATTGCGAATCACAGTGCCGATAGTCTGCCAGCGTCGCTCTTCTAGGTCAGCGTTAGGATTGCCATCCCCAAATAAGAAGGAAAAGATCGCTTCTAAAAAGTTGAGCTGATTTCCTTCGGCATTGCGAGAACGGCGACGGCGGCGTTCATAGGGGCGATCGTCGTAATAATTGGGGTAAAAGATCCAGAAGAAATCGGGAGTAATCCAAAAATTGGGGAGAAAGATGCCACCCCCACCTCCGGAGTCATTGTCATTGTCTCGGCTAGAATTCATTGCCATGACGATGAGGGCGATCGCCACCACAATTAAAACAATCGACGCTAGCAAAACAACACCAAAGGAGATGCGAATCAGATAAAACAGAACTCGCCAAACCTTGGCCCACCATTCCTTCAGGCGCAATCGGAGGAATTTGTTCCGCAGGATATTGCGAAAGTTTTTGGGAAAGAGGTAAACCACTTCCCCGGATTCGGCTACCTGCAAGTGCCCGCCCGCATCTGATGCCAAGGCTAGAAGCCCCTGCTGAGCCAGATTAATATCTAGCCCTGCCTGAGCAGCAATATCCCCAACCGTAACGCGGTAATCTAGTCGTTCTACCGCTTGCATAATCGTGGGATTTGGAACCATCCGCTTCCTTCCCTTGCGAAACCATAATCGTGATTACTTCCAGTATAGGCATCAGGAATAGCGATTCTGGCTAGGCTTTGGCTCCCCTTCCCTGTAGGGAAGGGGTTGGAGGTTAGGTCTCAATCTGTGCCCTTAGCAAGTCACTTGTGTAGATAAAATCTACTGACAGCCAACAGCAGTAGATTGGAGGGCCGAGCTTAAACTAGCAGCAAAGGTGATGGTTTGGACAAAAGGAGATGAGCCTGGGCAGTTCATCCGGGAGCGATCGCTACGGCGAGGAGCAAACCAAGAATTGGCTTTGACCACCAAACTGCTACCCGTCCAAGCCAAGCCCGTGACCGTTAAGGAGTTGCTGTCGCCGCTAGTGAGCATACCGGAGAGAAAAGTGGCATTGGCAACGGTCCCGGTGGAGGGGTTAATCCGAGCAAGCACGGCAACTTTACGGCTGCCACCTTTGCCATAACTCGTTAACCAACCACTTGTTGCAAAACGACGGAAGTCTTGACTGGAATAACCTTGAGTGCCAGTAGAGCTGAAGACGCCATACAACACACTCCCGCCATCCCAAATCAAGCCATATCCGGTGCCATCGTCATTGGTGACTTCGTAATCTGTTTTACACCAAGTGCGCTGTCCGTTGTCAAAGCGAACTAGACGAGGATTTTTGTTGATCGATGAAACTTGTTGATAGCCGATGTAAATACTAGTGGTACCGAAGGTGACCGAAGGGCCACCCTTCGCCTTAATTGTCGCTTGGCTGTCGGTACAGGTGAAAGCCACAGCTCTACCCACTGACGCCACAGGAGCCGCTTGTGCAGTTTGGGCAGTCACGCCTGCCAAACCGATACTGCTACTTGCACCGAGGAGTGTCGTGAGACCCAAAGCAGTAAGCTTGGTTGAAAGTTGACGGGTTTGCTGTGATGGTGCCGAAGCGTTGAGATCGCTGCGTAACTGATGAGGCTGCTTTGAAGACAAGTTGAGTTGTCGTTGCCCAAGCAACGCAGACAGAAAACGCTGATTCATAGGAATTCTCCAGCAAAAACTTTGTCAGAAGTTATGTTTCACCGCTTCTACACCTGGTTTGGTTGTGCACAACCAACTGATGAAACTTGAACCATGTAGAAACGAGGCAGGATGCACCAATGAACCGTTGACCCTGTGCAATCTAACCCAGCGTTGCAAGAAGGTGGCCTAGAAAATTTACCGAATCTTCAAAATCTTTTACACAATCTTTAATTTATTCAGAGAATTTTTGGTATTTTTTTTGACTTCGGTTAGAAAATCGCCCGGTTGACGCCTGATAAACCTGAAAAGTAGAAAGGAGAATGTTGGCTTAAGACTTGTATGCAGAAATTCTCATACCTAGCGATCGCGGCTGGACTGACACTGATGCCGTTGGAAACGCCAGCAGCCTTGCCCGGACCCAGTGCACAGCTAACCTTATTAGCAGCTAGTCAAAATAGCGTGGTTACAGATGCAGGAACGCCCCTGTGCTACATGCAGACAACCAATCAAGGTTTAGTAGATCTGAGCCATTTGTGTCAGCGATCGGCTCCTACTACCCCCAGCAATCCTCAAGTAGTAGTACTTGGTTTTGAACGCAGCGGCGATCGCGTGCTGGGCCAGGTCCGTAATGATACGGGGAAACCAGTCAGATTCGCGATTGTGAACTATGCAGTCGCTGCTCCCGCTACTGATGCGGCAGCTAGTTTCACTTATGTGACCCCGGAAACTCTCCAGCCTGGACAAACAGGCAATTTTGAGGGAACGCTTTCCCAACCAGGCACCGTAACAGTGACTTCTGTAGAGTGGGAAGCAGAACCCAACAGCTAAAGCTCGCTCTTAGTACCAGAGTGTCATTTGCGGATTTTTAGGCTCATCTACAAACTTAAACCCTTTAAGGTTTTCTGCTGTTCAGAGATCCCTAGTCCCTTACTTTGAATCAGGACGTTAAAGTTACCTAACCCCATTGGGCTAGCCAAAGCATGCAATGCTTCCCGCCGAGCGAGCAGAGCTTGCAAAGACTCCCCAGGTTGACTGAGATCAGTGTGGGAGAGCGCGGCAATGCGATCGCCTAGGCCCAGCGCCATTAAGAATAAGCCTTGCTGAATCAGACCCACCTGTTGCAACCCACAGCGATCGCCCTGGCGTTCTAAAGCTGTAAAGTCCACATGCGCCGTAATATCTTGGTAACCTACATAGAAATACGGGTTGTTGTGATAACTATGTTGGTAGTAGCACTGCAAAGTGCCTTCCGATCGCGCTGGATTATAGTAGCGAGTGGCTGGATAGCCATAATCAATGGTCAGAAGATAGCCTTGCTGCAAGCGATCGGCGACTGTTTGTAACCAGCTCAAAGCGGCTAGATTGACTTCAGTTCTGTATCCTTCCGGATAATTACCTGATAGCAGTGGGATACCTAACCAATCAAAGTATTCTCTCAGTTGAGGGGTTGAGAGTTCTCCTAGCACTTCAGCAAACTGCATTGTGTCGGGAGTAGATGGGCTAGAAGTGAGGGTGACATAAACTTCTTGTAGTTCTCCCTCAGTGAGTACCACTTGATGTACCGGGAATGCATCGACTAATTCATTGGAAAAACAGCAACCCACAATAGAATCAGGAGCGATCTCCTCCCAGGTGCACCAACGCACCGAGAGAGAAGCCTCAAGGTGAGATTGCGATCGCAGCCGCTGCTGCTGTTGTAGCCGTAATGTAGGAGACTTTTCTACCACTACATATTCGATCGCTTGCAAGAAATCAGGATATTGTTGCTGGAGGTACTGCAAAATATCTGTGGCTAAGAGTCCCTGACCTGCTCCCATCTCTACCAACGTAAAAGGAGAGGGTTGCCCCAGCGATCGCCACATATCCACAAACTGCTCCGCTAGCAATTCGCCAAAATCAGCCCCTAAATGAGGAGAAGTGAAGAAATCACCTTGAGCACCAATAGTGACCGCTTTGGTGGAATAGTAACCTTGTTGGGGATGGTAGAGTGCCAACTCCATATAGTCAGCAAAGGTAATTCGCTGATCGGGACTGTTGGTTATCTGTTGAGCAATGAGCTGGCAAAGAGCAGAGTTGCTACCGTTGGGGCTGAGTTGCTGAGCTGTCATAGTTTCGATTCTAATTTTTTTGGTCTTAAGCTTGATTTAGATTTATTAGCACGCCGGATCTTACGCCTAAACAGCAGAACTACCACTGCAATCAACAAAATCGCGACCACCACATTAGAAGCAGGCCCCAGATATTGTTTGACTAAATAGTAGCGATCGCCTAAAACATATCCTGAACCCGCGAGCAAAGCATCCCAAATCGTTGCGCCCAAAACCACATAGAACAGAAACAACAGCACAGGCATACCGCTGATACCCACTGGCACAGAGATAAATGTCCGTACGCCTGGTACGGCTCGACTCAGTACTACAGCTCGGCCCCCGTACTGCTTAAACCAATATTTAGACTTCTCAATATCTTCCATTGATACTTTGATCCAGCCACCCGAGCGATGGGACAGCTTCCGCAATCCTGGCTCCCCTAAGTACTTGCCCGCAAAGTACCAAGGCAACGCCCCAATTACAGAACCTAAGACCCCTGCTAAGACTGCATACACTAAATTCAGTTTGCCCTGAGCTGCCATAAACCCTGTTAACGGCATGATGACTTCAGTCGGAAGCGGGGAGATCAACGTCAACAATACAATGCCGAGGTAGCTGAATGATTCCATAGAGGGGTGCCTTGCTAGCCTTCCATTCATTCTCTACGATCGCGCTGCAACTGATCGCTGTCAAATCGGCAACAGTATATTGAGTTGACTAAGTACA
Organism: Trichocoleus desertorum AS-A10; assembly: GCF_039962155.1. Classification (NCBI taxonomy): domain Bacteria; kingdom Bacillati; phylum Cyanobacteriota; class Cyanophyceae; order Leptolyngbyales; family Trichocoleusaceae; genus Trichocoleus; species Trichocoleus desertorum. The sequence continues at coordinate 12,156 of NZ_JAMPKN010000011.1, read as the reverse complement.
CTTTGTTGAGAAATCTCACCTTCCGGAAGACAGAGGATCACCGCGATCGCTGCTAGTTTAGAACCAATTAGACAGCGGCAAGCGAGGCGCAGATCAATGAGAGGGCGCGATTCAGTAGAGCGAGCCAGTAATCAAGCAGGGCGAGCTGCCAGACAGGTTGCGTCTCAACCGTGGGTGGAGCCTCTAGCCCGATTCGGCTATACCGCTAAAGGGATTGTCTATGGCTTAGTTGGTATCCTAGCCGCTCAAGCTGCTTTTGGGTCAGGCGGAAAAACCACAGATTCGCGAGGAGCGCTGCAAACCATCCTAGACCAGCCTTTTGGTCAGTTTTTGTTGGGATTAGTGGCGATCGGTTTGCTGGGTTATGTGCTTTGGAGCTTGGTTCAAGCAACGATGGATACCGAAAATCATGGGACCGATGCTAAGGGAATTGCCCAGCGACTCGGTTACGTCGGGACGGCTATTGTCTATGCAGGATTGGCCCTGACAGCGGCTCGGCTAGTCCTAGGTTCTGGTGGTAGTGGAGGTGGTAGCGCTTCCCAAGATTGGACGGCTCGTCTCTTAGCTCAACCCTTTGGTCAATGGCTGGTAGGCACAATTGGAGCGGCGATTATTGGCTTTGGTTTTTACCACTTCTATAAAGCCTACACCGCCAAGTTTCGCCGTAAATTGAAGCTGAACGAAATGAGTGAGAATGAAAAAACCTGGGCCACTCGCATGGGTAGATTCGGCTTAGCTGCCAGAGGCGTTGTGTTTGCCGTGATTGGTTTTTTCCTGATTCAGGCGGCTCGGTCTTCTAATGCCAGTGAGGTGCGAGGTCTGGGAGGAGCGTTGGCAGCTTTGGCGAGTCAGCCTTATGGCCCTTGGTTGTTAGGGCTGGTAGCCCTAGGACTGGTGGCCTATGGTATCTACAATTTTGTCTTGGCTCGCTATCGTCAGATGGTCATCCAGTAAGTTCTCCCTTTAAAATCAGAAGTGCTCTCTAGAATTACAGCCAACGCATGCTGCCACGCGAAGACCTATTGAAAGGCATTGAAAATCGAGACGCGATCGCACGAGTGATCGACCAAGCCGACCAGGCGATCAAAACCTGGGAAGTCGTCTGTAGCGATTTTCTTGCCCCTCCAGAACTCGCTGACATGCAGCAAGCATTTGGGCGGTTGACTGAAGTCCAGTTGTTACCTTGGGGCGGCTACCCACAAGCAGAACGGCAACGAGTGGCGATCGCACGGGCCGAACTCCCCCTAGAAGCCACTCAAGTAGAAATAGCAGCTCTCGACATTGCTGGTAACTTTCTGTTTGACCCTGCGACCCACCGTGACTTCCTTGGAGCGCTTTTAGGCACAGGCATTGTTCGGGAAAAAGTAGGTGACATTATTGTGTTAGGAGAGCGAGGAGCGCAGGCGATCGTAGTGCCTGACCTAGTGGAGTTTCTAGAACTCCAGCTTAATCAAGTGCGATCGGTGCCCGTAAAAACTCGGCGGATTGAACTCAGCGAACTGAAAATCCGAGAACCCAAGAAAAAAGAACTGACGACGGTAGAAGCCTCACTACGCTTGGATGCGATCGCCTCGGCAGGTTTTGGTATGTCTCGCAGCAAAATGGTGGACTTGATCGATGGCGGAGATGTGAGGGTGAACTGGAAGGAGATCAGCTCTGCCAGCCATCAACTTAAAACTGGGGACTTGGTGGCAATCCGAGGCAAAGGTCGCCTAGAAGTTGGCGAAGTCGCCGTCACCAAAAAAGATCGCTACCGAGTTCAGCTAACTCGCTTTGTGTAGATAGTGTATATGCTGCTTTAAAGTGAGCTGGTTCCCTTTCCTTTGAGGGAAGGGGCTGGGGGTTAGGTCTCAATGCGATCGCTCAGCTCAATTTAGCGCTACATTCCAAAATCAAACGTTGGTTCTCGACTGAATAGGGTTGAATTTCTAAGGCGCGACGAAAGGCAGGAATGGCTTCTCGGTATTCACCCAACGCCACATGACAGAGCCCTATGCCATGAAGTGCGCCAAAATGAATTGGGTCGAGTTGCACCACTTGTTGGCAATCGGCCAGCGACTTACGATACTTGCCCTGAACGTAGTACAGCACTGCTCGTCGGTTCCATGCTTCGGCAAAATCGGGTAAGTCCTGAATCAGCTGGGTAAGCACCGCTTCTGCCTTGAGTTTTTCTCCGGTTTCTAACAACATTTGTGCCTGCCGAATTTGCTCCAGGCCCGCAACGCCCTTCTGTTCAAACCAGCGTCGCCACAATTCCTGGGTAGCACGATTACGCACCTCTGGGTCTGCGTGCTTGAGGTCTTCAAGTAGCCGCTCAATTGATCGGTTATCCATGCAACTATGACTCTACCGTGAGGATCAGCGAGGTTTCTCCTTTCTTATTGTGGCCTCAATTTAAAGCTAATTGTAAAGTTTTGCAAAATTCAAAATAAGTTCTTGGCTAGAGCCTGAGAAGCACATAGGCGATCGCTTCTCGAAATATCGATGTCGTTACAACGGCGGGATCTAGGCTCTATGGCTCAAAAACATTTCAAACAATTTATCTATTGGTTCGTAGGCGAGCGGGCGGGGCGCGTACTGACAGGCACTTGGTCTTGGCTCTGGGGCTTGCCTGTGGAGTCAGGCGGCAAGATTGCGGTGGAAGTGGCCCAGGAATCTTTGGAAACGATGCAAAAGTCGGTAGCGCAACTCACCCAATCAGTGGCGAGTCTAATGGCTGCTTACCAGCAAGCTAAGAGTATGTACGAGAGTAGGCAGAAAGAATTTCGGCAAGCTGAACAACAAGCAATTTTGGCACAACAACAAGGCAATGCAGAAGCCGCCCGGATGGCAATGACGAAGGCCATTTTGCTCGATCGCTCGCTGCCTTCCTTAGCAGAAAAATTTGCCAAAGCGGAGACAGTGGTGCGGGCTGCCAAGGACAGACTCAACCGAGAACGCCAGAAGCTAGAAACTTACAAGCTGGAGATGCAAAATCTCAAAGATTTGGCGGAGCTAAATGAGGCATTGGCTGTGATCGATCAGGCTAATACTGAACTTGAAATTGGCTCAGCGCGATCGCAGTTTGCGACGGCTCAAACTTCTATAGAACGGCGACATCTCCAGATGACTGCCCAGGCAGAACTCTCAGAAAATCCAGCGGAGAAACTGACCGCAGATTTAGCTCAGATGACGCTTGACGATGAGATTGCTCAACGGCTGCAACGCCTGACAGCTTCATCTTCATCCTCTCGCTCAGTCACTCCCTCAGATGCCTAAAGGAACTCCTACAATGACCTCAACTCAAAAAAGAAATTCTACTTCTGTGCGTCCAAAAGCCAGTGTCCCACCCATTGTGCTCTTGTTAATAGGTTTAGGAGTAGTCACAGGTATCTCCTGGCTAAAGGGAAATATCTTTTCTCCATCATCATCCCAGTCGCTCAATGCGGGTGTTCTCAAAGACCGCATGAGTCTGGGTAATAAGCTCTTGATTGAGGCGGATGCTACACCAGAGAAACGCGCCGGAGTTGCGGCCTTTGCCAAAGGAGATTTTGAAGGCGCGATCGCCCAATTTGAAGCTTCTCTCCGAAAGCGCCAAAATGACCCAGAAACGCTGATCTACTTGAACAATGCCCGTGTTGATGACACAGCGCTCCGAATTGCCGTGGGTGTTCCGATTGGGAGCAACCTGAATGTAGCTCAGGAGATGTTGCGCGGGGTCGCCCAAGCCCAGGATGAAGTGAATCGAAATGGTGGCATTGATGGCGTGCCGCTACAAGTTGAAATTGTCAACGATGAAAATAATCCAGAAATTGTGAAGCAGGTGGCGACAGAGTTGGTAAAAGACTCGCGCATTCTTGCCGTAGTAGGACATAACGCCAGTAATGCTTCTTTGGTCGCTGCGCCGATCTACCAACAGGGACAACTGGTGATGGTGACTCCGACTAGCTTTGCCAACAATCTTTCTGGGTTTGGCAGTTATGTCTTTCGCGCTGTTCCCACAACTCGGTTAATGGCGGAACCTCTGGCGCAATATGTAGTTGCTACCACTCGTAAAACTAATATTGCTGTGTGCTATGACTCCCAAGCTCCAGACAATGTCTCCTTTAAAGATGAGTTTGTCGCAGCTTTGGTAGCTCAGGGAGGCAAACTCGTGCCAACCGTTTGTGACTTCTCTACTCCGAACTTTAACCCAACCACGGCGATCGCCCAAGCGGTTAGTAGTGGGGCTGAAGGGCTGTTGGTTTCTCCTCACATTGATCGGCTCGATCGCGCAATCGAGTTAGCTAGAGCCAACCAAGGCAGGCTCGCATTATTGGGTAGCCCAACTTTATACACAATCAAAACGCCGCAGTCTGGTCAAGCCGATATGAATGGATTAGTCTTACCTGTGCCTTGGCATCCGACTGCTTTTGCCGACCATCCATTTGCAGTCAATGCGAAGTATCGATGGGGAGGAGCGGTAAATTGGCGAACGGCAATGGCCTATGATGCCAGTCGTGCCATTATCAAAGGTTTAGAGCAGGATAAAACTCGGAGTGGCTTGCAGAATGTTTTACGGAGTCCAGCGTTTTCGGCCTCTGGAGCAGGAGAGCCGGTGAAGTTTCTGCCATCAGGCGATCGCTTGGGTCAAGCTGTTTTGGTGCAAATCCAGCCTAGTGCTTCTGGCTATGACTTTGCGCCACTCCGTCCATAATCGCTTTGCTTCCTGACTTTCAACTTTGGTAGGTATCCGGAGATGAATATTGAGCCAGCAGAACTTTACGACCGGATTCAGAAATTTGCCTTAGATGATGTAGATACCGAGCTGCCGTTTAGCAAACGATTGGCGAGGGAGAATGGCTGGACTGTGCAGTATACGCAGCGAGTGATTGCTGAATACAAAAAGTTTGCATTTCTCGCGGTAGTCGCTGGGCATCCAGTTAGCCCCTCCAAAGATGTGGACGAAGCATGGCATTTGCATCTCCTTTATACACGCTCCCATTGGGGATATTTTTGTCCAGAGGTTTTACAAGTTTCCCTGTATCATGAGCTAGCCAGAGAGGGTAGTAGCAGTCGCGAAAAATTTGATAGCTGGTATACTCAAACGCTTTTTAGCTACGAACGTTGGTTTGGACAGGTTCCTCCTGCTGATATTTGGCCGCCAGTACCTAGGGAGGTTCATCAGGGTAAACAAGTTAGCAACAGAGATCAGTTCTGGAACTGGTCTCTCACAAAGCACCGAGCTAACCGACGCGCGATCGCAGTTTTGTCGTTTTTGTTCACCCTAGCCATCACTAGTTTTACTCCATCGCTTGCTAGTAGCGTCGCTACTAATGTCGCCACCAACATTAGTAATCCGCTTGATTTTGCAGGAGTTGAATTTCTAGATTTCTACTTTAGATTGCTTAGTGTGGTAACGCTCTTTGCCTGTGGTTTACGATGGTATCTCTGCCAACCAGGTCATCAAACCTCTGTGCAGGCGGTACATCTCGATCCCTACGAGGTGGCTTACTTAGCAGGTGGTAAACGTCGGGCTGTAGAAGCGGCGATCGCGCATTTGGTAGAGCGTAAACACCTAAGATTGTTGACGACTGAACGAGCCTTCCGGAGAGGTCTCCCCCTGCCGAAAAATAGTCATTTTTTAGAGCAAGCAGTCGTGCGAGCAGTTTCTAAAGGTGGCAGCATTGAGAACGTGAGATCCCTAGTAGAACCTTTGACAAAGACTATCTACACAAATTTGCAAGAACTCGGCTTACTAGTCAAGCAAAGTCAAGCAGCAAAGACTCAGTGGTTACCCACGCTCTCTGTTGCTGCGGTACTGGTGTTAGGAATTAGCAAGATAGTGGTCGGTATTGCTCGGGATAAACCTGTAGGATTTCTCGTCATACTTTGTCTATTAACAACAGTCATCGCTGGCCTTCTATTTATTAAGCCGCATCGCAGTCGATATGGAGATTCTGTATTGGAGCAATTGCAGCGACAACATGCCAAGTTGCAATACAATTCGCCAGCTACTCAACTAGCATTGGTGGTGGCTCTGTTTGGTAATACGGTTTTGGCAGATGCGGTTTTAGATAATTTAAATCAGGTGTTCATGCCTCCTGCAAGCGTGGGTGGTGGAGATGGAGGCGGTGACGGCGGTGGAGATGGAGGCGGGGGTTGCGGGGGCGGTGACGGAGGCGGTGGGGGCTGTGGTGGCGGTGACGGCGGTGGTTAACCGCATGGATGAAATCGATCAACAACTGCGCCAACTAGTGATAGCTGCTTGTGGTCAGCCGCGAGGCAGCCTGAAGCGTCAACGGGCCTTAAATCAACTGATCTGGCAAATTCAGCGCTCTGGCAAACTACTCCGAGGCGTGGGTGTCCCTGATTATGAAGATGCCCTTCAACAAACGTGGCTCTACTGCTGTCGCAATCTCTGTGAAGCGCTAACTGGTAACGCTTACGACCCAGAGCTAGCCAGTGTGATTACTTGGTTAAATGCCTATCTCAAGCGACGGTTGAGCGATCGCCAGCGGGAAGTGTTTCAACAACAGGCAGAACGGGCGTTTGGTCAGCTTGCAGAGACGGGGGAAGTAATTAATCCAATCGACACTCTCCCTGCTCCTGCCAATCCGCCACCGATCCTAGAAGAGATTCGGGAATGGGTAGAGCGAGAAGGCAGACAACTCCGGCGGATTCATGTGCGCGATCGCCCCGATATCAACTGCGAAGTGCTGATTCTGCGCCGCTTACCAACAGAAACTGCTTGGGAAGCGCTATCTCAGGAGTTTGGTGTGGCGATCGCCACCTTGAGTAACTTTTATCAACGAGAGTGTTTTCCTCGCTTGCTCAAGTTTGGACAAACGCAAGGATATTTAGATTCATAGATCGTTTCAGTATCGTTTCGATTGCCGCATTCAACCTCCTTACCCATGATTGACTCCACCCAAGACCTCACAATTACGCTGCCAATTCCTGCCTCTGCTCGCCAGGTGGCGCAACAATTTGCTCAAGCCCAGCCCACTCCAGAGAAAGCGACTCAAGTTTATCGCAATACGCTGGCTGTGTTGCTGATGCGAGATTATTTACAAATGCTCGACATGCCTATCAATCTGGAGGCAAGCTATAGCTGGAATCCGATCGCTCGTCTCTGTGCAGATGTGGCTGACCTGGAAATTGCGGGAGTGGGACGTTTGGAATGCCGTTCTATCCAAATGGGCGATCGCAGTTGCTCCATGCCGCCGGAAGTATGGCAAGACCGGATTGGTTATGTGGTGGTGCAGTTAGATGAAGCCTGCCGTGCTGGCACCCTATTAGGATTTGTCCCTAGTGTCACTACTACCATGCTGCCGCTAGCACAACTGCAATCTTTAGATGCTCTACTGTTGCGCTTGCATCAGCCTGCTCCTGCTGCTGTGCAACTGGGCCAGTGGTTTAATCAGGTCTTTGAACCGCAGTGGCAGGCGATCGCGGCTTGGCTAGAGAACCGAGACACCAATTATGCGATGGCTTTTCGGGCTAGACAGGTAAAAGGTATGACCATCGATACGCCGGAAGCAGTGAAACACTTGGTTGAACAGTTGTATGCCAATCAGGCTGAGCAAGAACCAGAACATTTTACACTAAGTACCGCTAATTTGAGCGTTATTCCTGCCTTGACCCAACTGCTGCAAACCACGCAAGACGAAGAAATCCGTTGGACTGCGGCTGAGCTGTTGTGGACGCTTGATCCTGACCATCCCGCCGCCGGAGTCAGACGCATCACAGACTTAGGCATTCATCTGGCAGGCCATGCGATCGCGTTAATGGTGGCGATTCTGCCCAAACCCGAACAAAAAGTGGCAGTACTCTTGCGGGTTTACCCAATGGTAGGTCAAGCTTATTTACCGCCCGAATTGCAATTGGTTGGCTTAGATGCTGGAGGGCAGGCATTTTTGACCACCCAAGCTAGACGTAAAGATGATTACATTCAGTTGAAGTTTACCGCTGACCTAGGAGAACGATTTAGTGTGAGAATTGCTCTAGAGTCAGCTAGCATCGTGGAAAATTTTGTGGTTTAGCGTTGTTTGGCGGGCGATCGTAAGACGGAAAAAAGATTGTGAGTAAGTTGGTCGTCTTCAAGTTTGGTGAGGGCAGTTTTGCACAGGGATTTCCTGTGACGCTGCAAATTGGTGACGATGGCCAAGCATCTGCGATCGAGGTCAGAGGGAGATTTCCGGCAGCTCCAGATATTCCTCAGCTATATCAGCACTGGCAACACCTCTACTATCGACTGGGAGGCATGCGAATTGAAGTTCCTCCCGCCCAAGTCACCAATGTCTCTACCGTGACCGAGTGCGACCAAGCAGCGCAGAAATTACGAGCCAGCTTAATTCATTGGTGGAGCCAAGCCAGCGTGCGAGATTTGCGGGAGCAGGTCCAGGAAGAGGTACAGCGGCATGAGGCGGCGCGGGTAATTGTACAGACTCAAGATCTCCTCTTACGCAAGTTACCTTGGCATCTGTGGGCCTTATTTGAACGTCGCCCTGGCGCTGAAATGGCGCTCTGTGCCGATTACGCACCTCCTTCCCCACCGCTGCACAGCCCAGTTAGAATTCTTGCGGTGTTGGGTAACAGTGAAGGTATTGATGTCCAAGCCGATCGGGCGGTGCTAGAGCAGTTGCCAGGAGCCAAGGTAACTTTGCTAGAGAAACCCCGTCGCCAGCAACTCAGTGAACAGTTGTGGAGCCAGCCGTGGGACATCCTGTTTTTTGCGGGTCATAGTTCTAGTGAGGAACGCGGGCAAATTCAAATTAATGACACCGAAACCCTCTCCCTCGATCAGCTCCGTTATGCCTTAAAGGCAGCAGTGCGTAACAATCTGAAGCTAGCCATTTTTAACTCTTGCGATGGCTTAGAACTGGCTCGACACCTGGCAGATTTAGGCATTCCACAGGTAATTGTGATGCGGGAACCTGTGCCCGATCCAGTAGCTCAGGCATTCTTGCGCTATTTCCTGCAAGCTTTTGCCCAGGGTCAGTCGTTATATCTATCTGTGCGTCAAGCGAGAGAACAGCTACAAGGGATGGAAGGAGACTTTCCCTGTGCTTCCTGGTTGCCTGTGCTCTGCCAAAATCCAGTGGAGTCTCCTTTGGCCTGGCCTGTGGTCAGAAAACCCTATCGCCTTGCCAAAACGTTGTTTGGAGGGGCGATCGCGGCTCTCTGCACAGGCATGTTACAGCCGACTCCCCCCTTGCCAACACCCTGGGCCAACCGCATCAGCTTGGGGGACAAGGTTTTAGTCCGGGCGATCGCCACCCCCGCTAAGGAAGCAGGTGTTAAAGCATTTCGCACCAAACAATTTAGTTCGGCAGCGCAGCAGTTTCAAGCCTCGCTTCAGCAACAACATAACGATCCAGAAACCTTAATCTACTTCAATAATGCACGCATCGCTAACCAGGCAGCAGTCAGAATTGGGGTTAGTGTGCCGATTGGTAGCAACCTGAATGTCGCTCAAGAGATTCTTCGGGGAGTAGCTCAAGCCCAGGATGAGATTAATCGCCAAGGTGGTCTGCGGGGACAACTCTTGCAGGTAGCGATCGCAGATGATGAGAACCAACCAGCGATCGCCCGTCAGATTGCCACAGCACTGGTGAAGGATACTCAGACCATAGCTGTGGTGGGACATAACGCTAGTGATGCTTCTGTGGCAGCCGCTCCCATTTATGACGAGGGAGAACTGGTGATGCTGTCCCCCACTAGTTTTTCTGACAAACTCTCCTCTAGTGGCAAATATATTTTTCGTATGGTGCCCAGCATTCGCTTCATTGCCGATGCATTGGCCCGCCACACCATCAAAAATGACTACAAAGTCAAAATTGCCATCTGTTCTGACACAGCGGCTGTGGATAATGAATCTTTTCGCAATCAATTTACGGCAGCGGTTTTTGCCGATGGGGGACAGTTTATCAATGTTCCTTGTGACTTCTCCGCTACTGACTTTAATGCTGAAACCGCGATCGCCACAATCATCAGTAGCGGAGCCGATAGTATTCTCCTCGCTCCCCATGTCGATCGCATCAATAAAGCTGTGGAGATGGCACGCGCCAACCAAGGGCGTTTAACTTTATTCGGCAGCCCAACGCTATATACCTCCCAAACCCTCCAGGCTGGACAGAACACAGTCAATGGCTTGGTGTTGCCTGTGCCTTGGCATCCCACACCACGGGCTAAACACTCTTTTCTCCGCGAAGCTCAGCAACTTTGGGGCGGCTCGGTAAACTGGCGTACTGCTATGTCCTACGATGCAACTAAAACCGTATACATGGGATTACAACATCAACAGACTCGCAAAGGTTTAAGAGATACCCTCAGAAGCCCAGATTTTCTACTGGAGGGAGCTAGCGGCGTAATTCAATTCCTTCCCTCTGGGGAGCGCCGAATTGTGCCAGGCATTGGGGTATTAGTAAAAGTACAACCTAGTACCAAAGCTCCTCTGCGTTACGAGTTTGCCCTTCTCAAGCCGTAACTTCCAAATGCTAATTGCTGCTTGGCAATGACCTGCGATCGCGACAGAAGCCTTGAATCAACAGAATCAGCGCTGCCAAGTAGGCCACAAGAGTTGCGATATAACCAATGCCGAATTGAGCACCCAATAAGTGCATCGTGACCGCAAATATCGTTAAATGGATCAGCCCCAACAGAGTGGCAACGATGCCAATGACAGGCTTGTACGCTCCCAAGGGGATCAGCAACCCTCCGAGCACGACAATCCAGTTAGGAATGGCATAAATTCCCAATCGGAATCCTCCTTGCCAAGCCGTGAATGTATCACTAGGACCCAGCATAAAGGCACCATTGGCGACTCCTAGCTTTGCAGGTAAGTTTTCAAGTGGGGAAATATTAGGATCTATGAGTGAAGCAGATTGCAACGAAGCCCAAGGCAAAAAGGAAGCCGCTAAAATTACTGCGCTCAGCAAGAGTAAAGTTGTTAGCACTGTAAATCGCATCGAATTTCGGCGTTAGATGAAGCTGACTGGCGGGGAAGGAGCAGTTATCAGGTTAGTCATTTATCATGAAGTAAGGTAAAGCGTATCTCAAAAAGTAGGGTTAAAACTCATGGCGTTATTTGGATTTGGCAAAAAGCTGAGCTTGCCCACGCCAGCAGAAGCCTTACCAGGACGGGCAGAACCGATGTCAGTCCCGGAAAAGCACTACGTCAATGGCAACCCCTTGCAGCCACCTTACCCCGCTGGGCTAGAAGTGGCAATGTTTGGCATGGGCTGCTTCTGGGGCGCAGAGCGGAAGTTCTGGCAGCTGCCGGGTGTGTTTACAACTGCCGTGGGCTATGCTGCTGGCGTGACCCCAAACCCCACCTACCAAGAAGTTTGCTCTGGTATGACTGGGCACAATGAAGTGGTGCAAGTGGTGTTTGACCCTAAGCAAATCAGCTATGAGGCTCTGCTGAAGGTATTTTGGGAAAATCACAATCCTACCCAAGGCATGCGCCAAGGCAATGATTCTGGAACTCAGTATCGCTCTGGGATCTATGTGTATTCGGAGCAGCAACGTAAACTGGCAGCAACTTCGCGGGATGCTTACCAACTAGGCTTAAGCAAAGCAGGTTATGGAACCATCACCACAGAGATTATTGAAGCTCCAGAGTTCTACTACGCAGAAAGCTACCATCAACAATACTTGGCGAAAAACCCTAACGGTTATTGCGGCTTGGGTGGGACTAATGTCTGCTTGCCAGATGTGATTCAAGCTTAGGGCAAGACTCTAAAGTTTTACGCAGTTTTGCGATCGCTGGCAGCACTAACCCTGCCAGCTTTGTTGTTTTTTGCTGCCCTAATTTATTGGCGTATATCGGCGCGATCGCTCATTCTTTCAGGGAAGCTCTGGAGGCAGTTGCCCCCAGAAGTTTAGTGCTATTCCCAACCCAAGGGTGGTTCAATTAAGGATTGATCAGATTTGCCAACCGTTACTCCTGGCTTATCCACAATTTTGACTGTGGTTGCCTGTGGCCCCTCTTCTCCGTCTTCCACAAAGAAACGCACACCTGTGCCAATTTCCAGGCGATCGAAATCATCGTGGAGGACGCTATTACGGTGGAAGTAGACAGGGCAAACGCATCTTATTGAGCAAAGACTTTAGCCAGATAATCATTATCCCAGCCTGCTTTGAGGCGCTTGGCCTTCATTCCCCCCTTGGCAGTCTTCTCTTGGCTCAACA